>CAZTZM010000227.1:0-3636 GCA_964618005.1 uncultured Myxococcales bacterium
GTGCCCGGCGCGCCGCCAGCGGCCGCGCCACCCGTGCCCGGCGCGCCACCGGCGGCCGAGCCGCCCGTGCCGGCCGTGATGGTCTGGCAGGTTGCGCTGCAGGTCGCCGTGTTCGGCGGCTCGCATTGCTCACCCGGCTCGACGACGCCGTTGCCGCAGACCGAGACGGAGACGCAGGTGACCGTCATGGTGATCGTGGCCGGACCCGTGGCGCAAGCCGGGGTGTGGCCGTCGTTCACCGTGAGGGTGATGGTCTGGGTGCCGGCCGCGGTGCAGGTGTAGCTGGTCGAGGCCGAGGTCGGGTTGGTGAAGTTCGCCGCCGGCGCCCAGGCGAAGGTCAGCGTGTCGCCCGCATCGGCGTCCGAGGCCGCCGCGGAGATGGCGATCTGCTGGCCGACCGAGGTCTGCGCCGGAGCAGCCACCGCCGACGTGATGCTGGGGCAGTTGTCCTGGGTCACCACGTTCGCGGTGATGCTCGCCGAGCCCGGCGTGTTCGTCTGCGCGCCGCCGCCGCAGGTCAGGGTCAGCGTGACAGCGGTCGACTGGCCGGCCACGACGTTGAACGGCATGCTGGTGGCGCTGCAAGCCGTGCCGTCCGAGGCCGTCGCGCTCAGCTTGACGGTGTCACCCGTGCCCGCGGGCAGCGTGACATCGAGCGAGATCGTGGCGTTCGGGTCGCTGACGTTGATCGTGCCGCTGGCCAGCGTGGCGCTGGTCGACGACAGCACGGTGTAGTTCACCGAGCTGATGGTGGAACCGCCGGGGAGCACGAGCGCGAGCTCGACATCGCCCTGGCTGGGGTTGCTGCTCTTGGAACAGCTGAAGGTCGTCACGGCGCCCAGCACCGCGACCGCCGCAAGAGCGGACAGTTTGAACGAATTTCGGATCATCACCATATCCTCCCAACAAGATTTCGCGAGTGGTTGTCTTTGGACGGCGGCTCGGGAATCTCGCAGCCGCATCCGGGCCCCGGCTAAGCAAGGTTCAAGCCCGTCGGGCTCGCCCGATCGCCCTGCAAGGAAATCCGTCATGGTTTCCCTCGGATCAGGGTTTGTTCGGCGCTTGCCGCGCGCGCGCGAAATCAGGTCGTCTATTCGAAAACCGGAAAACGCTATCCGGATATCGAAGTGACGCCGTCGCGGAAGAACGTCCGCAACCTCACGGCTCCGAAAATCGGCGTGTCATGACTGATATTCGGAGGCGGCCTTGGCGCCTCGCCGCCCGAAGCATCCGCGTTCCTCGAAAACAGTCGTTCTTACCGGATGTTCCGGCGTTGCGGCGATGTTCGTCGGGTTGGCCCGATCTTTGTTACGGCGTGGGCCGAACGTTTTCGGCCAAGCCGGCCGGGACCTGTTTCGAAACGACCAAGGATTAGGGAGGATCGATATGAGAACTTCGATGGTCAGCGCGGCATTCCTGCTCGCGGGAGCCGGTGCCGCTGCACTCGCTGCGGCGGAGCCCGGTGGAAACAATATCGCCTTGAACGGCTCGGACACGCTGTTCGAGGTCACGAACGCCGTCATCGCGGCTTGCAACAACCAGTTCAGCGACTTCCACAACGACGGCATCACGTACCTGGGCGGCGGCTCGGGCGTCGGCGCCGGTCAGATGGTCATCGGTGCGCAGCAGGTCAGCCCGATGTCGCGCGCGCTGAAGAACAGCGAGTACTGCTTCGGGACCGGCTCGCCGGTGGCGACCGGCCCGGCCGGCTCGTCGGCCAACCTGGCCGAGGACCTCCTGGTCGGCATCGACGGCGTCGCCATCGCCGCCAACCAGACCAACAGCTGTTCCAGCTCGGCGGCCAACGGCTTCGGCAACACCTCGGCCTTCGCGGTGACCCTGAACACCGGCGACACCTGCCCCGGCTGCGACGCCAGCAACAACTATACGTTCGGCGGCGGGACCTCGCTCTACGCGAATCAGCCCTCGTTCGACGCGCTCGCCGTCCTCTACTTCGGGTTGCACCACGACGGCTCGTTCAACTGCAACAGCGCCGTCCGCAAGTCGCTCATCAAGAGCTGGCGGAACCTGTTCGCGACCGACTGCGCCGCTGGCGATACCAGCTGCTCGACCGGCCTGACCCACGCCTGGCGCCGCAGCGACCTCTCGGGCACCACGGACGCGTTCGTCAGCGTCCTGAACCCCCCCGGCAAGGGCATCGGCACCCTGTCGACCGTTCCGGTCGGCGCGGCCCAGAAGGCCAACCCGTTCTGCAACTCGGCTGACGCCCAGACGGCCGGCGTGGTCAGCTTCGGCGGCGCCTCGGACTACTCGGATCTCGACCCGGTCCGCACCTCTTGCTCGACGACGACCGCTGACGGTATCTGCGAGGGCGCGCTGGCCGCCGGCGGCACCGCGAACTTCCGCGGCGACCTCGGCGTGGTGCTCCCGATCCTGATCCCCGATGCGACGACGACGACCGCGTCGGACCTCTACCCGTCGCAGACCTGCGCCCTGCAGTGTGGCACGGTAGCCCCGATCCGCGCCGCCCGCATCCCGACGGGCTTCAAGTGCCCCGGTGGTTCGGCGCCGGTCGCCGGCCTCTGCTTCATGCCGGTCACCACCTCGGGCGATCCGCGCTGCACGGCGGCCCGCACCTTCCGCTGCGTCGACGTCGTTCCGCGCCTCGACGGCCGCCTCTATAACAATGTCGTGGTCGTGGCCAACAGCCAGGTCCCGTCCGCCAGCCGCGCCGCCTCGCCGTTCCAGTTCGGCATCGACGCGAACGGCCGCCTGCTGACCGGTTCGTACTACCGCATCCACGCCAACGCCGGCGCGGCCAACAACGTCCCGGTGGCGGGCACGACCGGCACCTGCCAGCAGAGCGACGACACCTCGCAGATCGGCTGCCTGACCGACTCCGACCCCTGCAGCATCGGCTACGCCGGTCGTGAGGCCGCCCAGCTCTTCCCGGGCTCGGGCTCGCCGATCGACCCGGTTTCGGCGCCGCTGAAGGCCCTGTCGGTCAACGGCACCCCGCCGTTCACCCCGGGTGCCGATCCGGACCTGGGCCTCAAGAACCTGCTGGCCGCCCCGGGGACGCTGCCGCTCTACCCGCTGTCGCGCCGCCTCTACTTCGGAACCATCTTCGGATTCAGCAACCTGCAGGGTGGCGAGAAGGAGCTCGCGGCTTGCTACGGCAACAGCACGATCGTCGCCTCGGCGATGGCGGGCAACGGCTTCGTCGCCGTCCCCGGCGGCGTGCAGTGCCTCGACTACCCCGAGGAGCTGAGCACCAGCAGCACCCCGGCTCCGAACACTCAGGGCACGGGCAACGTGGCGCTCGGTGGCTGCGGCAACGGCAGCACCGGCCAGAACGCCTGCTCGGTCTCCCCGCCGACCATCACCAACTGATGTAGCTGTCTGAAGTACCGAGCCCCCTCACTGGAAGGTGGGGGGGCTTTTTTGCGTCCGGCGATACGTAAGGCGTCTTCGTATCCCGCTCACGCTTCGCTGTCAATCGCGCAACTTCACACCGATGACACAGAAACTTCACCGGCTTGTGAGGAGCAGAGGGTAAACGCTCCGCTACGGTCCGCCCCGCGGAAAACCATCCCGAGGAGATAAGTCAAAATGAGATCAGGCCCCGTCCGAACTGGCGCTATCGCGCTCGCTCTTTCTTTCGTCACGCGGCTC
>CAZTZM010000228.1:0-5028 GCA_964618005.1 uncultured Myxococcales bacterium
GTGGCCGGCAGCCTGACCACCGATACCCACCTGGCGGCGCTCGCCATCGAGAACCAGGCGGAGCTCCACTCGAACGACGCCGACTTCTCGCGCTTCCCCGGCCTGCGCTGGGTCAACCCCCTTCAGTAGCCAAGACATGACCCCGGACACGGCGCGCCAGTGTCCGGCGGTGCAACAATCGCCTGGATGCGCGGGAGCTTTGCCGGGCTGATCGCTTGGGTGCTGGCGGTCTTGGGTCCCGGTTGCGGTGGGGGCGCCAGCGCAGTCCGGCCGGACGGCGGAACGGGCACGATGGGCGCCGATGCCGGGGGGTTGAACCCAAACCTGCCGCCAAGCAGCAACTTCGATCTCTCGCGCTGGGAGCTGCAAGAGCCAGTCGGAGCGGCGGGGCAGCCCACGACGATCTCGCCCGCCATGCTGGCGGCCGGCTTTCACGACAGCTACTTCTTCACCAACCCCACGGATGGGGCGATGACGTTCTGGGACCCGGAGAGCGGCGTCACCACGGCCGACTCCAGCTACCCGCGCTCCGAGCTGCGCGAGCTGAACGCCGACGGCTCGGCGGCGAACTGGCCGATCGCCGGGACCAACGTCCTCTCCGCGACCGTGGCGATCACGCAGGTGCCCGATCACGTCTGCATCGGGCAGATCCATCTCGGCACCGCGATCCAGTCGGGCCTGGCGGCGTCGACCAAGCCGCTCGTCGAGCTCTACTATTATTCCAGCGGCGCCATCACGCTGGGGATCGAGGACGACCCCACGGGCGGCCAGACCTCACACGCCATCACCAGCGTCCCGCTCGGAACGACGTTCAGCTACACGCTGCAGCTCACGGGTGACGGAACGATCACGTTGACCGTCGACGGAACGACGATGATGTTCACGACGCCCGCCGCCTTCGCCGGCTACGGCCAGTACTTCAAGGCCGGCGATTACGACCAGACCGCCGGCAGTGACCCGACAGTCGGCGCCACGGTGAAGTTCTACGCGCTGAGGGTCGCGCACTGACGAGCTTGCTCCCGTCATCTCGACATCTGCCTCGGGGACCGATCTCCTACCGGCTGGCTGCACTTGCAGAGCCGGAAATCGGGAGCGCGGCGGCTTTACTGTCGCTACAGTAACCATGATACTGTAAAACATGTCCGGTACGATGGACATTAGCTCCCTGGTCGCCGATCACAACCGCTGGTGGACGGACCCTTCGTTCAGGCGCGCACGTCTTTTCCCGCAACGCCGAGCGCTCTTCCAAAGTGTTCTCTCATATCTGGGCGAGGCGCCCCAGAAACGGGCGGCTTTGCTGGTGGGTCCCCGCCAGGTTGGAAAGACCACCCTCCTCTTACAGCTGGCAGATCACCTTCTGGATCAAGGTTGGCCAGCAGGCAACTTGACGTTCTTCGACTTCTCCGACGATCGCTTGATCACGCCCACCTCGCCACGGGACATCGTTGCGGCAGAGCCCCCTAGCTTGCGGCACGACTATCCACGATTGTTTTTGCTGGACGAGATTCAGGAAGCAGAGCACTGGCAGCGCTGGCTGAAGGGGGCAGTCGATGAATCGCATCGGCAAAGCCCCACGTCGCGGTCCATTTTCATCGTAACCGGTTCCTCCGCGGGAGCACTCAAGGACGGAGATGTCGAGTCCGGCCAAGGGCGCTGGAACGAGATTTTGATCGAAGGTCTGACTTACCGAGAGTTCGTGCTGCTGAATGCCGGCGACGTGAGTGGGAACGAAGATACAGCTCTTGAAACCGCTCTCGGCCGCGATCCGACCCTATTCTCCCGTTACCTCTCCACCGGTGGATTCCCCGAATATGCCCTGCCGCCTGTAGGGCGCGATCCTCTGCCAGAAATCCGGGATGACATCATCAATCGAGCAATTCTCCGAGACCTTCGTCGGACAGGTGTCGACATAGAGAGAGTCAGGCGACTCTTCGTGTACCTGGTCAACGAATCTGGCGGTATTTGGATCGCCCAGTCACGCGCACAGGACTTAAATGCGAATCGGAAGTCGGTCGAAGAGTGGCTGACGCTCCTTGAAGACATACGATTGATTTGCGGGCTACCGCCCGACCACGCTGCACACGCCAAAGCGGCTACCCAGCTCCGAGCCCGATACAGGGTCTATGCATCCGATCACGGACTCATATCTGCCCTTTCGCGAGCACTCGACCCGCTGGGAGATCCTGATGTCCGAGGAAAAATTCTCGAAGCAGCCGTCTTTCGGCACTTGCGCGAAGTGCACCGAGAAAACCCGGGAGGCCGTCTTGGATACTTCAGGGCGCGCGACGACCTAGAGATCGATTTCGTTTGGCGTCCCGTCCGGGGTCGTCCAGTCGGGATCGAAGTAACCGCAGGATCAAGACTTAGATCGCGGAAGATCGATCGGCTGTCCCGAGCCGCCGCTGACGCCGGTATCGAACGCAGGTTGCTAATCTACGACGGTGTCCTTGCCACGCGTGACGTGGGAATTGAGATGATTCCGGCGCACCGATTCTTGTTGAACCCATCCGAATGTTTGGCGGAATCCTGATGTCATCAGCTGATCCTCATAAGCTCATTGGGAAAAGAGAGTCCGAGCGGCTCGAGTTCAAGTCTGCAGACGCTCTCAAGAAGCCGTTTTCCATCTCGCGTGAAGTCGTTGCATTTCTCAACGCGAAAGGAGGCGACATTTGGATCGGGGTTGAAGAAGCGGCCGGCGTGGCCGTGCACATCGATCCGGTACCGAGACCGGATGAGGCACGAGATGCTCTTCACAATCATCTCATCGATGTCATTGAGCCCTCCCCAGGCGGTGACGAAGTGTGCGTCGACGTCATTGCGGACACGATTCGGGTCCAGGTCCTGCGCGGAGACAGAAGACCCTACGCGCTGCTCAAAGACCGTGGCCGACAATTTATCCTCCGTGTCGGCAGCCGCGTCCGTGAAATGGACCGCGAAGAGATCGCCGACGCTTTTGGCGGCGCGAGCGGGCCAACCGACGAGCTCGAGGAAATGCGCGCTGCTCAACGGAAGGAGATCGACTCGGAGCTGAAGGTGGGGCCCGCGCGATTCTGGTGGCAGCTCGCACCGGTTCCCACAATGGACATCGGGATCGAGCATGCGGACCCCGCGACGCGGAAGTTCATTTCTGATCTCTTCACAGATCCGCGTGCGTCCGGAAACCGCCGCAATGGGTGGACGGTCATTTTCCCAGATAATTCCTTGCCTCGATTCTCGACGGGCAGGGTGGAGCACACCTTTGGTCGCGGCGAGCATGAGCACGGGATTCGCCTGTCCGACGAGGGCCAATTGACGTGCTGGGCGCCTCGAGTACGTCTAGATCGGGACTGGGATACCTCTGGTCGCCAAATCTCTCCATTCGCTCTCCTTGAGCTGCCGGTGTCGGCGTTCCGAGTTTTTTCGAAGCTCCTCGACCGGTTTGCGGACAAACGATCTCTTCGCGACGGGGTCGTCGTCTGCAGCGCATCGATAGGAGGCCTCAAAGGCTCTCGCTTGCGAGGGGGCTCTCCCAACCTGCCCCAGCTTCCATGGGAACAAGAAGCGATCCTTGAAGAAGACCGCATCGAGATCGAACCGTTCGAAGTGGAGATGAGTCAGTTGATAGCGAAACCAGACGCGGCAGCCTACCGACTCGTACGTCGTATCTACGAACAACTCGGCCTTGGCGAAGGCTCAATCCCACAGGAATTCGATCGTACGGAACGCGTCCTCAGACTTCCCGGATAGCGAATAAGTCAACGACCAGAGGCCATCGGCTCGGGGAGCAGCGGGCGGCCGAGCACGGTCTGTGACCGGATGTAGCGCTCGAGGGCGTCGACGGCTTTCGTGTACATCGCGTTGGCGTAGTAGGCGCGGCCCAGGTAGTAGAGGGCTTCGGGGCGGCGGGCGGCGAAGGTGGCGTCGTCGGCCAGGGCCTTCAGCTCGTCGATGGCGTCGCCGTAGAACTCGGCCTTGTAGTCGAGGAAGCCGGTCAGCAGCGAGAAATCCTGCCCCAGGCCGGTCCAGATCTCCTCGGGCCACTTCTCCAGGAGCTTGTAGCCGGTGGCGTAGCGACGGGCGCGGTACTCGGCGATCACGTCGCGGTACTGGTCATTCACCAGCGCGACGTAGTCGGGGTGCGCGGCGGCCAGCTTGGCCGGCACCGTCGGCGGCGCCAGCTCCTCGCCGGGCGCCAGCGGGATCTCGGGATCGCGGTCGAGGCGGGTCGAGACGAGATCCAGCAGCAGGCGCGCGTGCTGCGCCTCGGGCGGATCGCCGGCCGCCTCCGCGCGGCGCGCCCACAGCTCGGACTCGCGCGCCTTGCCGTGCGCCAGCAGGCTGCGCGACAGCAGGCCCGCCTTGGTGCCGCGGTCCGGGCCGTCGTAGCCGCGCGCCAGCTCGGTCAGCCGCCCATACGGCCACAGCGGACCATAGACCTTGGCCAGGTACGGATCGAACTTGGCGTAGCCCAGGAGATCGCGCGGCGCCGCGAACTCGATCCTGGCGTTGTCGTCGCTGTTCAACACCGAGCCGGCCGTGAACGACTCCAGCTCCTCGGGACCGAGCAGCAAGTAGGCGAGCACGTCGTGCGGCGAGCTCAGTCCGCCGCGGCGGGCCTCGGCGCGCGTCGACGGATCGCGGAACGCCCGCTCGAGCAAATCGATGTCCAGCGGCAGCGGCTTCATGCTGCCGATCAGGATCGTGTCGGACGACAGGTCCTCGGCGGCGAACACGTAGACGTAGGGGAACGCCTCGCGCACGGTGCCGTAGATGGTCTTGATGTTCCACGGCGCCATCTCGTACAGCTGCGCCCACTGGCAAAAGATCCCGTCGGGCGCCAGCCGCGTCTTGATGTCGCGGAAGTACTCGCGCGTGAACAGGTTCGACACGCCGGTCAGCCAGGGGTTCGACGGCTCGCTGACGATGACGTCGAACTTGTCCTTGCGCTGGGTCAGGAAGTTGCGCCCGTCGCCCACGCGCACCGTCACCTTCGGGTTCTCGAGCGGGCGGTGGTTGTCGTTGGCGAAGAAGCGCGAGGCGCGGTAGATG
>CAZTZM010000229.1:0-16501 GCA_964618005.1 uncultured Myxococcales bacterium
TGCGCCCGACGCCCCCGCGGTCCCGGGCACGCCGGCCGTGCCCGCGGCGCCGCCGCCTGCTCCCCCACTGGCCGGCGCGGCGTCCTGGCCGCCGTCCACCGTCCCCGGCTTTCCCTTGGCGCCGTCGTCGCTGCAGCTGCAGGCATTCGGGATGAATGCCACGCTCACGGCCAAGAGGAATAGACCAATCGCCGCTCCGAACGGATTCTTCATACGCCTCTCCTCAGCGGTTCTCGTCCGAGCCGCCCGGCTTGGACGACAGCGATGGGAACAGCTCGACCAGCGGGCGGAAGGCGCCGCTCATCCGTCGCGCCGGTGGATCCAGGAGGCGCGGCATCTCGGTCAGCGCCTGCGCCAGCGAAACCGTCTCGGCGGGCTCGGGGCGCAGCAGGGCCTCCAGCTCCTCGAGCTCGCTTTCGGCGCGGCCGGCGCCCAGCCAGTTGCGCTCGGCGGCGCGGCGCACGCGCGTTTCGTCGACGCCCAGCTCGGCGGCCAGATCGACGCTGGTGTCGATGCGCGAGGCGGTGGTCGCCACCGGCCCGGTGCCGTTCGCGCCGCTGCGGGCGCGGCCCGACCCGGACGCCGGCATCGGGATCCGGATCGCGCCCGACTGCCCGCCGCCGGCCTTACGCGCCAGCATCTGGTTGATGATCTCGCGCGACGGCGGATCAAGGCGCAGGAACTGTACGCCCATCCCGTGCGGCTTGTTGGGCGCGGCCGGGTCGAACTCGCGCACCCAGGTCACCTTGCCGTCGCCGGCGAGCGCCACCTCGCCGCCGGCGAGCTGGACCTCGAACGCGAAGATGTCGCCGACGGGGCGGGGCGTGCGGCTGGCCAGGAAGAGCCCCCCGCGCGTCACGTTCGCCGCGAACTTGTCGATGAACGTCTCGAACGCCGCGTACCGGAGCCGAACTCGGACGGGCGCCGATGGTGGCGGTGTCGACGAGTCTGAGTTCGAGCCGGGCCGATCGGAGCTCACGAAAGACTTTCAGTATCGGCTGCCCGCTCCCGTTCCGTCAATCGCCAGTCGGTAGCTCGAACAGCTTTCGCGTGTTGGCGGTGGTGGCGGCGTCCAGCTCTTCCGCTGGGATCCCGCGCAGGCCGGCGACCGTCTTCAGCGTCTCGACGATGAAGGCCGGCTCGTTGCGCGCCCCGCGGTGGGGGATGGGGGCCAGGTAGGGGGCGTCCGTCTCGACCAGGATGCGGTCCAGCGGGGCGAACGCGGCCGCCTCGCGGATGTTGCCGGCGTTCTTGAAGGTGACGATCCCGGAGAACGAGAGGTGCTGCCCCCGGTCCAGGTAGGCCCGGGCCTCCGCGACGCCGCCGGTGAAGCAGTGAATGACCCCCGGGTGACCCGCGCCGGCCTCGCCCAGGATGGCCGCCGCGTCGGCGTGGGCGTCGCGGACGTGCGACACGACGGGCAGGCCGGCGGCGCGCGCCAGGGCGATCGACCGGCGGTAGGCCTGCTGCTGCACGTCGCGGGGCGCGTGGTCGTAGTGGTAATCCAGCCCCGTCTCACCTACGCCCACCACCCGGGCCGTCCGGGCCAGGCGCTCGAAGGTCGCCCAGTGGGCCTCGGTCGCCTCGGCGGTGTCGTGCGGATGGACCCCGACGGTGGCAAAGACGTCCGGCTCGGCCTCCGCGATGGCGGCGGCCTCCTCCGCGGCCGCCGACCCGCGGCCCACGCCGACGCAGACGAACGCGGTGACCCCGGCTGCCCGCGCCCGGGCGAGGACGACCGCCCGGTCCGCGCCGTAGTAGGCGCCATCCAGGTGACAATGTGAGTCAATCATGCGCTAAATGTTTGTCACAGAGCCTCCGATGTCCACCGGAAGCGGCGGGCCGCGACGGCTCCGTTGGATTCAGACCGTGCTTCCCAAACCAGAAGACGAAGACAAGACCCGGGCCCTGGGCCCGAATCAGACCCCGGTGGGCGCCATGGCGTCCGCCGCGGACGCTGATGCGCTGGCCCCTGGGACGCTGGCGGGCGCCTACGTCCTGAAGAAGGAGATCGCCTCCGGCGGCGGCGGCACGGTCTACGAGGCGCAGCACAAGGTGCTGGGCCGCAAGGCGGCGGTGAAGGTGCTGCGGCGGCAGCTGGCGGCTTCGCCCCAGATGGTGACGCGGTTCGTGCGCGAGGCGCAGGCCGTCAACATGATCAAGCACCCGGCCATCGTCGACATCTTCGAGTTCGACACGCTGCCGGATGGGCGCCCATTCTACGTGATGGAGCTGCTCGAGGGGACCGACGTGCGCACCATGCTGCACGAGCGCACCCGGTTCCCGCCGGCCGAGGTGCTCGAGATCCTCGAGCCGGTCTGTTCGGCGCTGCAGGTCGCGCACGAGCAGGGGATCGTCCACCGCGACCTCAAGGCCAGCAACATCTTCGTCTCCACCACCGGCGGCAAGCGGGTGGTCAAGCTGCTGGACTTCGGCATCGCCAAGCTGATGCACCCCGACGCCTCCGAGGCGGGCCTCACCGTCGTCGGCACCCGCCTCGGCACGTCGTACACGATGGCGCCCGAGCAGATCCGCGGCGACGGCGTCGACCCGCGCACGGACGTGTACGCGCTGGGCGTCGTCCTCTACCACCTGCTGACCGGGCAATACCCCTTCCGCGCCGAGACGATGACCGACATCGAACGCCAGCACCTGGAGGCGCCGGCGCCGCGCCCCAGCCAGGGCGCGCCGGTCTCGCCGGCCTTCGACGCGGTCGTGCTCCGCTGCATGGAGAAGACGCCGGAGCGGCGCTACCAGAGCGTCAAGGCGTTCATCGAGGCCGTGCGCGAGGCGGTCGGCACCCGCGCCGCGCAGGCCGAAGAGACCGCGCGCGCCGCGGTGATCTACGTCGAGATCCGGATCGCCGACGGCGCCGACGCCGAGAGCGACGCCGTCCTGGACGACACGTCGGCCATCCTCGACACCACCGAGCAGACCTTCCGCGGCGCCGAGCTGTCCTTGCCGCTGCAGACCGGGAGCGCCATCATCGGCGCGCGGCTGCTGTCGGCGGACGAGAGCGCCACCGCGGGCGAGCGCGAGCAGCTGGTGGCGCTGGCCAACGACCTCCAGGCGGCGCTGGCCGATCGCCCCTCGGCGGTCGCCGACGTCCACGTCAACATCACGGTTCACGTCGGCGCGGCCACCGTCAAGGATTCGGCCGAGGCGCCGGGCGGCAAGGAGATCGTGGGCGGCGACGTGATGTCGACCGCCGACTGGGCGCCGGCCGACAACGCCGACGGCGTCACCCTGACCGACGCCGCGCGCGCCTGACCCACCTCTCCCTGGTGTCGCTGGTGGGCAGCGGAGTCGAGGTTTGCCCCCGCCACCCCGTCGGAAGGACCGAGCTGAGCGGCGTTATTTCCAGACGCCGGCGACCACCAGGATCGCCACGATCACGCCCATGAGCGACTCGCCGGCGATGCCGCCGGCGGCCATGGAGGTCAGCTCGTCCTGATTCAAGCTGGGGCGTAGGCGCAGGACCACGACCGCCGCCACCGCGCCGGCCAGGACCGCCAGCGCCAGCGACGCCGGCATCAGCATGGCGATCCCCATCGCGGCGGGCGAGGGGAGCCAGCGGGCGGCGCGGCCGCGGGCGCCGAACGCGAGCACCCCCCCGACCAGCAGCCCCACCAGCCCGGCAACGGGCGCGTGTGGCGGCAGTGAGCCCAGACCGCCCCGCACCGCCTCGGCGGTGGCCTTCCAGGTGACGGCCGACGGCGCCGGCAGGCTCTCCGTGCCGATCCCGTAGGCGCTGACGATGACCAGGTAGACCGGCACGACGACCAGCCCCCCGAGCAGGGCCCCCAGCACCTGGGCCCCGAGCTGTGCGCGGGGCGTCCCGCCCAGGCGTTGCCCGGCCTTGAAGGCCCACAGCGTCTGCGCCGCCTGCGACGACGTCCCCATGGAGACCGACCCCGCCAGGATCGAGATGATCGGCCCGTAGCCCGAGAACACCACCTGCGTGAGCGTCCCGACCGCGCCGACCGGCGCGCAGTCGGTCTCACCCGTGGCCCGCGACGAAACGACCGCCAGCACCAGGGCCACGGCGATCGCCAGCAGCGCCGAGGCGACGTGCAGGCCGAACACGCCCCGCCCGACGGCCACGATCGCGACCAGCCCCAGGACCACGCCGGCGCCCAGGCGCGGGCTTCGCTCGGCCGCCTCGGCCTCGGCTCCCACGCGCGCCGAGCCGGCCGCGCGACCGCGCAGCAGCGTGCCGAGATCGGCGAACGCGCGGACGACGGCCCGCCAGTCGAGCACCAGCGGCAGGAAGCTCCCCGCCAACAACAGGCCCAGCCCGGGCCAGACCAGCCAGGGCGAGCAGGCCGGGAAGCTCGCCTCGGCGACGATCCCGCTGCGCACCAGCCAGGGGGCCAGGCCCACCCAGGCCAGGGCCGCCCCCAGCGCCATGCTGACCGCGGCGCGCAGGCCCATCATCACCCCTGTCGATAAGAGCAGGGGGCTCCAGCTCATGCCGACGGTCAGCGCGGCGAGGGGGATCCCGGCCACCGCGCCGCCCACCATCGTGGCCTCCGGGAGCAACTTGGGCCGCCCGTCGCGGACCCAGGTCACCGCGGCGGCCACCAGGGCGCCGCCGAGGAGGAGGCGCGCGCGCCGCAGGGCGCTGGCCCGGGCCGCGAACATCGTCTCGATCAGATCGCCCGTCGCGTTGCCGGTGGGGAACGGCAGCGCCTCCTCGATCACCAGCTTCCGGCGCAGCAGCGAGGCGGCGAAGATGCCGATCAGGGCGATCGCCATTCCCCAGATCGCCAGCGCCCAGCCGGGAAAGTGGCCGCCCATCAGCGACATCGCCGGGATCGGGCCGCCCACGCCGGCCACGTAGCCCATGATGGCCGCGGAGGCCGCCGTCGTCTGGGTGATGTTGTTCTCCAGCGCGCTGTACGGCGCCCGGCCGCTGCGCGTCCGGCTGAACAGCATGAACCCCAGCAGCGCGGCGGTGATGCTGCCGCCGTCGATCATCGAGATCTTGAGGCCGGTGTAGACGTTGCCGGCCGCCAGCACGGCGCCGATCGCGCAGCCGACCGCCAGCGCGCGGGCGGTGCTCTCGGCGCGGGGCGCGGCGGTCACGGGCGTCGGTTCTACCGCGGCCGGCGCCGGGGCGGCGAGCCCCGTCACGCGAGGTCGTCGGGTTCGCGGCCAGAGGGCTCGCGCGTGCGCAAGCCGTGCTTCCAGAGCAGCCGGTAGAAGTAGATGCGATCGACGCCGGCGGCGCGCGCCGCCGAGCTGACGCGGTTGTCGTGCTGGCGCAGCAGCTCTTCAAGATAGCGGCGCTCGAAGGCGCTGACCCAGGACTCGCGTGCCTCGCGCAGCGGCTGGCCCACGTTGACCGCGCTCTCCGGGCCGGGCGCCACGGGCGAGCTGCCGGTGGCCGGGCGCGGCGGCGTGAAGTCGCGCAGCGCCGCGCACCGCTCCAGGTAGTTGCGCAGCTCGCGGATGTTGCCGGGCCAGCTGTGGCGCGCCAGCGCGTCGAGAAAGTCGGGCGAACGGATGCGCGCCATGGTGGCGGCGTCGACGGTGCCGAACGCGCGCACGATGTGCTCGACCAGCAGCGGCAGATCGGTCAGGCGCTCGCGCAGCGGCGGCAGCTTCACCTCGACCACCGCCAGCCGGTAATAGAGGTCGGAGCGGAACTTGTGGGCGCCCACCTGGTCGCGCAGGCCGCGATTGGTGGCCGCGATCAGCCGGACGTTGATCGGGACGTGGTTGTTCGTGCCGACCCGGCGGACCTCGCGCCGCTCCAGCACGCGCAGCAGCTTGGGCTGCAGGTCGATGCTCAGCTCGCCGATCTCGTCGAGGAAGACGGTGCCGCCGGCCGCCGCCTCGAACACGCCCTGGCGCGACGACACCGCGCCGGTGAACGCGCCGCGCTCGTGACCGAACAGCTCGCTCTCCAGCAGCTGCGGCGGCATGGCGCCGCAGTCGACGACCAGGAACGGCTTGTCCTTGCGAGGGCTGCCGATGTGGATCGCCTCGGCCGATACTTCTTTACCCGTGCCGGTCTCCCCCTCCAGCAGGATGGTCGCATCGCTGGGCGACGCCTTGGCGAGCACGTCGAACACCACCTGCATCGCGGGCGAGCGTCCGATCAGCTTGCCGAATCGCTCGTCGGTGCGGGTCGGCGCCGTATAGGTCCCGGTGCCTGTTCGCGCGGGGGCGGGGGCGGGGGCGGGGGCGGGGGGACGATCGGCGGAACCGAGCTCGCGCACGTCCTCGCGCACACGTCCGGAATCGCCGTCGAGACGGACCGGGCCGCTGCCGAGGCTGACCGCGGCGCGGGCCTCCTGGTGACCGTTCCCCACGGCTCCCACATCGTCCGGAGCCACCCGTTCCTTGACTGAGGGTTAACCGTTTGTGGCCGGCTGCGGCGCGGCGCACGGGGCCCCCAGCGGCGGTCGGTCAGACGCCTGCGGCGGGCGATCAGACGCCTGCGGCGAGTTTGGCCGCGCCGATCAACCCGAGCTGCGGGTGGGTGACGACGTAAGCGGGGATGCGTTCGACCAGCGTGTGCAGGCGCCCCTTGCGGTCGAACGCCTCGCGGAAGGCCCCTTGCTTGAGGTAACTCAGGATCCGCGGCGCGATCCCGCCGGCTACGAACACGCCCCCCGTCGCCAGGACCGTGAGCGCCAGGTTGCCGGCCACCGCGCCCAGCACGGAACAGAAAATTGACAGCGCCATCTCGCAGATCGGATCGCTGCCCGCCATCGCCCGCTGCGAGATCGCGGCGGCGGGATCGTGCCCGGGCCCGCGGCCGGCCAGCGCCGCGCTGGTCTCGGGGCGAATCAGGCCCCGGCAGGCCGGCTCCTCGCCGAGAAAGGCGAAGACGTCGACCAGCCCATGCCCGGACAGCACGCGCTCGGCCGACACCCGGCCGTACTTGTTGGTCAGGTACTGGACCAGCCCCATCTCCAGCGGCGTGCGCGCCCCGAAATCAACGTGCCCGCCTTCGGAGGGGATGCACTGGTACCCGTCGGCCGACGACGACCAGAGCAGGAACGCCTGTCCCAGCCCTGTCCCGGCGCCCAGGACGGCGATCGGGCCGCGCGCCACCGGCGTGCCGCCGCCGAGGCCGGCCAGCGCCTCGGGGCCGACCGCGGTCACGCCCAGCGCCGCGGCGGTGAAGTCGTTGACCAGGCGGACGCGCGAGATCCCCAGGCGCGGCGCCAGGGCGTCGCCGTCGATCACCCACGGCAGGTTGGTGGCGCGGCAAAGGTTGTTCTCGATCGGGCCCGCGATGCCCAGGCAGGCGTGCGTGACCTTGGCGGCCGCGCCCAGCTTCTCTGCGGCGGTGGCCAGGAAATCCTCGGCGATCACGTCCAACGACGGGTAGGAGGCGGAAGGGTAGGTCTTGTCGAACAGCGGGCCGCCGATGGCCGCGCCGGGGACGACGTCATAGATCGCCAGCCGGGCGTTGGTCCCGCCGATGTCGCCCGCCAGGACGGTCATGGCGTCCCGGCGCCCTCCAGCGCGCCGGCGGCCGCGCGGTCGCAGAACACGGTCACGGGCCCCGGCCGGCGCATGATGCGCGTGGCCGGCAGGTTCGCGCCGCCGACCACCGCGGCCAGCGCCTCCGCCTTGTCCTTCCCGGTGATGAGGAAGCAGACGTCGCGCGCGCCGCACA
The DNA here is from genome assembly GCA_964618005.1 of uncultured Myxococcales bacterium. Taxonomy (GTDB): domain Bacteria; phylum Myxococcota_A; class Polyangia; order Fen-1088; family Fen-1088; genus JADGRB01. Next base: position 7,640 of record CAZTZM010000229.1, read on the forward strand.
GGGCGGGGTAGGTCAGCGTCAGCCGGCGCGTCCCTTTCTCCTCGGTCTCGACGGCGGCGGTGAGGCGCGACTCCTCTTTGAGGACGGCCGTCCCCGGGAACAGCGACGCCGTGTGGCCGTCGGGCCCCAGACCCAGGAGCGCCAGATCCAGCCAGGGGGGGGTCGCGCCGGTCGTCAGCGCGCGCTCGTAGTCGGCGGCGACCGCGCGGATGTCGGGATCCTCGCCGCGCCAGCGCACCACGTTGGCCTCCGGGACGTGACCCGGATCGAGCAGCGTCTCGCGGGTCATGCGGTAGTTCGACTGGGCGTCGTCGGGCGGCACGGCCCGCTCGTCGCCGAAGAAGATCGTGGCGCGCGTCCAGTCGACGCCGCTGGCGATCACGGGGTAGAGGGCGCGCGGCGTCGAGCCGCCCGCCAGCGCGATGCGAAACCGCCCGCGCGCCGCGATCGCTTCGGCGGCGGCGCGGCGAATATGGTGAGCCGCCGCCTCCACCAGTTCCGGGAGGCTGGCGGCGGCGACGATCTGAGGTTCGTTGGCCACGGCGCCGCGGAACTTACCGCGCGCGGCGCGCCTTGTCTCGGCCCACGCGCGATGTTAGTCAGACCGTCTCATGGGCGCTTACGAAGAGCTGGCCTGGCGCGGGCTCGTCCACCAGACCACCGCCGACAACTTCGCGCAGATCTCTGCCGAGCCGCTGGTGCTGTACACCGGGTTCGACCCGTCGGCCTCCAGCCTGCACGCGGGCACGCTGGTGCCGTTGATGACGATGGCGCACTTCCGCCGGCACGGGCACAAGGTGCTGGCGCTGGTCGGCGGCGCGACCGGGATGATCGGCGACCCCTCGGGGAAGACCAGCGAGCGCAAGCTGCTGGGGGCGGAGGAGGTCGCCGGGAATACGGCGCAGCTCGCCGCGCAGCTCAGCCGTTTCTTCGGCGGCGACGACGGCCCGGCCGTGCAGGTGGTGAACAACCTCGACTGGCTGGGCGGGCTGTCGCTGCTCGACTTCCTGCGCGACACCGGCAAGCACTTCGCGGTGAACCAGATGATGGCGCGCGACTCCGTGAAGCAGCGGTTCGAGTCGCGCGAAGAAGGAATCTCGTACACCGAGTTCTCGTACATGCTGCTCCAGGCCTACGACTTCCTGGAGCTTCACCGCCGATACGACTGCCGCCTGCAGTGCGGCGCCTCGGACCAGTGGGGGAACATCGTCTCGGGCGTCGACCTGGTTCGCCGCATCACCGGCAACACCGTGTACGGGTTCACGGCGCCGCTTTTGACCAACGCCGAGGGGAAGAAGTACGGCAAGACGGAGAAGGGGGCGGTCTTCCTCGACGGGAAGCTCACCTCGCCGTACGCGTTCTATCAGTTCTGGCTGAACAGCGCCGACGCCGACGTGGGGCGTTTCCTGCGCTGGTTGACGTTCCGCGGCCGCGAGGAGATCGAGGCGCTGGAGACGTCGCTCGGCTCCGGCGACCGGGTGGCGCAGCGGGCGCTGGCCGAGGATCTGACCCGCCGCGTACACGGAAACGACGAGCTCCACCGCGTGCTCCGCGCCAGCGAGGCGCTGTTCGGGGGCGGCGACCTGCGCGTGGTCGGCGGCGACCTGCTCGACGACGCGCTGGCCGCGGCGCCGTCGATCACGACCGGCCGCGATCGCTTCGCGGGCGAAGGCGCGCTGCTGGTCGATCTCTTGACCGAGGTCGGCGCGTGCAACTCGAAGTCCGACGCCCGCCGCCAGGTCACCGCCGGCGCCGTCGCCGTCAACGGCACGCCGCTCGGGAACCCCACGCCGGACGCGCGCGTCACCGCCGCGGATCTCATCGACGGCCGCCTGCTGGTCCTCCGCCGGGGCAAGCGCAACAACTACGTCATCCGCGCCGCGTAGTCGCGCGGCGGCCGGCTACCGCCGGCTGGCGGCAGTCTCGAGCGCCCAGAGGCGGCCGGCGTAGGTCAGGCAGCGGCCGAACAGGGGGTCGCGTCCGCGCGGCCCGAGCGCGGTCACGCACAGCTCGGCATCGGAGTAGGCGTCCAGCTTCACGGTGCGCGGCGGCGCGATCGGGACCTCGACGCGCGCGCGATCGATCGCCTCGCGGCAGACCACATGCTCCTGGTCGTCGCTGGTCAGCTCGATCGCCAGGATGGAGCTCTCATCGCACGCGCCGGGCCCCGGGACCAGGACCGCTTCGACGCGGCCCCCCCTTCGATCGAAGTCGAACCGCCAGCCCCCTTCGGGCCGCTCGGCCGCCCGCAGCGGCTGCCAATCGAGCAACGTTCCCAGCCAGGCGACGATCAGCAGCGCGCTGACCTCGCCGCCCGGGCGGTAACGAACCGAGAGGCGGGTGGCATCGCGCAGGGGGGCGCCGCCCACCGGCGGATCGAACAGCCCGGCGAACAGGAGCCGCAGGCTGGCCAGCCGCAGCCAGCCGAGATCGGCGATCGGTCGCGGGGTCAGCCCGCCCAGACGCTCCAGGGCCTGCAAGTGCGTCGGGACCGCGCAGCTCCCGGTGTCGACGATCAACCGCCGGGTCACCGGCAAGAGCTCGCGCTTGAGCAGCGTCGACGACATGGCGGCGTCCAGCCACAGCGTGGCGGTGCGGACGCCGGGGACCTGAAGCGCGCGGACCATGGCGCCGAAGTGCGCCTCGGCGTCCGGCGGCCCCACCAGCGTGATCTCCTCGGAGTAGACGACGCGGCCGCCGCCCGGGTGCGAGACGACGTTGCTCTCGATGGTGGCCGACAGATCCGTCGCGTCGTCGTCCAGGCAGAGCGTGATGGCGCGGACCGGCACCGCCGGCGCCACGGCGTCGACCAGCGCCTTGGCCCGCGCCAGCGCCGAGCGCCCCCGCGAGGGGATGACCAGGTTCCAGAGCGCCGCCCGGCCGATCGCCTCGGATTGACCGCCGGCGTTCGAAGCCTCCTGCCAGAGCGCCCCCAGCTCGCGCTCGATCTCGGCGACCTCCACGACGATCGGCTCGCCGCGCGCGAAGCGCTCGAAGTTGGCGCGGGCTTGCTCCGGGCTCACGGCAGCCGCCAGGCCCTTCCGTCGGCCGCCATCATCCGCTCGGCCTCCTCGGGGCCCCAGGTCCCGGCGGCGTAGCCGGGCAGGGCGGTGTGACCGGCGGCGGTGTCGGCGGCCCAGCGCCGGTGGATGCGCGACACCCAGCTCCAGCTCGCCTCGACCTCGTCGCCGCGGGTGAACAGCGTCCCGTCACCCAGCAGGCAGTCGAGCAGCAGCCGCTCGTAGGCCTCGGGCGGCTCGACGCCGAACGACGACCCGTAGCGGAACTCCATGCTCACCGGCGCGATCTCCATCGCCGGGCCGGGCAGCTTGGAGCCGAAGTTGAGCGCGATCCCCTCGTCGGGCTGGATCCGGATGCTCAGGACATTGGGGCGGATCGGGTGCCCCTTCGTCCCGAACAGCAGGTGCGGCGCCTCCTTGAAGTGGATGGCGATCTCGGTGACCCGCTTCGGCATCCGCTTGCCCGAGCGCAGATAGAACGGCACACCGGCCCAGCGCCACGAGTCGATGAACAGCTTGAGCGCCACGAACGTCTCCGTCGTCGACGTCGGGCTGACGCCCGGCTCCTGCCGATAGCCGGGGACGGCGCGCCCCGCGATCGAGCCGGCCGTGTACTGCGCGCGGATGACCTGCTTGTCGAAGTCGGCGTCCGGGATCTGGCGCAGGGCCTTGATGACCTTCAGCTTCTCGTCGCGGACGGCGTCGGCCTCGAAGGCCACCGGCGGCTCCATCGCCGCCAGGCTCAGGACCTGCATCAGGTGGTTCTGCACCATGTCGCGCATGCTGCCGGCCTGCTCGAAGTAGCCGCCGCGCCCCTCGACGCCGACCGTCTCGGCGCCGGTGATCTGCACGTGATCCACGAAGTGGTTGTTCCACAGCGGCTCGAAGATCCCGTTCGAGAACCGGAACACCAGCAGGTTCTGGACGGTCTCTTTTCCGAGATAGTGATCGATGCGGTAGATCTGCCGCTCGTCCAGGATCTCGTGGACCTGGCGGTTCAGGCTGCGCGCCGTGTCCAGGTCGACGCCGAACGGCTTCTCGATGATCACGCGCGCGAACGGCTTGCCGGGCGCCGGCTTGGGTGCCAGCTCGGCCTGTCCCAGGCTGCGGATGACGGGCGCGAACGCCGACGGCGGCGTCGACAGGTAGAAGACCCGGTTGCCGGGCAGGCCCAGCGTCCGTTCGATCTCCTCCAGGCGCGCCTTCAGCCGCTGGAACGAGGCGGGGTCGTCGTAGGCGCCCTGCTGGTAGAAGAGGTTGCGCGCGAAGGCCGACCAGAGCGCGGCGTCGACGGGGCGCCGGCGCGCGAACTCGTCGCAGCCGCGCCGCATCTCCTCGCGGAAGTCGTCGTCGCTCTGGGGGTGCCGGGCAAAGCCCAGCACCGCGAACCGCGCGGGCAGCAGGCGGTCGCGGGTCAGGCTATAGAGCGCCGGCAGCAGCTTGCGGCGGGCGAGATCGCCGGAGGCGCCAAAGATGACCATGGTGGCCGGCTCGGGGATGCGCTCCTCGACCAGCCCCTCGCGCAGGGGATTCGGCAACACAGGTGCCGCGACGTCGTTCACGGGCGATGTTTTAAGCCGGCTTCGGCCCGGCCGCCATCAGGTCGTGAGTTTTTGCGGACCCGCCCTCATACGGCGATGCGGGGCGGGCGGCGCACCAGGAACACCATCAGCGCGCCGAATGTGGCGGTGCCGGCCAGGATCGCCGCGGGGACCGCGTAGTCGGCGCCGCTGACCTTCAACCAGCCGACCAGATACGGTCCCACGGCGCCGCCCAGGCAGCCCGTCGAGTTGATGAGACCGACGGCGGCGGCGCCGGAGGCGCCCGTGGCGAACCAGCGCGGCATCGCCCAGAACGACGGCATGAAGCCGTAGATCCCCGCGCCCACCAGCGCCAGGCTGACCAGGCCCGCGCCCGGCGCCCGGCTGACGATCGCCAGCGCCAGCCCCGACGCCGCCATCAACATCGGGACGATGGTGTGGTAGCGCCGCTCGCCGGTGCGATCCGACGACCAGCCCACGAACGCCGTGCAGAGGCCGCCGGCGACGTAGGGGAGGGTGGCGATCAGCGACACCGTCAGGTTGGACAGCCCTGTCCGGCTCTTCACGATCGTCGGCATCCAGAGGCTGAAGCCGTACGACGTCGTGACGATGCCGAAGTAGGCCAGCACCAGCAGCACGATCGGCCGGCGCAAGGCGGCCCGCGCGGTGGCGCGCCAGCCCGCCGTGGGGGGCGCCGCTTCGGCCTCGCGCGCCAGCGCCAGGGTCAGAAAGTCGCGCTCGGCGGCGGTCAGCCAGCGCGCGTCGCTCGGGCGATCGGTCAGGTAGAAGATCGTGACCACGCCCAGCACGATCGCCGGAAGGCCCTCCAACAAGAACAGCCACCGCCAGCCGGCCAGGCCTGCCCAGTGCGCGCCCAGCAAGAGGCCGGACACCGGCGCGCCCACGATGTTCGAGATCGGCACCGCCAGCATGAACAGCGCGAACGCGCGCGCCCGATCCTCGACGCGGAACCAGTGCGACAGGTACACCACCACGCCGGGGAAGAAGCCGGCTTCGGCCGCGCCCAGCAGGAAGCGCAGCCAGAAGAACTGGCGCGGCGTGTGGACGAACGCCATCCCGCACGCGACCAGCCCCCAGCCGATCAGGATGCGCGCGATCCAGCCGCGCGCGCTCCAGGTCTCGACCAGCAGCGTCCCCGGGATCTCGAACAGGAAGTACCCCACGAAGAAGATCGACGCGCCAAAGCCGTACTGACTGTCGGTGAGCGGCAGATCGTGGCGCATCTCCAGCGCCGCGTAGCTGATGTTGACGCGATCGAGGTAGGCGACGAAGTAGAGCAGCAGCAGATACGGAACGATCCGGACCAGCACCCGCGCGCGGACTCGTCGACCGAGATCGTCCAAGATAGGCGGCGAGCATACATCGAACGTCGCGGGAGGGTTTGGGAACGCTGTCAGGGCTTCCATGTAGGTGCTAGCGTGGATGCGGTGCGCGTCGCCAGTCTTCCGGGCCACTCGGTGTTCTTGCTGCTCGTCGAGCTGGCCCTGCTGGTCGCGATGGCGCGGCTGGGCGCCGAGCTGGCCAAGCGGATCGGGCTGCCGGCCGTCGTCGGCGAGATGAGCGGCGGGATCGCGCTCGGCCCGACGCTGTTCGGGCACTACTTCCCGAACGCGTTCGCGGCGGTGTTCCCGCCGACGGCGGCGCAGTTCCACCTGCTCGACGCCTTCAGCGCCGTCGGGATGACCCTGCTCCTGCTGCTGACCGGGATGGAGACCGACCTGCGCCTGCTGCGCAACCTGGGTCGCGCGGCGTTCATCGCCTCGGTGATGGGGATGGTGCTGCCGTTCGGGCTGGGGTTCGCGCTGGGCACCTTCACCCCGGCCGAATACCTGACCGACACCAGCCACCGCGTCCTCTTCAGCCTGTTTCTCGCCACCGCCATGTCGATCTCCGCCATGCCGGTGATCGCCAAGATCCTGATCGACCTCGACCTGACCAAGCGGAACATCGGCCTCGTGATCCTGTCGGCGGGCGTCGTCGACGACACCGTGGGCTGGTTGATCCTGTCGCTGATCGCCGGCGCCGCCACCCACGGCGCGGTCCACGTCGGGGATCTGGGGATCACCGTGCTGCTCCTGATCGCGTTCATCGTGGCGGCCGCGGTGGTCCTGTATCCGTTCCTGCGCGTCGCGATGCGGATCACCAGCGAGCGGTTCAAGGCCCCCGACTCGGACCTGGCGTTGATCATCAGCGTGACGTTCCTGTGCGCCGCGGCGACGGAATGGATCGGCGTTCACCCGGTGTTCGGCGCGTTCGTGACCGGCGTGGTCCTGCACCAGGTCCCGCGCCTGCGGCGCGAGACGGTGGCGCGGCTGGAGTCGTTCACGTTCAGCGTCCTGGCGCCGATCTTCTTCGGGATCGTCGGGCTGCGGGTCAACCTGTGGCAGCTGGGCAGCGGTCACATGCTGGGGCTGGTCATCACGGTGGCCTGCCTAGGCAAGCTGGTCGGCTGCTCGCTGGGCGCCTACTGGGGCGGGCTGCGCTTCTGGGAGGCGGCCTCGATCGCGGTCGCCATGAACGCGCGCGGCGCGATGGAGATCGTGGTCGCCACGATCGGCCTGTCGCTGGGGATCCTGACGCCTCAGATGTTCTCGATCATCGTCATGATGGCGATCGTGACGTCGTTTCTGGCGCCGGTCGGCCTGCGGCTGACGATGCCGCGCGTCCGGATGACGGAGGACGAGGCCCGGCGCATCCTAATCTCGGAGTCGACCGGGGCCTTCAATCCCGCCGAGGTGCGGGTGCTGCTGGGGGCCGGCGGCGGTCCCAACGCGCTGGCCGCCGCGCCGCTGGCGTTCGGTCTGGCCGGCAAGAGCAGCGCCGCGGTGAAGGTGCTGCACGTCGAGGCCCGCCTGGTCTGGTGGCGGCGGCTGTTTCGCCCGTCCGGCAGCCGCCGTCCCGCCGGCGTCAGCGAGCAGATCGACGCCATCAAGACCCAGGCGGTGGGACGCAGCCGCCCGCCCGAGCTGGCCAAGGCGCGCGGCCCGATCGCCCGCGTCATCTGCGACGAGGCCAGGCGCGGCTGCGATCTGATCATCATCGGCTCGGGCGAAGGCCCCTCGATCGGCGGAACAGTGGTGGAGCAGGTCGTCTCGGGCGCCCCCTGCCACGTGGCGATCATGAAGGCGACCGCTCCGGCCGGCGACTACAGAAAGATCCTGGTTCCCGTCGACGGCAGCATCGGCTCGCGCCTGGCGACCGAGCTGGCGCTGCGCTACGCGGAGGCGACCGGCGCCGAGCTGACGCTGGCCATCTTGACCGAGCGCCGTCCCCAAGCGGCCGCCTACGCCGACGTGAGCGGCACGCACCCCCCGTCGGAGGCGCCGGCCACCAGCGACGAGGAGCTGGCGCGGATCTCACGTGTATTCCGGGCCTCGACCGTCAAGCCGAGCGTGATGCACCTGACCTTCGACCCCCGGACCAGTCCGGTCCCGCAAGCGGTCGAGAAGGGAAGCTTCGATCTGGTCGTCCTCGGGACCGAGAACCGCGCCGTCCAGCACCGGCTGTTCTTCGGCTACGAGAACGAGCGGCTGATCCGGGCGGCCCGGGTGTCGGTCGTCGTGGTGGTCCCCCGGCTGGCTCGGCTGGCCGACACCTGACGGAACGCCCGAAATGCGCGCCGTGGATTGACGGTGTCTGCGGCGGGAGATAACGTCGCGCATGGCCGCGGGGATCGTCCACGTCGAGTTCAAGAGCGCCAACTTCGCGCGTACGTCTGAGTTCTATTCGCGGGTCTTCGACTGGCAGACCGAGCAGAACGCGGCCGGCAGCTACATGAAGCTGAACGCGTCCGACGGGACCAGCGGCGGCTGGGTCCGCGCCGACCTCGTGCAGGCGCCGGGGCCCGTGGCGTACCTGACCGTCGACGATCTGGAGGCCAAGCTGGCCGAGATCGAGCAGGCCGGCGGGCGCGTGCTGGTGCGCAGCCTGCCGTTCGCCGGCGGCGGCGAGGTGGCGCTGTTCGCGGATCCCGACGGGAACGTGCTCGGCCTCTGGCGCCGCAAGACGGCGTCGGGCGCGGCCCCCAACGGCTCCGAGAAGGCAGCTCCGGCGGCCAAACCCGAGAAGGCCGCCAAGCCCGCCGCTCCCAAGCGCGCGCCCAAGAAGAAGTAGCGCTGATCGCGTCGAGCGTAGCGCGGCGTCGCCGCGCTTCGCGCGCCGCGGGCTATGTACGTGCGAACCCTCAACGGGTTCCGAACCCCCCGCGATGCGCGCCACGCGGCGACCCCGCGCTACGCTGGCTATGATCTTCGGACCCCTCAAAGGGGTCCGAACCTCCC
>CAZTZM010000230.1:0-7880 GCA_964618005.1 uncultured Myxococcales bacterium
CGCGACGCCGGCCGCGCCGGCGCGTGAGGTGGCCGCGCCGCGGGTCTTCACGCTCGGCCCCACGCCGCAGAACGTGGACGTGTATCTCGACGGCCAGCGGCAGTTCCCGTATGACCCGAACCACACGACGATCGAGGTCCCCTGGGAGAGCGACCACGTCCTCGAGTTTCGCAGCCCCGGCGGCTGCTGTTTCGTCGAGCGGGTCGAGCTCGGCCCCGATCGCCCGTTGCCGGCCGATTCAATCATCGCCCGCCGCCTCAAGTGGCGGCCGGCCCGGCTGCTCGTCACCACCGACCCGGCCGTCGACTCGGCGCGCGTCCTGGTGCGCGATCCCAAGCGGAAGGTCACCGCCACCACCGCGCGCGCCGGCGAGGAGATCGAGGTCCCGTTCTTCGCCGGCGACGCCTCCAGCAAGGAGGTCGAGGTCGCGGTCGACGCGGGCAACGCCTTCGCGACCGCCACCGTCGAAGTCCGCGCGGGCCAGCGCGCCACCACGCTCGTGAAGCTCAAGTCAGGCGCCAACTGAATGGCCGATCGTCCTTCGGCGGCGGGACCCGCGTGAGCGTCGGGCTCTTGCCCGCCCTGGCGGCCGCTCTGCTGGCCACCGCCCCGGTCCACGCCCGCGATACCCGGAGCGCGCCGCACGACGTCTACGTGCGCGGCGCGGCTGCCTTCGACCACGCCGAGTACGGCCGGGCGATCGAGCTCCTCCGTCCGTTGCTGGAGCCGGAGGTGCTGCTCGATACGGAGGGCGAGGTGGTCGCGGCGCACCGCATGCTGGGGATCGCCTACCTGTTCCAGAAGCAGCCCGACAAGGCCCGCGGCGAGTTCCACAAGCTGCTGGAGCTGCGCCCCGACTACCGGTTCGACCCGCTCATCGACGCGCAGCCGATCGTCGACGCCTTCAACCAGGTGCTGAAAGAAGAAGAGGACGAGATTTCTCGCATCGAGAAGCTGCAGCATCAGCACGACGAGGACCTCAAGACCCACCTCCGGCTGCATCCGCCGGCCACCCCCGCCACCACGGTCGTCGTCCGCTACGAGCGGCTCTCCTACGCGGTCAACTTCATCCCGTTCGGCACCGGCCAGTTCCAGAACGGCCAGCGGCGCAAGGGCTGGCTGTTCCTGGGCGTCGAGACCGCGCTGGCGGCCATCTCCGTGGGTGCCTTCGCCACCAACTTCGGCCTCTACGGCCTCGAGCCGCATCGCAAGTGCCTGGTGATGCAGACGACCAGCGCCGACGGCCAGCCAGCCGCCTGTCCCATCGACCAGATCGACCATTCGCAGGAGGACACCTCCCGCGACCTGTTGCGCGTCCAGCTGATTTCCGGCGGGCTGTTCTTCGCCGCGGCGATCTGGGGCGTCATCGACGCCGTCCGACACTACCAGCGCGACCGGCTGCTCCCCGAGCCGGCGGCGCCCGCCCCGGCCGGCCTGTCCGTCGGGCTCACCTCCAACGGTTTGGGGGCGGTCTTCCGCTTCTGAAAGGACCATCCATGGCGACACTCAAGATTCAGCTCCCCGGGCAGGGGACGAAGGTGTACCGGATCCACAAGAAGCTCACCTCGCTGGGGCGCAGCCCCGACGCGGACGTGGTGCTGGACGATCCGTCGCTGTCGGACAGCCCGGCGCACATCCACTTCGACGGGCGCGAGTTCAACCTGGCGGCCACCGATCGCGACGCGGAGATCTTCATCAACGGTCGCAAGCGCGCCAAGCAGAAGCTGGCCCACGACGACCGGATCCGGATCGGCGCCGTCGAGATGGAGTTCTCGCTCTACGATCAGCCGGGCGGCGGCGAGGAGGCCGCCGGCGCCGCCGGGGCGACCGAGCTGGCGTCGTACAAGAAGCTGTACGAGTTCAGCGGCAAGCTGATGTCCAGCTACGAGCTGCCGTCGCTGGTCGATCAGCTGCTGGACGTGATGATCCAGGTCTCGAACGCCGACAAGGGGTTCCTGGTCCTGATGGAGTCGGGCGAGCCGGTGGTGAAGGCGGCCCGAAACCTGCGGCGCGAGACCATCTCCGACGCCGTCACCCAGCTCTCCGACTCGATCCTGGCGCACGTGGTGAAGACGGGCCAGCCCATCATCATCTCGGACGCGCTGAGCGACGACGCGTTCAAGAACGCCCTCTCGGTCGTGAACTTGAAGCTGACCTCTGTCATGTGCGTGCCGCTGCTCGAGCGCGGCAACATGCTGGGCGTCATCTACGTCGGCAACGATCACGTGGCGCAGCTGTTTGCAGAGGCGCACCTGGAGGTGCTGTCGGTGTTCGCGTCGCAGGCGGCGCTGCTGGTCCGCAACGCGCTGCTGGTCAACGAGCTGAAGCTGGACAACCGCTCGCTGCAGAGCCGCATCGAGCAGATCCGGTTCGGCGAGATCCTCGGCTCCTCGCCGCGCATGCAGGAGGTCTTCCGCAAGGTCCAGAAGGTGGCGGCCACCGACATCTCGGTGCTCATCACCGGCGAGACCGGGACCGGCAAGGAGCTGATCGCGCGCGAGCTGCACAGCCGGTCGCAACGGGCCAAGCACCCCTTCGTCACCATCAACTGCGGCGCCATCCCGGAGAACCTGCTGGAGTCGGAGCTGTTCGGGCACGTGCGCGGCGCGTTCACGGGCGCGATCAGCAACAAGACCGGACGCTTTCAGTCGGCCGACCGCGGGACGCTCTTCCTCGACGAGATCGGCGAGATGCCGCTGCCGCTGCAGGTGAAGATCCTCCGCGCGCTGCAGGAGCGCGTGGTCGTCCGGGTGGGCGACACCAACTCGGAGACGATCGACATCCGCGTGATCGCGGCGACCAACCGCGATCTGGAGGTCGAGATGAAGGCCGGGCGGTTCCGCGAGGACCTCTACTACCGCCTGAACGTCGTCCACCTGCACCTGCCGCCGCTGCGCGACCGCGGCGACGACATCGTGGTGCTGGCGCGCTACATGGTCGGCCGCTACGCGCCCGAGTACGGCGGGCGGGTCCGCGGCCTCACGCCCAACGCCATCGCGGCGATCCGGCGCCACCGCTGGCCCGGGAACATCCGCGAGCTGGAGAACCGGATCAAGAAGGCCGTGGTGCTGGCTGATCGGGCGCTGCTGGGGCCGGAGGACCTGGATCTGTCGCCGGACGACCTGCCGCCCATCCTTCCGCTGGCCGAGGCGAAGGAGAAGTTCCAGCGCGATTACATCAACGACATCCTGGCCATCAACAACGGCAACCGGACCAAGACCGCGCGCGACCTGGCCGTCGACCCGCGCACGATCTTCCGGCACCTCGAAAAGGGCGACGGACCCTTGGATGAGTCGGCCGAATCCGGCGGCGAAACCGTGGAAAACTGAATCCCGGATCTCGCCCCGCATGAGCCTCCGCATCCGCGTGCCGAAGCCCGACGTCCCTGACAGCGATGTCCGGGTCGCGGGCCCGCGCGTGCGCCGAGCTCCGCATCGGGCGCGGCCTTCATGGATGGCACGATTGCTGCTGTCCACCTGTCGAGGCGCTTCGCTGCTGTTCGTGCTCCAGATGTCGGCTTGCATCATCCCGGTCGCCCCGGACTTTCAGGATCCTCCCGCGGCCCAGAACTACTTCCCGTACTTCCAGAGCGCCATCCCGGAGGTCGGGTCGGTGGTGGTGGTCAACCCATCCGTCACCACGACGGTGGCGAGCGTGGTCGTGGCAGACCCCAACGTGGGCGACACGCTGTTCTATCAGTGGGTGACCGATTATCCGCCGTACGACGACAGCGTCACCAGGACGATCGCCAGCAACCTGTCGATCAAGCCGAGCGCCGACGGCGAGCCGACGCACGGCTCGATCGGCCTGGAGTACCTGCAGCCCGGCGCGACTCCCCCCGCGCCGAACATCACGACTTTTACCTGCAGCACCGTCGCGCAGACGATTCAGCAGCACCGTCTGGCGTTGATCGTGGGCGATCGCGCGTTCGCACCGACCGGTGCCGGCGATCTCACGAGCGTGGAGCCACCCGGCCACGTCATCGAGGCGAGCTGGACGTTCGACCTCTCGTGTGGGATGGGGACGGCCTCACCGTGAAGCCGCCGGGCCACCGCCTGTCGTCGCTGGCCGTGATCACGGGCTCCGTCCTTGGACTGGCCGGCTGCGCCGGGACCGCCGCCAGCGCCAGCGCGTCCACCGGCACCGGGGGAGCGACCGGCAGTTCGCCCTGCTCGTCCAGCGCCTGCGTGCCGCCGGTCGCGGTGCAACTCCCCGATTGGTTCCTCGAAATCGATCCGGCCGCCAATTCGGGATTCGGGTTGACCGAGCTCGGCGGCATCGACTTTGCGAAGGAGCCCGTCGTCCTCACCGCCGATGAGCTGCAAGCGGTGACGACCACCTTCTCGGCGCCGGCGGGTGCACAGGTACCGGCGTCTGCCAGCGTGCTGCTGACGTTGCCGTCCACGATCCCCGGCCACGCAGCGCTTACGTTCCAGGCGACGGCCGCGATGGACAACTCGTCGACGATCAGCACCATCACGGGCACCATTTCGATCCCGGCGTCGATGTCCTCGAGGATGGGGACGCTGGCGTTGACCCCGCTACCGCCGTCCGATCTGCAGAACCCGCCCTACTCCTTTCCGGTCACCGTGTCTCCGGTCACCATGGCCGACACCCTGGCGGAGACGTTGCCGGCCGGCAACGTGACGGTGACCGGTCAGATCGAGTCGGCCGCCGAGGCGCCGCTGACCGACAGTCTGGTGGCGCGCGTGTTCCAGGGCGGGAGCCAGGTCAGCACGGCGTCGCTCACCGACACCACGGGTTACTTCAAGATCCTCCTGGGGACCTTCGACCCGACCGCCCCCTTCACCGTCCAGCTCTCGCCCTCGCAGCAAGGAAGCGCCGACCCCTGGTTCACGTCGTCGGCGATGACGCTCGCCAGCAGCACCGCGAGCTCGCTGAGCCTGGGCACGATCAAGCTTCCTTCCTACGTCGCCGTGCCGAACCTCTTCAACGTCTCCGTGCTTGGCGCGGACAAGATGACGGCGGTGAGCGGGGCGCTGGTCCAGGCGCAGGCCTCGCTGGGCGCGGCCACGAGCCCCCAGCAGCAACAGATCGGAAGCGCCGACTTCATTCGCACCGGGACCACCGACGTCCACGGGCTGGTGGCGCTGTCACTTCTGCCGGGAACGGTGGCCCAGACGCTCGACTACAACATCGCGGTCAATCCGCCTTCCAGCTCGCCCTACGCCACGACCTGTCTTTCGCCCGTCGTGACCGTCATGGGGGCCAGCTCCGTCAGCACGCCCAGCGCGCCGACGCTGGCGACGGCGATGCTGCCGTTGCGCCCGGTCCTGACGGGGACCGTGACCGACAGCCAGGGTTACGCGGTGGCGAACGTGACCGTCACGGCGACGGCCATCTCCGGCGCGAGCAATCCTTGCGGGAATGCGACGGAAGCCTCCGCCAGCACGTCGACGTCGGCCACGGGCCAGTTTACGCTCCCGCTCGATCCCGGGACCTATCAGCTCGACTACGATCCACCCACCGGATCCTCGGCGCCGCGGCTGACCGAACCGTCGTTCGCGATCGCCGCCTCGACGACGCACGCCGTGACGCTGCCCCGTGGTGGGCTGATCTCCGGGACGGTGGCGGATTCCAACGGCATCCCCCTCCCCACGGCCGTGGTTCGTCTCTTCGAGCAGAACTGCATCGCGAGCGCCTGCGCCGCCCCCTGGCTGCAGGGCCAGGCCGTGACCGACATGAACGGCAGTTTCCGCGTGGTCGTCCCGCTCCCGGCCGACGACTGACCGGCTTCGGTCGGGCGGTTGATTTGACACGCCGGGCCCCACCCCGTAGGTTTCCGCACACGCCCCGGCGCACCGGGGACGCGACGCTCGCGGCGCTCCGCGGGCGCCGAGACCGCGTTATGTCTTCCGAACCGCTCGCTTCACCGCCCGAATACCGCCGCTACCGGCGATTTCTGTCTTGGGTCGTGCTGGCGTTCGTGTCGCTCGGGAGCTCATACCTCTTGGTCTCGGTCGGGGTGACGATCTACCGGCGTCGCCAGCCGGAGCAGATCGGCGCCCCGACGGGCGACACGGCCGCGGACCTGGAAAGCTGCGCCGAGGAGCTCAACGAGGTCGAACAGGGGCTGGAGCGCCACCTCGACAACTTCGACCATCTGGTCGCGCATTACGACGCGGACGAGGCCCAACGGTGGTCCGAAGACCGCGCGTTCTGGCTCGGGCAGTGGCGAGCGGCCGATGGGCGCTGCCGGTATGGAGCGCCGCGCACCGGTCCGCTCGGCAAGCAGTGGGAACAGCTCGCCGTGATTCACGGCGAGCTTCGTGAGACCGAGTCCAGCTATGGCAAAGAGCTGGTCCGGTTTGGACAGACGGAGGCGCCGCGCCTCGACCGCCTTCGTGACCGGCTGGCGTCCGTCGGACGCCAGATCGGTTCGAGCGCGGGCGCGGCCGCCCCCAACAACGATTCGGGAGAATGACACCATGAACGAAGAAACCGCTTATCCGACCTCAACCCCGCCCGCGCCGGCCCCCGAGGTCGCCCCCGCCGAGCCGCGCATCACGTTCGCGGAGATGGGGCTGCACCCCGACGTCATGCGCGCCCTGGAGGAGATGGGCTTCTCCGAGCCGATGCCGGTCCAGGCCGCCACGTTGCCCCCGGTCCGCGCCGGCCGCGATCTGATGGTCCAGTCGCGCACCGGCTCGGGCAAGACCGCCGCCTTCGGCATCCCGTTCGCGAGCGGCCTGGTCAACCCCGACGACAAGTTCGTCCAGGCCATCGTCCTGCTGCCGACGCGCGAGCTGGCGCTGCAGGTCGCCTCCGAGCTGGCCAAGATCTGTGCCCACCGGCCGATCACCGTGGTGCCCATTTACGGCGGCGCGCCGATGGGGCGGCAGGTCGAGCAGCTCCACGCCGGCGGGCAGATCGTGTGCGGCACGCCGGGCCGCGTGCTCGACCACCTGCGCCGCGGGACCCTGCGCCTCGATCGCGTGCGCTGCGCCGTCCTGGACGAGTGTGACGAGATGCTGTCGATGGGCTTCCAGGAGGACATCGAGGACATCCTGGAGAAGACGCCGGCCGAGCGGCAGACGTTGCTGTTCTCGGCCACGGTGCCGGAAGGAATCCAGCGCCTCTCACGCCGCTACCTGCGCAACCCGGAGTTCCTGAAGCTGTCGGCCGACTACATCGGCGTCCACGACATCAAGCACCTCTACTACTCGATCCCCGCGATCCATCGCGAGAACGAGCTGCTGCAGATCCTGGCCTTCGAGGAGCCGGTGTCGGCCATCATCTTTTGCAACACGCGCGAGGAGACCGGGCGCGTGGCGGAGTTCCTGCGCCAGCACGGCCACGACGCGGAGGCGATCTCCTCCGACCTGTCGCAGAGCGATCGCGAGCGGGTGCTGGGGCGGATGCGGGCCGGCGGGATCAAGTTCCTGGTCGCGACCGACGTCGCGGCGCGCGGCATCGACATCGAGAACCTCTCGCACGTCTTCAACTACACGTTCCCCGAGTCGCCGGAGATCTACATCCACCGCACCGGTCGCACCGGCCGCGCGGGACGCAAGGGGACCGCGGTGTCGCTGATCGGGCCGACCGAGGTCGGGTCGTTCTACTACCTGAAGCTGCTCTACAAGATCAAACCCGATGAGCGCGCGCTCCCGTCGGAAGCGGAGATCCGGTCGCACCGCGAGGGCGAGCGCATCCTGGTCCTGAGGCGGGCTCTCTCGGCCGATCCGGGCGCCGAATGGCGCGCCCTGGCGCGGCGCCTCACCGGCTCCGTCGACGGCGAGCGGCTGATCGCCGCGCTGCTGGCCAAGTCATTCGCCAGCGTCGAGAACATGCCCGTCGTGCCGGCCGCGCCCCCCACCCCGCCGCCAGCCAGCGCGCACGCGCCGTCGTCGCACGACGAG
>CAZTZM010000231.1:0-21314 GCA_964618005.1 uncultured Myxococcales bacterium
TGGGGTTGACCCGATCTGATGGACGGTTTCGTTACGCTGCTGCTCTCTGCATGGAATGTATCAGCTCGAACTCGACGGGACTGGTGTAGTTGATCGCGGAGTGGCGGCGCTGGAGGTTGTAGAAGCCGTCGATGTAGTCGCCGATCGACAGGGCGGCACCGGCGCGGCTTTCGAAGTCGTCGATTCCTTCGAGCTCGCGCTTGAGCGTCGAGAAGAAGCTCTCGGCGACGGCATTGTCCCAGCAGTCTCCCTTCCGGCTCATGCTGCACTCGAGGCCTCTGGCGTCCAGGGCCTTTCGGTAGTCGCTGCTCGCGTACGTGCTGCCGCGATCGGAGTGGTGAACGAGACCCACGGCCGGGCGCCGCCGCGCCAGCGCCGTATCGAGCGCGGCGAGAGCGAGGTAGCGATCGACGTTCTGGCTGGTCGCCCACCCCACCACGCGCCTCGAGAACAGGTCCAGGATCACGGCCAGGTACAGCCAGCCCTGTGCCGTCCAAACAAACGTGATGTCGGTGACCCACGCCCGATCCGGGGCACTCGCCGTGAAGTTCCGCTCGAGCACGTTCGGCGCGATCGGGAAGTCGTGCTTCGAGTCGGTGGTCGTGCGGAAACGGCGCCGCGTCCGCGCCGCTAGCTTCTTCTCGCGCATCAGCCTGGCCACGCGCTTGCGGCCCACCCGCTCGCCGGCAGCTTTGAGCTCGGCGTGCACGCGCGGGCTACCGTACCGGCCCTTGCTTGCTGCGTGGGCCTCCACCACCTGCTCGGCGAGCTTGTCGTCGCGACGTGCGTGCAGCGACCGGGGACGCCCATGCATGGCGTAGAAGCCGCTCGGAGAAACGGCCAGGAGGCGGCAGAGCACAGCGACGGGAAAGGCCACCTTTTCCTCGGAGATGAACGCGAACTTCACGCGTTCTCCTTGGCGAAGAAGGTGGCCGCCCTTTTTAAAATCTCTCGCTCCATTCGGAGGACCTTCACCTCCCTTCGCAGCTGCGACAGCTCCTCCTTTTCAGCGGTGGTGAGCGCACCGGCGGGCCCCCTCCCGGCGTCCACGTCGGCCTGGCGCACCCACGCCCGCACGAGGCTGTCTGCCAGCCCGAGCTCTCGCGCAACCTGGCCGGCATTTCGCCCGCCGGTTCGGACCAAAGCTACCGTCTCAGCCTTGAACTCGCGCGTGTGGACGCGCCGGACCCGCTTCTTCGTTTCCATCCTCGACATGTGGCACCTTTTCTACGCTCATCTGACTGAGCGTGGGTGTCCACCAGATCGGGTCAACTCCAATTCAGGTTCTGGTACCCGCAAGGGTGTGGAAGTTCAAGTCTTCTCGACCGCACAGATTCTCGGTAGTTACGAAGGCCTCCGCTGAAACTGTAAGGCGGAGATCGCGATGCGGACCAAGTGCGGACCAACTCGTTCGGGGTCATCCCGCCGCGGAGTTCAGTCCTGCCGTACGACGCGGAGGGGGAGCCCCCGGCGTGGTCGGAGGGTCACGCTCGGCATCAGGTCCAGCGTCGGCTCGGCCGTCGCTGGCTCTACGCGGAACCGCGAGAGAACCACCGCCAGGACCAAGGTGGCCTCCATCATCGCGAAGCGATTTCCGATGCAGACCCGCGGTCCACCGCCGAACGGGAAGTAGGCGAACCGAGGCAGGCGTTGCGCCAGGTTGTTCTCCCAGCGTGAGGGGTCGAAGACGTCGGGCCGGGGGAAGACCGCGCCGTCGCGATGAACGACCCAAGGCGACATCACGAACTCCGCCCCGGCGCCGAAACGATAGCCGCCGATCTCGACCGGCTCCCGCGCCTGGCGCGCGATCACCCAGACCGGCGGGTAGAGCCGCATCGACTCCAACAGGACGGACTGAAGGTAGGGCAAGCGCTCGACGTCAGTGAAGCCCGGCCGGCGGTCGCCGAGAGCCGCTTCAATCTCCGCCCGGGCGCGCTCCTGCGACGCCGGGTGGCGGGAGAGCAGATGCAGCGCGTAGGTCAGCGCCAGCGCCGTCGTCTCGTGTCCAGCCAGGAAGAGGGTCACCGCCTCATCACGAACCTGAGCGTCGGTCATCGCCGCGCCGCCTTCGTCGCGGGCGTCGATGAGGATGGATAGAACGTCGTCGCGGCGGTCGCCGGGCTTCGGGTTCCGGCGCGCCTCGATCAGGCCGAGAATGACGTTGTCGATCTGGCGGGCCGAGGCGCGGAAGCGGCGGTTGGCCCTGGTCGGGACCCACGCCGGCGGGTAGTACCGCGCGGCCAGGCCGAGCAGCCGGCCGAACTCCTCCATGAGCCCGGAGACGATCCGACCAATCTCCCGGGTGTCGGCACGGAGATCGGCGCCGAACAGCGTGGCCGCCACGATGTTCAACGTCACCGCCATCATGTCGTCGTGGACGTTGCGGACCTCGCCGCTGCCCCAGCTGGCCACCCCCCCTTCGGCCGCTGTCACCATGGCGTCGGCGTACGCCTCCAGCTGTCGTTGGTGAAAGGCTGGCTGCAACAGGCGCCGCTGGCGCCGCCACGATTCACCGTCATTGATCAGCAGCCCGTTGCCGATCACCCGCGAGAGAAGACGGCTGGTGCGATCCTTGCGAAAGGCGTCGGCCTTCTTCAGCAGGATCTCTTCGATGGTGGCCGGCGCGGACACGAAGTAAAGCTCGAGGGGGAGCCGGGTCTGGACAAACGCGCCGTAGCGGCGGTGCAAGAACGTCAGGCCGTCCAAGATGCCGGCGCCGAAGACGCGACGGATGAGGAAGAAGTCTCTCCAAGGCGGCCGCGCAGGCCGCGCCGGTCGCATCGATCGCCGGGAGCCGCCCAGGCCGTCGCCTCGCTGGGGCGGGCGCGCCGGCTCTGCTTCGACGTCCGCAGTGGGCATCTCCCGAGCTTACGACACGCCTGCCGGACTGCCGCCCTCCGGCAGCTGGACCGCAGCTCTCTCGCACCGCCCGGCCCACAGATCGTCGAGCGCGCGGTTGGCGTCTGCCGGCGGGTACTGGCGGACACGCGTCCGGATCGGAGCGCGACGGGGTCTACTGCAACCGGACCAACGACCAACGTACCTCGAGTCTGTGAAAGTGCGAATCTCCCGAACGCACGAAGACTAGGAATGGACGCTGCGAATCGGAGCGTCCGCACGCATGCCATGAGCTCCATCTGGTTGTTCGTCGCGCCTTCGTGGCCCCGGCCCATCGGGGTTGACGGTGACCATCAGGATGCCCATCGGAAGCCGCGTCGCGTGCGAGGCGTGGATCTCGTCCCCAGGCTCTCTGTCAGCGTCGCGGGTGAGCCGGAATCCGGCGCCGCGAGAAGGTGAGGGCGACACCGAAGAACATCACCATGAAGGCGCCGTAACTTTCGGGGCCAGCGCCGGTGGTCGCGCATGAACATCCGGACGCCGTTCCTTCGGTGGGGCCTCCGGCGCTGCCGCCCACGGTCGGCGTACCGCCGCGGCCGCTCGTCGCAGTGCCTCCGACACCGCCCGCTCCGCCATTCTCCATACCGCCAGCTCCCGACCTGGCACCGCCGCTGCCTGCTTCGCCGCTGCCACCTGAGCCGCTCGCGCCGGATCCTCCCCCTCCGCCGGAACCGGTCCTGCCGGATCCGGTTGCTCCGCCGGGGCCGCTCGTGCCTGCGTGCCCGCCGCCACCGGCAGCGCCGGACGCTCCGCCCGAGCCGACAGCGCCGCCGGACCCGTTCGCCCCGCCACGTCCCGCGCCGCCGCCCCCGCCTCCGGTGCCGGTTGGCTCCGCCGGGCAGGCCGCGCTGCCCGGGCCAGGATTCTCGCTGTCGAAGGTCACCCCGTCGAACGGGACGACGATGATCTTGCTCCCGTGATTGTCATTGGCGAGGTCGAGCGTCTTGTCGACGTCGATCACCGCGAACGTAAAGGCCGTCACGTGGCCGCCCTGCATGAATACTCCGGGACGTTCGATCTTGTACCAGTTGTTGACGGTACCGTCGGTGTAACGGATGAAATTGGTCGTCGGGTCGTAGGCCAGACCGCGGTTCGTCCAGTTGTGGACACCGTCGGTCGAGGTGAAGTGCATCGCCTTTCGGGCGTTGTACATGTTCGCGACCATGTGGTACTGGCCGCCGCTGCACCAGACCACCGGATCCTCGTAGCCCTCCGATTGCAGGTTGGAGATGGTCGTCTGAATGACGTAGGGCCCGAGGACGCTGGTCGGGCTGACCATGTCCTGGAAGGTCCGGCTGACGATCAGGAAGCTTCCGTCGGCGCTCTGCCAGATGCTCTGATTCTCGGTCGTGGCCGTCGAGATCGTCGAGCCATTTGCGGTGATCTGGAGCGTTCCCAGGGACGTCCACGGATCGGCAAGCGAAGACGATTGGTAGAGCTTTCCGGGGCTGTCGAGCAGGACGCTCGACCCATCGTTGAGCACGATACCGGTGACGTTCTGTTCCTTGCCGGTGAACGGCGTCGTGGATGACGGAACGTAAGAACCGATGATCGTGTCGTTGCTGACCGCTTCGACAATCACGGAGTTCGGCCAGTCCGCGAAACCCTGGTTCTGAGGCCACCGTCCGGCGTAGAGGTGGTACTTGCCGTCAGTGCCCCGGAGGATCTTTCCGTCCCAGTACTGCCACTGGGCATTGGTCGCGTCTTCAAGACCGTTGCAGGTATCCCTCGGAAGCACGCCGGCGGCGCCCCACGTGTTCGATGTCAGCGGACAAACGATCGGTGTCGGCTGAAAGTAATCGATGAGGGTCTTGGTTCCGGCGTCGGCGGCACGCGCTTCGTCGCCGGCGGCGAGCGTCCCCACCAAGAGCATCCCGAGCGTCCACCGCGTGACCGAGGATTCCATGTCGAATAGAAGGGGCCGCCAAGGCGAATATGGGGCGGCGAAGGCGAATATATTGATCGGGCGACGCGCTCCGGGCGGTCAATACGTCGTCGGCACCCCGTTGTTGGTGAACCAGCCGTTGACTGGTCCGCAACGCATGACGAAGTCCCCCGAAGGCAAGGAGGCGCAGACACAGCCGTGCGTGTCGCCGGCCTCGGCGGTGAAGCAGACGTTCCCGTTCATGACGCAGTCTTGGCCGTCGAGAATGTTGGCCCCTTGGGGTGCGCCCGTCGCCGACGCATATCCCTGCGGCGAGCAGGGACCGCCGGCCGTCATGCAGCTCGAGTCCCCACATTCACCGCCGAGCGCCGTCCAGCTGGACGGCCGGGGACAAGCGCAGGTGGCGTATCTCTTGTCGGTGCAGGTGCAGGTCTCTTCCCCCAGCGAATCGATCCCGCACCCGAGGCAGCAGTTCTGTGTGCAGGCCGCTCCAACCTTCGCGTCGGCGGAATTGCAGCTGGTCGCGACGTCGGGATTGGGCGACTTGTCGCCGACACAAACGCCGGCTCCCGAGCCCGCTTGCCCACCGGCCGCGCCGGCGGCGCCACTCTTGCCAGCCGCTCCGCCCATCCCGCCCGCCCCGGAGGCCCCTCCGTGACCGCCCGTTCCCGTCACTCCCGCGGCACCGCCCGTTCCCGGGGTGCCGCCCGTTCCGGTCGTGCCGCCCGAGGCCGGCGCGCCCGCCGTCCCGGTCGAGCCACCCGCTCCTGGCGCGCCCGCTATCCCCGGGTTGCCGCCCGTGCCGCCTGATGGGCTGCCGCTCGAACACGCCTGCGCAAGGAACATCAGGACGGCAAGGCCCATTGCTCCCGGCAGGCGGCCAGATCTTGATGTCATGGCGTGGTCGTCCACGACGACGATCCCGGAGCGAGCGGCCAGCACGTGTTTTTCATCGCAGGTACTGCGAGACCCCGATCTTCTGCGTGCTGATGGCGGACGCCACGAACGCCGCGATCTTGTTCGCGCCTGCGGCGTTGGTGTGCGTCTGATCGGTCCCGAGCGCGTGGTACTGCTGCCACCCGTTGGGACCGAGCTGGTTGTACCAGGTCGTGGTGATGGACGTGAGATCGATATACGCGACGTTCTGAGCGGTGGCGACTGCCTGCATGTCGGCTGAATGCAGGCTCGACTGGTCGGACAACGTCTGGCCGCTGAAGGTGGCGCGCGCCGGAGGTGAGACCAGCACCGGCGTCGCGCCCTTGGCCTTGGCGTCCTTCACCATCTGGGTGATGTTGGCCTGAAAGTCGGCGGAGGTGGTGGTCTTGTCGTTGTGGCCGAACTGGATCAGAACCCAGTCGCCCGTCACCATCGCCGCCTTGACCGCGCCCCACTCGGCGCCGTTGCCGAGGAAGCTGGCCGAGCTCTCGCCGCTGTCGGCGTAGTTGGCGATGCCCGCCGGTGGCGCGAAGAACTCGGGCAACATCTGTCCCCATCCCGCGTAGTCGGTGTCGGTCTGATCGCAGGCGGTCGAGTCGCTGGCGATGTAGATCATCACCGGCTTGGTCGCGGCGCTGACCAGCGCATACCCGACAGCCGAGATCTCGGGCGGCTGCGCGGTCGGGCCGGAAAAGAACAGATCGAGTCCCGGATATCCGGCAGCAACGTCCTCGGTCGGCTGCCCCTCCTTGGCCCGGACATTGACCACGAACGAGTACGTCACCGACTGGCCCGCGGTCGACGCCACCGACGCGAGGAGCTCACGGTTGGCTTCGGCGTTGATCTGCGTCTCCGCGGCGGCCGAGCCGCCGAGGGTTATCGTGACCGCGTAGTTCCCCGCCTCCATCGTCGCCTGCGAGGTCGCAACGTCGGTGGTGTTGTAGGTGGCGCCTCCGAACAGACACTCGATACAAACCGGACCGGCGCCGCCCCCGGGGCAGACCGTCGCGCCTCCCGGAGACGTGGTCTGTGCCACCGATTGGCAGACCGCTCTGTTCGCGGTCGTGGGTGTCGGATAGCCTTTCGGGATCTGGCTCCCCCCGCTTCCGCCTCCCGCGGCCCCGCTTCCGGCGGAACCACCTGTCGCGCCTCCGGTACCTTGACCGCCTTTCCCCGCGGCGCCCCCCGCGGCGGACCCGCCGCCGCCGGACGCACCTGAGGTTCCGCCGCTGGCCTTGGTGCCGCCGCTTCCGCTCAGTCCCCCGCTTCCGCTCGTTCCACCAGCACCCCTTCCGCCTTCGCCGCCGGTCGATCCCGCTGCTGGCGAACCCGCCGCCCCTCCCGTGCCGGCCGCCGTCCCGCTCCCACCTGTGCCGCCGCCCCCTTCACCACCGGTCGCGGCGGTCACACCGCCGGTTCCCACCGTCTGACTTCCAGCGTCGGACGAACCGGAGCCGCTGCCGCATCCGGCGCTGGCCAAGGACAGAGCGAGGGCGAAGGCCAGAGCCGGAAAGAGTAGATTTCGCATCGTCCATATAGAGGGGCGTTGCAAGCAGAAATGCTGCAGGCGATCCGAGACAAACATTGGTCCTGGGTTCACCCCGGCGCGTCACCCGCTCCACATCATTGTTCGCTCGCTCGGCGGGTCACAAAACGCGAACGCGTC
This sequence comes from uncultured Myxococcales bacterium, assembly GCA_964618005.1. Taxonomy (GTDB): domain Bacteria; phylum Myxococcota_A; class Polyangia; order Fen-1088; family Fen-1088; genus JADGRB01. The sequence continues at coordinate 7,386 of CAZTZM010000231.1, forward strand.
GCGGTCACTGCCAGTAACACAACCAGATCGACCCATGACGGGCCTCGAGTCGTCTCGCAGCTGCACCCCGTCTCGGCTGTCGCGGAGCCGCCAGCGACATCGCGGTTCGCATCCGCCCCAGCGTCAGCCGTCACGCCACAAGAAGCTCCGATGGCGTTCGCGATGGAACACCACTCGGCGGCGCAGGATCCTGCCGACGACGCCGGCGCGCACGATGCCGATGTCAGGTCCTTCAGATGTAGGAGGGGGTCAAACGTCCCGCCGCCATCGGTGGAGAGACCGATCGTAAAACCGGCCGTGGCCTCGTCGGCGCAGGCGTAGAGGCCTGCGGAGGCCCAGGTCAGGCAGGTGACCGGCAGCGGGGTGGTCGTCATGGTCGCGTAACCGCCGCCGGCGTCGCCGGCGGTACGTGCAAGGATGGCCATGCCGCTGGAGCCGCCGACCGCGACTTGCTGACCGTCGGGCGACAGCGCGAAGCCGGTCAGGGGAACCTCCGATTGATAGATCAGCGTCCAGGTGGCCGCCCCGTCGTCGCTGACGTACAGGTTGCTCTGCGGGAAATACGATCGGAGGTACACGCGATCGGCGTCCTGGGGGTCGACCGCGCTGATATAGACGGAATTGACGCCGTCCGGTCCGGCCCGCGTCGTCCAGCTGGCGCCGCCGTCGTCCGAGACGTCGATGAACCCGAGCTCGAGGTTGCCGTCCTCGGCGCCCATGTAAAGTCGCTGGGCACGCGACGGTGCGCTCTCGATCGTGAGCGGATAGGTGTCGGGGAGTAGGGCACCCGTCACGGACCAGGTCGCGCCGTCGGTGGTCCCTGCGACCAAGGCGTTGAAGGCGCCGTCCACGGTGACCGCGGCAGCCAGATAGGCGGTCGCGGAATCGGCGCCGTTCACGACCAGATCGATCACGTTGTCGTTCACGAATTCCGGGTTGCGGGTCCAGCCGCACCCGGTTGGATCGCCGATGGCCAGCCCGTCCGGCAATCCCATGGCGACTTGTCCGCCCGTCGTCACGGCGATCTCCGGATCCTCGAAGCCGCCCGCGCTGACCGCCTGTTCGCAGATGAGCGACCAATGCGAACCCGCGTCGAAGGTCTGCAGCAGCCCGAAGGTGGTTCTGACCACCAGGTGCCCAGCGTCGGCGGGGTCGACCACCAGCTGACCCGCTGACGGATAGCGACCGTTCGCCAGCGCGGGCGAAGCCAGGCCCGTCATGCCGATCACGAGGGCCCATGGAACCAAGACACCGCGTGCGGGTCGCACCGACGCCTCAGTTCGTGAGTCCGTACACGCGAAGAGAGTTCGAGAACGTTCCGAGGTACACGTGGCCGTTCGCGACCACTGGTGGCGCGAATTTGGCCACGTTCCAGCTGCCGAGGCTGTCGCTCCAGAGGACGTGCGTGATGTTGGTGGCATCAACCGCGTACAAGGCACCGGCCGAGGTGGTGTGCCAGGCGCCGTTGGTGCCGTTCTGCGTGGGGAGCGAGGCCCAGAGGATGCCCGTTCCGGCCACGGCGCCGTTGGCGGACAGCGTGAGCACCGCTCCTGGATGCCCAGGCGTGAAGCTGGCCGTCGGGATGGGGTCGGTCACCAGACCGTTCAGGGTTCGAGTCGTCGGGTTCAGCGTGTATTCCATCAGCGGCGAGTCCTCCGGCCAGAGGAAGACCTTCTCTCCTGTCCCGGCCGGCGCGTCGTAGTAGATCGCACCGCCGTGGACATGGCCTTGCGCGCCGTTGGCCTTCCCGGGGGTCGTCAGTGTCTGAAGGATGTTGTCCGCGGTGGCGCTGTACTTCCCAAGGTTTGTCGCGTCCAGCACGTAGAGCCGCCCGTCCTTGCTGCCCGTCAGCAGAAGATTGTGCGGCAACAGGATCGCCCCCGAGCTCAGATCCGCATCGGCGGCGTTCAAGCTGCTGTAGCCGGTCGGGATCCAGTAGTCCTGAACGGAGTAGTCGGAAAGCCGCAGGCGAAAAACGCTCTCGGACAGATCGAGCGCAGTGGCGCTGGGGTTGGTGCTGCCGTTGCCGGCGACGACGTAGATGCTGGTTCCGTCGCTCGAGAGGCCAACGCCCCCTTGCCAGATCCCCCCCTGCGAGCCGTTCGGCGAGACGTTGAACGCCAGCGACTGCTGAAATTTGGTGCCATCGTAGGTGTAGCCCAGCAGCCAGCCGTGGTACACGCCGGCGTCACAGTGACTGGCGAAGGCGGCGTAGACGATGCCATTCACAAGAAGAAGCCCTGGTCGATTGAGCTGAGTCGCCGCATTGAAGGCCACGGTCCCGCCGCTGGTGCCGGCGCCGGTCCCTTTGACGGAGGCCGCGATCACCATCGGCGAGCCGGTCCGCTCGGCGCCCGTGACGATGTTGACGGCGTGAATGCGCTGGACCCAAGCGCCGGCCTCCTGGCCCTTCGAGATGAAATAGATCGTGCCGGCGGCTTCGTCGATCACCGGTGTCGATGTGATGCCGATCTCCGGCTCGAGGTTGTCGCAGCTGTTCGTGCCGGAAGGACCGACGTTGAGGGACCAGAGCGGCGCGGAGGCCGTCGCATCGTCGGCGTCGAAGGCGTAGACCGTGTTGTGCTCCGTCGCGACGTAGACGACGTTGTGAACCTTCTTGTCGGCCATGGTCAGGCCACCGACATAAAGGGGCTGGGCGTAGATCTGTCCGTCGACGGTTCGCGAAAACAGCAAGCCAAACTGGTTGGCGTTGACGTTTGAGGTCGTGAGCGTCGTCTCCTGAAGATTGACGCCGGATCTGGCGTTGTCGTACCGGTTGGTGGTGACCGCGAGGGTGCTCGCGCCCGAGGTTCCCGCGCTGCCGCCTCCGCCGCGACCGCTCGCACCGGCGGCGGCGTTGGTTCCGCCACCGCTACCGGTGGAGATCGTTCCGCCCGCGCCGGCCGCCGCCGAACCGCCGATCCCCGTCGAACCGCCGACACCGGTCTCACCGGTGGTGCCGCCACGTCCCACCGATCCCGACGCGCCCCCCGCTCCCGCGCTGCCTCCGTATCCGCGCGCGCCGGCTGCCCCGCCCGAGGCTCCGGCGGCCCCCCCGCCAACCGCGCCGCCGCCGTCGGCGGGCGACTTTTCCGGGGAGCAGCCGGCGGCCAGCCCGAGCGCAACGACCGCGAGCAGAAGGCGCGGGCGGCTCATGGGTAGCCCTTGAGCCCGGCGACCACGATCGTGAACGCGGGCGGGAATGTTTCGTGCGTGCGGGCGAGACATGGGGATGATTGCAACGTCGACCTGGCGTCCAGGCGAACGGCGTCGCTCCTGTTAAAGGGCGGCTGTCTCGCCAACTGGTGCAGCAAGCCTAGTGGACCCATGGGTGATCTCTCTCGACGCGGGATTCCCGCCGCCGTCGGCTGAGGATCACAAAATGCGAAGCAAGTTGGGCCTTGACGCTGCAGAGAGGCGCGCCCCGCCGCCGGCCCAATGCAAGCGGTTCATTTCGGTGACGACGCGCACTGGTGTCCTGCCAGCCTGACTCAAGGATTGAAATACGGGTCGTTGGCCATCGTGACGAAGGCGGCCTCGGACGCCGGCGACGAATCGATTCGCCAGTCGGTCTCCTTGTTCATCTGGAACCAGACCAGCGCCTTGACGCCGGGGAACGTCGTCTTCAGCGACGGCAGAATTCCCGCGATCCACGCTGCCTTGTCGCCGCCGAGCTCAGTGCTGGCGGTCTCGGAGATCATGATGGGCTTCCCCTTCGTCGCGAGGCTCGCGTAGATCTGGCTCGCGATGGTGGGGAACGTTTGCCACGTGGACGTCGACTGGACCGTTCCCCAGTTGTAGCCGTCGAAGCCCATCCAATCGACGTAGGCGTCGCCCGGGTAATAGCTCTGCCACTGATTCCAGCTGTCGCTCGGGACGCTGTCGACGTTGGGGCAGAAGACCCAGAGCGCGTTCGTGGCGCCGGCCGCGACGAACAGATCGTGAATGTGCCGATAGGCGGAGATGAAGGTGGTGGTCGCCGCGAGGTCGGCGCCGTTGTTCGCGCCGTCCCAGGGGTACCAGTTTCCGTTCATCTCGTGCCCCCAGCGCAGAAAAAACTTCCCGCCGAAGGCCTTCGCGGCCTGCGCGCGCGCCGTGATCATCGAATCGTAGGTGCCGCCGATGATGTCCGTGAGCGGGGCTCCGACGCTGTTCTCCCACGCTTCCCAGGTGATGAGCGGAATCCGCCCGCCGGCCGCCAGGCCAGAGAGCATGGTCGTCCAGTCGTCCGTCCAGCCGACGAAGTTGTGGTTGATGGCGACCTGACGGCCGAGCTCTGCCTCGAACCCGGCCAGTGTTCCCGTCCCCACGAACGCCCCGAGGAGCGCGCCCGAGGCGGGAACGAGCAACGCGGACGCGCCGCTCGCGCCTGCGCGTCCACCCGAGCCCGCGCTCCCGCCGGCGCCGGACTGACCACCTGCCCCCGACGTCCCGGCGCCGCCCGAACCGCCTCGGCCGCCGGCCGCGCTCATGGAACCGCCGTTCCCGGTCGATCCACCTAGCGCCGTCGACCCGCCGGCGGCGGAGGCCCCGGTACCTCCAGTCGATCCGCTGCTACCGCCGGTGCCGTTGTTACCGCCGGTGCCGCTGTTACCGCCGGTGCCGCTGGTGCCGCCGGTGCTCGATGTCGAGCCGCCGGCGCCGCCGCGGGAACCGCCCCCCGCGCCGACGAGACCGCCGGTGCCGCCGCTGTTGACGGACGCCGGAGAAGCGCAGCCAACGAGCGCCGCGGAGACCGCGAGCGTAGAAATCCACCTCGATAGACGGGGCACGCTCGCCGCTACTTTGAGGAGCCCCGGTCTCATTTGTAGAACGCCACGTTCGTGACGGTGAAGTTCGCCGCGCACACGCCAGCGTCCGTCGAGCCCAGCGGGGCGGTCAGCTGCCACTGAACCGTGACGATCGTCGACGGGTCGGCCGTCGGGTTCGGCATGCCGCCAGTAAACGAGGTGAACGGCACCTTGATCGTCGGCGAGGCCGCGGTTGCGGCCAGCGCTGCGACGGTCACGTCGGCGCTCGGGCCGTAACACTGTGAAGCGCTCCCCGAGCAGGCGCCACGGACCGCGTCGTTGCTCATGGCGTCGTCGGCGCTGAAGTTGATTCCCGTCTGGATGTTGCAGCCGCCGAGGTTGCCCGAGAAGTCGAACTCGATCCCGGTGTAGCTGGAGGCGTCGAGGCAGCTCGAGCCGGCGAGATACAGCCCGAAGCCCTCATAGTTCACGGCGGACGTGACCGACGCCGTGAAGCCGCCCACGATCTCGATTCCGGTGCCATCGGCAGTCACCGTTCCCGTTGGCGCGGCCTGTCCGGTACCGGCGTAGCTGTATGACCCCCAGGCTTCGACGCCCGAACCGAAGGACACCGCGGTGCCGCTCATCGACCCCATCGACGTGATCGCCGCGCTGGGCGGGACCAGCTTGGCGCAGACCACGCCGCCGTCGGCCGCGCAGTTTGTGCCCGGGACCTTCCCCGCGCCACCGGAGCCGCCCGGACCGCCGTCGCTGCCCCCCGCGCTGGCCGCCGCGCCGGCGGGAAGTGGCGCGGGACCGCTGGCCGTCTGGCGTTGGGCCTCGCCGTAAGTCCAGGCCATCGGCGGCTGCCCATCCGGCACCTCGATCGCCGCGATCGAGACGGGCGGCAACACGAAGGTCGCGCTCGCGGGCGTCTTTGGCAGCCCGGTGACCTGGACGTCCACGCCCGTCGGCGCCTGGTTCCAGTTGACGGCGATGATCTGGGTGGTGTCGTCGGCCTGATTCCGGCTTGCGTAGGCACTCACGCCAGCGGGCGCGCTCGACACGCCGACCAGGGTCGAACCGAAGTGGTCCGCGAAGAGGCTGTAGGCGTAGTAGGCAGGACGCGGCGTGTGGGCCGGCGGCAGGCCAATCAACCCAAGCGAGTAGTCATCGGTGTCGGAGATGTCCCAGACCGCGGTGGTCCAAAGGCCCAGGTCGATCGCCGAGCCGAGGTCGTCTGCCATCCACAGCGCCGAGCCGACCGTCCCGGGCGACGCCTCGAGCACGCAGCCCGTGGCGTCGTAGACGACGTTCATCTCCGTGATCGCGAGCGGCTTGGCGGACTGACCGGTGCTGGCGAGGATGTTCCGCACCGATGTCATGGCTGACCTGAACGCCGCGGCGTCGGCGGCGGCCGCCGCGAGCGTGGCCTGCTTGGCCTCGAACGGGTAGCGGTGAATCGCGACGACATCGTAGAGATTGCCGCAGGCCGTGAGGATCGGCGTGAGCCAGTCGTTGTCGCCGTTCCCGGCCTGATACTTGTACGACAGGTCCGGCCCCACGATCTGGATCGTCGGGTCCGCTGCCTTCATCGCCGCGACGAAGGGACCGACGAGGGTGCAATAGGCCGCCGGTGTCAGGCTGGGCATCGCCGGCTGCGCGGTGTTGCCCGGCATGCCGGAGACCGTGTAGAGGTCCGGCTCGTTTCCAATGGAAAAATATTTGATGCCGTAGCCCATGGTGACGTTCGCGTACGTGACCATCGCGGCCGCCGTTTCCGGCGTCGGAGGTTGCCCGCTGTTGTCGGCGAGCAGCGGCACCTGGATGATTGGCTCGGCACCGATCGACCGCGCGTACGCGACCGCCGTATCGAACGCGGCGTCGTCGAACGGATCGGGCATGTTGACGTCGTTGTTGTAGCCACCGACGCGCATGAGCGCGGGCTTGAGCGCCCCGACCAGCGTGTCGGTGCCTGTCACCGCGTCGCCATAGGAGGGCATCCACTGCCAGTAGTTGACCGAACGGGTGGTCGTGATCGGCGTCCGCGTCGCGGTCGAGACGACCAGGGGCTGCGTCGGAACGCCGCCGCCCGCCCCGCCGCTTCCACCGGAGGACTTCCCGCCCCCGCCGCACCCGAGCGCGACCATACCGAGCACGACCGCGGCGGAGCCGGCGACGAGGCTGCTTAAGCGAGGCGACCAGAGGCTATTCATGGCGACTCGCTATAGCCCCGGCTGAGGGAGCTGTCTTCGCACTTTGTGATGGTGTAGGCCTGCGGCAGCCTCCCGCGTCGCGTTGAAGCGGCTAAAGGGGCGCTCGTTGTCGCTGCCCGTCGGAGACTCGCCGCTCAGCGAATCGTCGTGAACGAGCCTGCGTTGTCCCGCGCGCAGAACCGCCGCGTGCCCGCCGGCGAGGCACGACGAAGAGGGGGATCGAAGGGCGTCCGCCCAGGTGGATCAGGCGACGACCAAGGCGACCCCTCCCCACTGCCAGGGTGGTGGGCATCACCTCGACCTCCGGGAACCCTGGTACTCTTCATTCCGCGTGTCGATGCCGTTCTTGAGAGGGCTCGCGGCGGTTTTGGGGATCGTTTCGGTCGCCTCCAGCGCGTCGGCCTCTTCGCTGGCCTCCGGCGCCTCGGCGCCAGCGCTCGGCGGCGAAACGGTGGAGGGGCGGTCCTTCACCGCCCGCTGGTCGGACGGCGACGCGACGGTGGTCATGTTCTTCGCCACCTACTGCCAGCCCTGCCACCGAGCCCTGGCAGAGCTCGAGGCGATTCAGCGAACGTCGGGACCGCGACTCCGGTTCGTTCTCGTCGACGCCGGTGAGGCTCCGGCGCTCGTGCGAAGGTTCCTGGCCGCGAATCCCACCCCGGCCGGCGCCGGCGTCGTCCTCGACATCTCTGGAGGCGACCGCCAGCGCTGGGGCTGCTGCGAGATCGAGCCGACGCTCTTCCTCGTCGATCGTGCCGGCCGGGTCCGCTACATCAACCACGGTTGGGGCGAGGGATCGCAGGCCAAGTACCTGCGCCGCGTCCAGACCGTCCTGCGCGGGCCGTGACGCCGTGCTCGAGCGATCGGTGGCTGCGTCAGATTCAAGCGGTCTCGAGGGTGATTACCGGTACCACGTGGCGACCGTTGCGGCGATAGACGCCGAAGTCCTTGTCGAGCGTCAAAACGGCGCTGCGCGTGTGGAGCTCCGTCATGCGCACGAGGCAGGCATCGGCGAGCGACATCGGCACCGAGGCGTACTTGCTCATGAGCTTGCGCACCGGCTCGATGTCGGCCGGAAGGTCGAAGTCGACCTTGATTACGCCGCGAGAGACCAGGGAAAGGACGGCGTCGGCACCGTCCTTCACCTTCCGCACCAGAAAACAGGCCTCGGAGATCACCGCCTCGCATGTCCACACAGGCGGCTCGATGTCGTCGAACGTCGCTCGCGCCCAGGCGTGATGGGTGTCGCGGGCATTGAGAAGTGCGACGAGCGGCCCGGTGTCGAGGATGATCCTCTTCACTTGCCGTAGTCGGCCATGTGGGAGGGAGACGTGGACAGGTCTTCCGGCCCCTTCAGCGACCCGACGAGATCGCCGGCTGCCGCCGTCACGGACGACTTGGCCGAGCGGGACGCCGTGAACGCCTCGAGCGCTTCGCGCATCACGGCGGACCGGTTGCTCCGCGATCGGCGCGCGAGGGCGGTGATCTTGTCGTCGAGCTGCTCGGGCAGCTTAAGGGAGATGGCACGCATGGGGCTGGGCCTGCGGTATTACCAAACTGCTAAAATGGTAATATGATAGCCGCATGATGTCAAGCTTCATGCCGCTGCGGCGCTGGCCGAGCAGGACCAAACGCTCCTGCCCTGTCCTCGATAGCTGATCTCAGTCGAGCCGGGCGAACCAGAGGTTCCGGCCGCCCTTGTAGACCCTGCCCTTTACGGGCTTGTTTCCGGCGCGCGTGTAAGCGTCGAGCGAGTCGATTGGCAACACTGCGTCCCCCGCGTCTTCGGGTGATGGCGGCGACGGATGCTACCCATGGGCTCACGGTAGGAGCAGCGGAAGTCGTCGTCAAGCAACGCGGTCGGCGCCGGCGCGATCTCGCGGCCACATTTTCCCGCACCATCGGGCGATCGACGTCGATCCACGACAGAAATGTCAGGGATCCTCGTCGGGATGCCGGCTTCACGGACGCAAATCGAGTCCTCACGCTCTCGTCGAAGGGCTAGCCGAAGGCACCTCACGCCGGGCCTGGACGGGCCTGAGGTGCCGCAACATTTCTTCACAGTTCGACCAGCTCGGGTTTAACAAAAACCTGCGATCTTGACGACCACATGCAGGAAGTCAGGAACCATCCCGGGGGCCTCGCGGTCGAAGCGATCGGTCTCGTCAAGACGTTCGAGACCGTCCGCGCGGTCGATGGCATCGACCTCCAGGTCCACCAGGGACAGGTGCTCGGGGTGCTCGGCCCCAACGGCGCCGGCAAGACGACGATGCTGAAGATGCTCGCCACGCTGCTGCCGATAGACGGCGGCACCGCGCGCATCTTCGGGGTCGACGTGACGTCGAATCCGCACCAGGTGCGCCAGCTGGTGGGCGTCACCGGGCAGTACGCGTCGGTCGACGAGAACCTCACCGGCTGGGAGAACCTGGTCCTGTTTGGCCGGCTGCTGGGGTTGTCGCGCGCCGAGGCGCGGTCGACCGCCGACGAGCTCCTCGCGAGCTTCGGGCTCACCGCCGCAGCCGGCCGGCAGATCAAGGCGTTCTCGGGCGGGATGCGGCGGCGGCTCGACCTCGCGGCCTCGCTGATCCGCCGCCCGCCGCTGATCTTCCTCGACGAGCCGACGACCGGCCTCGACCCGCGCACGCGCGGCCAGATGTGGGACACGATCCGCGCGCTGGTTCGCGGCGGCGCGACCGTGTTGCTCACGACCCAGTACCTCGACGAGGCCGACCAGCTGGCGGATCGCATCGCGGTGATCGATCGCGGCGCCAAGGTCGCCGAGGGCACGCCGGACGAGCTCAAGACCAGCGTCGGCAACTCGACGCTTCACGTTCGCCTGGAGGACCGCGAGCGGACCGCGCAGGCCGCGGCGCTGGTGGCGCGCGTGCTCGGCGAGGAACCGGTGCTGACGCCGGAGGCGGGCGGGCTCAATATCGCGCTCGCCGACGCCAACCGCGCCGCCGACGTGCTGATCGCGATGCGGGAGGCGAAGCTCGGCATCTCGACCGCGAGCGTTCGCCAACCCACGCTCGACGAGGTCTTCCTGGCGCTCACCGGTCACCACAGCGACCGCGACGACGCCGGCGCCCCCGAGGAGCTGCGCTGATGGCGACCTCGCTGGCGCAGGCCGTCGCGGCGCGACCACTGGCCGTGCGTCCCACGATGCGCGACACCCTTCAGCAGACCACGGCCATGGCGTGGCGGGCGCTGCTGAAGATGCGGCGCAACCCGGAGCAGTTCTTCGACGTGACGCTGCAACCCCTGCTGTTCACCGCGATGTTCACCTACATCTTCGGTGGCGCCGTCGCCGGCAGCGCGCGCAACTACCTGCCGATCATCATCCCCGGCATCCTGGCGCAGACGACGCTGACCGCGTGCATGGCGACCGGCATCCAGCTGCGCGAGGACATGGACAAGGGCGTCTTCGATCGCTTCAAGTCGCTGCCGATCGCGCGCATCGCGCCGCTGGCGGGCCCGGCCGTCGCGGACCTGCTGCGCTACGGGGTCGCGGCGACGCTCACGATCCTGGTCGGTCTCGCGATGGGCTACCGGCCTGGCGGCGGCCTGGCCGGGGTGCTGGCCGGCTGGGCCTTGACCGTCGCGGCCGGCTGGTCGCTGGCCTGGGTGTTCACCTGGCTCGGCACCATCGCGCGCAGCGCGCAGGCCGTGCAGGGCATCTCGATGATGTTCATGTTCCCGCTGACGTTCTTGTCGAACGCGTTCGTGCCGACGCAGACGATGCCGGGATGGCTGCAGGCGTTCGTGAAGATCAACCCGGTGTCCCAGGTCATCTACGCCTGCCGGGATCTGATGAACGACGGCCGCTTCACCGCCCACGTCGGCTGGGCCGCGCTCGGGTGCGCGGTCATCGTCGCGGTGTTCGCGCCTCTCGCCGTTCGCTCGTACGCCCGCAAGATGTGATCGCGGAGCGCCGCTGCCCGCGGGCGCTACAGCTCCTTCGCTTCGATGCGGCGGTTCCTCTGGCGGCCCTCGTCGGTGTCGTTGGGGGCGATGGGGTGCTCGTCGCCGAAGCCGACGGCGTCCAGCCGCCTCTTGTCGATGCCCTTCGACACGATGTAGTTGCGGCAGGCTTGCGCGCGCTTCTCTGACAGCGTCTTGTTGGCTCTGGGATCGCCGACGTTGTCGGTGTGGCCCGAGATCTCGACGCGCGCGTCCGGCTTGTGGGCCATGAACTCGACCACGGTGTCGAGGCGCGGAAACGACTCGGGGCGGATGGTCGCCTTGGCGGTGTCGAAGTTGACCCCGTCCAGGACGAAAGGCCGATCGACCTCGCGCTTGTAGCGCAGGGTCAGCTTGACGGATTGACTCGGTTCGTCCGCCACGGGAACAGTGGCCGCTATCTGGTGCCGGCCGAGGCTCAGGTAAGTGATGTCGTATTTCCGGCCCACCGGCACCAGCACCTCGGTGTATCCCTCGCTGTCCGTCGGGTCGGTGTAGTACTTCGTCTTGTCCGGCCCGGTCAGAAAGATGACGACGCCCTTGACCGGCCCCTTGTCCTTGTCGACGACGAACAGCTTCATCGCCGCCTCGGTCCTCGTCGGCTTGATCTTCGACGCCGTGGCGCCGTGCGCCCCTTTGGCGGTGTGCGTGTCTTGAAGCTGGAATTCGGGCTTCTCGTCGGAGGCAGCGGGGGGCGGCGACGCCGCGTACGCGGCGGTCGTGGTGGCGGTCAGGACGATCGCGGCGATGGTCGTGTTCGAGCGGTGACGCATGGGGGAGCCTCCGTCGGCAGAGTTCTGCGCGCTCGACGGTAACACGCCGCGGACGCTGACGGGTTCAGAGCGCCTGGAGGTAGGCGACCAGGTCGTCGACGTCCACCGGGGCCAGGTAGCCGGCGTAAGCGGGCATCAGGGGGTTGTAGCCCGCGACGACCTGCTCGGCGGGCGCGAGCACGGATCGGCGCAGTTCCGCGGCGACGGCCCGGGCCCACGCTCCACCCTCCAACCGCACCGTGCGGCCGGCCAGGCCGGCCAGCGGTGGCCCGGTCTTGGGGTCGGCGTGGCAGGCGGCGCAGCCGAGACCCTGGTACAGCACGTGCCCGCGTGGCGCCCCGTGCGCTTCAGGCTGGGGCGCCGACTGGCTGGCGCCCGCCAGCCGGGATGCGTCCGCGGCCAGCCGCAGGACGGACGCGTCGTCCAGGCTGGCGTACTGCCCGCGGAGGCGGCCGCGCTGATCGATCAAGAAGAACAGCGACGTGTGAAGGATTGGCTCCAGCGGCATCGCCGTGTGCTGGAAGGGCACGTTCATCGCGCTCGCAAGGTCGGTCACCCGTTTGGTCGGCCCCGTCAGCAGCAGCCAGCGGGGATCGGCGTTCCAGCGTCCCGCGTAGGCCCGGAGCACCGCGGGGGTGTCGTAATCGGGATCCACGGAGAACGAGACGAAGCGGACGTCTGCCGACGGAATCGCGCGCCGCAAGACGTTCATCTTCGCGGTCGTGATCGGGCACATGGTCACACAGCGGGTGAAGATGAAGTCGGCGATCCAGACGTGGCCCCGCAGCGCGGATTGATCGATCGCCCGGCCGTCGCGGTTGGTGAACGCAAACGCCGGCACGTCGGACACGACGGGCAACGGGCGCTCGCCCGGCGCGGAGGCCGCTGGGGGCCGCTCCCCGATTTTGGCCCGACCGCGGGTGCAAACCACCAGCAGCAGGCCGGCCAACAGGGCCAGCGCGACCATCAGGGCGCGTCGCCGCGACTCGGTCAGCACAGGACCCCTTCAGCGCGGGCGGCGTCGCCGGACCGCGAGCAGCGCCGCGGCGCCGATCACCACCCAGGCCCAAGACGTCGGCTCGTGCCCCTTCACGACGCAGCTACACCCGCCGGACACCGATCCGCTCCCGCCGGGGGTGGACCCGCCCGAGCCCACGGGCGTGCCGCCCGGCTGACCAGCCGCGCCGCTGCGGCCGCCCGTTCCGGGTGGGGTGCTGGTCGTCGTCCCACCGGTGCCGGCCCCGGCGCCGCCGCCGGTGCCACCGCCCGTGCCCGGGCCCGAGCCACCGGTGGCGACGGCGCCGCCGTCGGTCACACCCGACGCGAACGCGACGTCCGCGCAGTGGTGGTAGTAGCAATCGCCCACCGGGTGATCGGTCATGATCATCACCACCTGCAGGGAGCAGGGCCGCGCGGCGCTGCAGGCGGCGGTGGACGGAATCGTGACCTGGAAGCTCTTGGTGCCGGTCTGCTGGGTGGAGGCCGTGGAGCCGGCGGGCAATCCGTCGGCCAGGATGGGCTGGGTCGGCGACCAGACCGGATTGCTCATGATGGCCGGCGTGCAGTTGGTGCCGGACTGCGCCTGGGGATCGGGCAGCGCCGCCAGCGTCTGACCGGAGCTGGGCCCCTCGGCCAGCGAGATCCGGAACCAGCCGGGGTGCGCGATGGTGATCGTCACCGGAACGGTGAGCTTTTGGCCCGGCTGAATGACGGTGACCGCGTTCGCCACCGGCGTGCCCGGCGAGTCGCCCAGACCCGTGTTGGGGGTCGCCGCGCAGGGGCCGTTCTTCTGTGGACCACCGACGGAGTCCTCCGACATCCAGCTCTGCACGGTGGCCGGCTGGGGCGGGTTGGCGGGGGCCGTGATCATGAAGTGAGCGCTCGCGCGCGCGGGCGCCAGCGCCGCTGTACCGAACAGCGCGAGCACGGCGAAGCGGCGCGGGGGAGAGCTACGCTTCCGGTCGAATGAACGCATGCCAACTCCTGTGACGGTCGAAGCGTTGCAGAGACGCCGACCGTACGGCGTCCGGGGCGTTCATTCTGCCAGATGAAGCCTGGTTCCCTGGGCCAACAAAACGCTGCGTAAAAAGCGGCGGGTTGCCGGCGCGCACCCGATACTGGCGGGATGAAGATTGCTTTCAGCCGCCACCCGTCGGTCCTGTTCATGCTGCTCGCCCTGGGCGCCTGTTTCGGGTGTAACGGCGGAGCGAGCGCGACCGCCTCGGACGGCGGCGCCCGTGCCGGCGCCGG
>CAZTZM010000232.1:0-6287 GCA_964618005.1 uncultured Myxococcales bacterium
CGGCCTGACACCCAGAACGGCCTGCTACCCGGAACGGCCTGACACCCAGAACGGCCCGACACCCAGAACGGCCTGACACCCAGAACGGCCTGCTACCCAGAACGGCCTGCTACCCGGAACGGCCCGACACCCAGAACGGCCCGCTGCCCGGAAGCCGCTCTCCTGAACGGCCCTCTACGCGGAACGGCCCGCCCTCCCTTGGAGAAAGAAGGCCAGCCGTATCCGCGCGTCCGGCGAGCGCAAACAAGCGGCCGTCCAGGCAGTTCGGGCCGCAACCTCCTCGCCGCGCGTAGCCTGTGGCACCCGCCGCCAGACCGGGCGTCAACGGACGTTGGCCCAGATTTCGTGCGGGCTCGGGCGCCAGCGCTCGGACCGCCGCCACCGCCGCACGATGGCGCTCGCCGGACGCGCGGATACGGCTGGCCTTCTTTCTCCAAGCGGCAGCGGCCCCTTCAGGGTAGCAGGCCGTTCAGGAGAGAGGCCGTTCAGGAGAGCGGCCGTTCTGGGTGTCGAGCCGTTCCGGGTAGCGGGCCGTTCCGGGTAGCGGGCCGTTCCGGGTGTCGGGCCGTTCAGGGTGTCGGGTCGTTCCGGGTAGCGGGCCGTTCCGGGTGTCAGGCCGTTCCGGGTGCCGGGCCGTTCAGGGCGTCGGGCCGTTCTGGCCAGCGGGCCGTTCAAGGGCAGCGTGCGGTTCCCGGTCGCGGGACGGGACGGCCGCGCAAGCGGCCCGTCCCCCAAGGCGACCCCGTCAGTTGCCGGGTGCGGAGGTCAGGATGCCGGAGAGTTGCTTGGTGATGCCGGACTTGATCTTCTCGGCGAACGGCGTGAGCAGGAAGCCGAGGTTCAGGTCGATGTGGACGCGCGCGGGCTCGACGGTGACGACCGCGTCCAGGCCCTTGCGCGAGACGGTCAGCTCCGTGTCGCGCTTCCAGGTGCACGACGCGCCGTAGTCGCGCTCCAACTTTTCAGTCGCGGCGGCGATGCGCTGCTTGGCCTCGTTAACGGCCAGCTCGTGGGGGATGTCCACCTGGTACTTTGGCATGGCGAACGTCTATCACGCCACGCCGGTCGCGGCAGCCGGATCGTAAGTCAGGCGCGCGACCTCGACCTGGTTCATGGCCAGACGCAACAGCGTCCCCTTGCCCTGCAGCAGCGGATCGCGCTGGAACAGGTGGTAGGTCCGCATCCCTTCGCGGGCCGGCGGCTCGCCGTGCGACTTCTTCCCGGGGACGCCCGACACGACCAGGATCTTCTCCCCCGGCTGCAGCATGAACCCGGGATCGATGACGCCCAGCACGGAGCCGCGCTTGCCTGGCCGGCCCGAGATGACCTGCAGCCCGCCGGTGTTGATCGACGTGGCGCCCGCGTTCTCCAGGATGAACCACTCTTCGTTGATGCGCTTCTTGTCGGGCGCCGCGTGCGCCTCGCGAAAGACCAGGGCCACGTTCAGACCTCCAGGATTTCGGATTCTTTTTTGACCACGATCTCGTCGATCTTGCCGACCGACTTGTCGGTCGTGTCCTGGATCGTCTTCAAGCCTTTGCGCTCGTCGTCCTCGGTGACGGCGCCTTCCTTCAGCGCCTCCTTCAGCATCTCGTTGGCGTCGCGCCGCGCGCCCCGCAGGGCCACCTTGGCCTCCTCGGCCATCTTCTTGACCAGCTTGACCAGATCCTGCCGCCGCTCCTGCGTGAGCGCCGGCATCGGCAGCCGCACCAGCTCGCCGTCGGACTGCGGGTTCAGGCCCAGCTGCGCGGCGCGGATCGACTTCTCGATCTCGGGGATCAGCGAGCGCTCCCACGGCTTGATGGTGATGAGGCGCGCGTCGGCGACGTTGCACGACGCGACCTGGTTCAAGGGCGTGGGCGTGCCGTAGTAGTCGACACGGACGCCGTCAAGGATAGACAGGTTCGCGCGGCCCGTGCGGACCTTGCCCAGCTCGCGCTTGAACGCCTCGATCCCCTTGTCGAGATCGCCCTGCAGGCTCTTCAAGATATCGTTGACCATCGTCCTCTCCTCTCAGGTCGTCGAGCCGCTCGTCCCGGAGCGCGTCTCGCGGCGCTCCTCGAGAACCAGCGTTCCCAGCGGCTCGCCCATCAGCACCCGCCGGATGTTCCCCGGCTTCGTCATGTTGAAGACCAGAATCGGCAGGCTGTTGTCTCGGCAGAGCGAGATGGCCGTGGAGTCCATCACGCCCAGGTTCCGGTTCAGCACGTCCAGGTACGAGAGGCGGCGAAACATCCGCGCGTCCTTGTGCTTCTGCGGATCCTTGTCGTAGACGCCGTCGACCTTGGTCGCCTTCATCACGATGTCGGCGCCGATCTCCATCGCCCGCAGCGACGCCGCGGTGTCGGTGGTGAAGAACGGGTTGCCGGTCCCGGCGGCGAAGATCACCAGCCGCCCCTTTTCCAGATGTCGGATGCCGCGGCGCCGGATGTACGGCTCGGCGACGCGCTCCATCTCCAGCGCGGTCATCACGCGGGTGTGTCCGCCGCGCGACTCCAGCGCGTCCTGCAGCGCCAGCGAGTTGATGACCGTGGCCAGCATCCCCATGTAGTCGGCGTGCGCGCGGTCCATGCCGCTCGTCGCCGCGGCGACGCCGCGGAAGATGTTGCCGCCGCCGATCACCAGCGCGATCTCGACGCCCAGGCTGTGGACGTCGATCAGCTCGTCGGCGATCTGCGCCAGCGTGCCGGGGTCGATGCCGTAGCCGCCGTCACCCATCAGCGCCTCCCCCGACAGCTTGAGGAGGATCCGGCGGTATTTCACGCCAGGCATGAGCGGCGGCTTCGTGTCCAGGCCGGCGGCGCCCGAACGGGCCGTGGCCGGCGGCGGCAACGGGGTGTCATCCCCGCTGCTACGCCGCCCGAGCATGGTGCTCCCCTTGGCCTTGGCCATCGGCGCCGGGCTCTCTCTCTAGGCCTGTCCGGCCTGCTTCTGAACCTCGGCCACGAAGTCGTCGGAGCGCTTCTCCAGCCCCTCACCGACCTCGAAGCGGACGAAACGACGGATCTTCACGTTCTCGCCGGTCTTGGCGACGAGATCGGTCAGCAGCGAGCGGATGTCCTTCTTCCCCTCGGGGTCCTTCACCCAGACCTGGTCCAGGAGACAGATCTCCTTGGACCACTTGGCCAGCTGGCCGTCGACGATCTTGCCCCACACCGCCTCGGGCTTGCCCGAGGTCTTGGCCTGCTCGAGGCGGATCGACTTCTCTTTCTCGACGACGGCGGCCGGGATCTCGTCCTGCGAGACGTACTGCGGGTTGAGGGCCGCCACCTGCATGGCGACCTCCTTGGCGAACGCCACGAAGTCGGGGTTGCGGGCCACGAAGTCGGTCTCGCAGTTCACCTCGACCATCACGCCGATGCGCGAACCGTGCAGATAGCTGGCGATCGTCCCCTCGGCGGCGATGCGCGTGGCCTTCTTGGCGGCCGAAGCGATCCCCTTCTTGCGCAGGTACTCGATCGCCTTGTCCATGTCGGCGGCGCACTCGGTGAGCGCCTTCTTGCAGTCCGCCATCCCCGCGCCGGTCCGCTCGCGGAGATCTTTGATCATCTGTGCGCTGACATCAGCCATGACTGTCCGAATCCTTCCTTCTGCTGTCGTTCGCGTTCAAAAGTGGGGGAGGGGGCGCGCGCCTAGCTGCGCTCGCCCTCGTCTTCCGGCGTGGCGGCCGCCTCGGGGGCGGGCAGCTCGCTGCGGTGGCGCGAGACGACCTCGACGCGCGGGCCTTCGCCGCCCGACGACACGCGGATCGTCTGCGGCTCCTCGCGGGCGGCCTCGTCGCCGCCGCGGGTGTTGCGCTGCTGGTTGGACCGCTCGCGGCCCACCTTCTGGCCCAGCACGCAGGCCTCGGCGATCTTGCCGGCGAACAGCTTCAGCGAGCGGATCGCGTCGTCGTTGCCCGGGATCGGGTAGTCGATGAGGTCCGGATCGCAGTTGGTGTCGACGATGGCGACGATCGGGATCTCCAGCTTGCGCGCCTCGGTGACGGCGATGTGCTCCTTGACGACGTCGACGATGAACACGGCGCCGGGGAGCTCGCTCATCGACTTGATGCCGCCGAGCGCCTTCTCCAGCTTCTCGCGCTCGCGCGTGATGCCGAGGACCTCTTTCTTGGTCATGCGCTCGAAGGTGCCGTCGGTCGACATCTTCTCGATCGCGTGCAGGCGATCGATCGAGCCCTTCACGCTGTTGAAGTTGGTGAGCGTGCCGCCCAGCCAGCGGTTGGTGACGTAGAACTGGCCGGCGCGCAGCGCCTCCTCGCGGATCACTTCCTGGGCCTGCTTCTTGGTGCCGACGAACAGCACCGAGCGTCCCTGGGCGATGTTCGAGACGAGGAAGTTGTAGGCGCGCTTGAACGCGCGGACCGTCTGCTGCAGGTCGATGATGTGAATGCCGTTGCGCGCGCCGAAGATGAAGCTCTTCATCTTCGGGTTCCAGCGCTTGGTCTGGTGGCCGAAGTGGACGCCGGCTTCCATCATCTCGCGGATGGTGATGGGGGCGTCGCTGGGGGCGGCTTGCGTGACGTCGGTCGTGGTCTGGGTCTCGGTCGCGGTTTCCATTTTTTTCTTCCTTGCGTTGTCGTCCGCCGCCCGCTTCATCGGTGGCCGTAACCCGCTCCCGCGACTATTCGTGGGGTCGGGCACGCACGGCCACCTCGGCAGGCGTGTGGTGTCGAGGTGTCGAAATGCGGGGGGTTTCTACCACAAAATCGCCCGATGCAACCGGAACCCCAGGCAGGACGCGGGTCATGCGTAGGGCACCCGGTTTGCAAAGCAATTGCAACAGTTTCGTTTCGTCTATAAAAGGAGCCGCATGTCGCAGATGAAGTCCCCCTCTAAACCGATCGACATCCGCCCGGCCAAGGGCAAGCTCGGCATCTTGACGCCCGGCATGGGTGCGGTCGCCACCACGTTCATGGCCGGCGTCGAGGCCATCCGCCGGGGGATCTCGAAGCCCATCGGTTCGCTGACCCAGATGGGGACCATCCGGCTGGGCAAGCGGACGGACGCGCGCACGCCGCTCATCAAGGAGTTCGTTCCGCTGGCCGCGCTGGAAGACGTGGTGTTCGGCGGCTGGGATCTGTTCCCCGACGACGCCTACCAGGCGGCCTCCAAGGCCGGCGTGCTCTCGAAGGAGCACCTGGGCCAGCTGAAGGACTTCCTGTCGACGATCAAGCCGATGAAGGCCGTGTTCGAGCAGGCCTACGTGAAGAAGCTGACGGCCACCCACGCCAAGCAGGGCAAGTCGAAGGCCGACCTGGCCGCTCAGGTGATGGACGACATCAAGGAGTTCAAGAAGGTCAACAACTGCGACCGGCTGGTGATGGTCTGGTGCGGCTCGACCGAGGTCTTCCGCCACCCGGCCCCCTGCCACGCCACGCTGGCCGCCTTCGAGAAGGGCCTGGAAGAGAGCGATCCGGAGATCGCCCCCTCGCAGATCTACGCCTACGCCGCGCTCAAGCTGGGCGTCCCCTACGCCAACGGCGCCCCGAACCTGACCGTCGACGTGCCGGCGCTGCTCGAGCTGGCCAAGCAGAACAACGTCCCGATCTGCGGCAAGGACTTCAAGACCGGCCAGACGCTGATGAAGACCATCCTGGCGCCGGGCTTCAAGGCGCGCCTGCTGGGCCTCGAGGGGTGGTACTCGACCAACATCCTCGGGAACCGCGACGGCGAGGTGCTGGACGATCCGGAGTCGTTCAAGTCCAAGGAGGTCTCGAAGCTCGGCTCGCTTGAGCACATCCTGCAGCCGCACCTCTACCCCGACCTCTACGGCGAGATGCACCACGTGGTGCGCATCAACTACTACCCGCCCCGCGGCGACAACAAAGAGGGCTGGGACAACATCGACATCTTCGGGTGGATGGGCTACCCGATGCAGATCAAGATCGACTTCCTCTGCCGTGACTCGATCCTGGCCGCGCCGATCGTCCTCGACCTGGCGCTGTTCATGGACCTGGCCCAGCGCTGCAGCATGAGCGGCATCCAGGAGTGGCTGTCGTTCTACTGGAAGTCGCCGCAGACCGCCCAGGGCCTGTACCCGGAGCACGACCTGTTCATCCAGCTGATGAAGCTGAAGAACACCCTGCGTCACCTGCGCGGCGAGGAGCTCATCACGCACCTCGGCGCCGAGTACTACGACTGACAGCCTGACCTGCACCTCGCCCACGAAGTGCAACGAAGTGGGAGAGCTCGGCAGGGGCGCCACCCCCCCCTATCCGCGCCGGCGGGGCGCGCCAGCGGGCGGCCGGCGGGCGTGGCGCGGGGCGCGCGGGTGGAGCCCACCCC
>CAZTZM010000233.1:0-13478 GCA_964618005.1 uncultured Myxococcales bacterium
TTCGTCATGGCACGGACCTCAGCACGTGGCGGCGCGGGCGGGCGCGGACCGCGATCGGCCCCAGCACGCGACCGTCCCAGGCAGCGCGCGCCGCGTCCGCGTCCAGCGTGGTCACCACGCCGTCGCGCAGGTTCTCGACCACCCGCTGCGTGAAGGCGGCCACCAGGCGCCAGGACTCCTGCCCCGACAGCCCCTTGGTCAGCGTCGACAACCAGTCGAACGACAGGAAGGGACCGAAGGACACCGTCAGGTCACGGGACCTGGGGACGGCGCTCCCCTTGGGCAGCGACTCGAACGTGCCGTTGACGTGGGCCGGCAGGATGCCGACCTCGGCGCGCAGCGCCAGGTAGCCGAGGCTGGGGAGAAACTCCGCCAGCTCGCCGGTGACCGAGCGCGTCCCCTCCGGGAACACCACCATGCTGCGCCCGTTCCGCAGCACCTGCTCGGCGGTGTCCATCGACTTGCGGATCGAGCCGCTGCGCTCCATCGGCACCAGGTTGGTGAAGTGCGTGAAGTAGGCGCGGCGGTAGCGGTTGCGGAAGAAGTAGTCGGCGGCCGCCATCGACGTCAGGTCCTTCCCCGCGTCGCCCAGCGCCACCTTGATCGCCCCCATGTCCAGGTGCGAGCTGTGGTTGCCCGCCACGATGAAGTTGGTGTGTTGCGGGATGTGGATCCGCCCCTTCACCTGGGTGTCGAGCACCCGCTGGTAGAACAGGCGCTGCGCCAGCGCCATCCCGCGCTTGCCCGCGGCGGCGATCGGCTCCGGGACCTGGATGTCGCGGTCGACGGCGCCCGCGCCGGCCGCCCGCTCGCGCGCCGCCGCCACCGGGCCGCGCGCCAGCAGCTCCTGCAGCTCGGCGACGGTCCCCAGCGTCGTGATGTCGACGCTCTCGGGCAGCACCGCGCCCGCGCTCTCCAGCGCGCTCGACAGCTCGGCGTACATCAGGCTGTCGAAGCCCAGCTGGCCGAAGCGGCTGCCGAGCTGCACGTCGCCGCGCCGCCGGCCCGAGACCGTGGCCACCGTCTCCAGCAGCCAGGCCACGTCGCTGCGCTCGCCGGTGGCGACCGCCAGCGCGCCCTTGGTCTCCTCGGTCTTCTTGCGGCGGCGAACGATCTCTTCCGTCACGTCGCGCCGCTTGATCGAGCGCTTGGCGGTCTTGGGCAGGTCGTCGTCCCAGAAGTAGACGCCCCGCACCCGCTTCCAGATCGGCAGATCGGTCGAGACCTTGCGGAAGTGCTCCTCGATCTTCGCCTCGATCTCCGGCCGCGCCAGCGACGGGTCGTGCTCGAGATCGGGGACCACCGCGCAGGCCACCTGCTCGCCGATCCCGTCGGGGACGCCGACCACCGACAGCTCCTTGATGAAGGGGCTGTCGCCGTACAGCTCCTCGACCTCGTCGGGGTAGACGTTCTTGCCGTTGGCGTCGACGATGACGTCCTTCGATCGCCCGACCAGGTACAGGTTCCCCGTCTCGTCGAAGCGGCCGAGATCGCCGGTGTAGAACCAGCCGTCGCGGATCGCCTGGCCGGTGGCGGATTCGTTCTCCCAGTAGCCGGCCATCACGTTGCGGCCGCGGGCGATCACCTCCCCCACGCCGGTCGCGGCGTCAGGCTCGGCGATCTTGATCTCCACGCCCTGCAGGGGCTTGCCGACCGAACCGGCGATCGGCTTTTGCTTGGGCGAGGTGACGGTCAGGACCGGCGCCGTCTCGGTCAGGCCGTACCCCTCGAAGAAGTTGAACCCCATGCCTTAGAAGGCCTTCATCACGTCGGCCGGCAGCGCCGACCCGCCGCTGATCAGATAGCGGATGCGGCCGCCGAAGCCCTCGTGCACGGGCAGGAAGATCAGCATGCCCAGGTCGAAGCCGGTGCGCGAGCGCAGCTCGAAGTTGCCGGCGGCCAGCACCTTCATGAACGCCTCCAGCAGCGGCGACTTGTCGGCGAAGCGCTGGAACAGCCGCCGCCGCAGCAGATCCCACAGCGCGGGGACGCCGACGATGGCGGTGACCCGCCCCTGCTTGAGCGCCCTGGAGATCGCCTCGCCGGTCAGCTCGGTCAGGTAGGTGATCTGCGCGCCGTGCGACAGCGGGACCAGCAAGCCCGGGGCGAATTCGAAGGTGTGGTGCAGCGGCAGGACGGAGAGCATCCCGTCATTGACCCCGAACTCGAAGATCTTCGTCAGCTCCGACACCATGAAGGTGAAGTTGCGGTGGGTGAGCATCACCCCCTTGGGCTTGCCCGTGGTCCCGGAGGTGAAGATCAACGAGGCCAGCGCGTCCGGGCTGGCCCGTCGCAGCAGCTTGGCCCCGCGCTCGCGCTCGACCGCCAGATCGGGCAGCGCGAAGGCCTCCGAGAACGGCCAGACCTTGGTCGGAAGCCCCGCCTCGGCCAGCGCGGCCGCCAGCGCCTCCCCGTCCCGCTCCAGCAGATCGTCGCCGACCAGCATCCCGCTGGCGCCCGAAGCGCGCGCGATGTTCACCAGCTCGGGGACCTTCAGCTCGCGATCGACCGGCACGGCGGCCGCGCCCGTCTTCAGCACGCCGAAGTAGGCCATCGACCACTCGGGGCAGTTCTTGGCCCACAGCATGACCCGCTCGCCCGGCGCGATGCCCGCGCCCAGCAGGAAGACGCCCACCCGGGAGGCCAGCTCCTGCAGGTCGGCGTAGCTGTAGATCTCCTCGCGCTTGTTCCGCTCGATCCGCAGCGCCACCCGCGTGGCGTGCAGCTTGGTGGTGGTGTCGAACAGCTCCAGCAGGTCGTGGTAGCTGTAGACCTGCTTCGGCTTCGAGGCGTAGGTCTCGTCCAGCTCGGGCAGCACCCAGCGCGCCAGGCCGGGGAAGTGGATGTTCATCCAGTAGTCGTAGAGGTCCAGCGTCTCCGGCCCCCAGAACAGCTTGGCCTGATCGGCGGCCGGCATCCGATCGCGCAGCGCGCGGATGTTGTCGGCGCGAAAGACGTAGGCGTTCTCGAAAATGAACGGGCGGAAGAGCTCGATGTTCTCGGCCGCCTCGGCGGTGACGCGGTCGATCTCGTCGAACCCCTTCTTCACGCGATCGACGACCGCGGTGAAGCGACCGGCGCCCCACGACGGGCGGATCTTCCCCAGCGTGTTCGAGATCCGTTTGGCCACGCGGTTGAACTGCGGCAGCGAGGTGCTGTCGAAGTGCTCCTGCGTGACCGGGCGGTACTCCATCCGCGCCGCCAGCTCGTTGACGAAGCGGTTGCCCGTCTCCTTGTCGCGGAAGCGCTGGCGCTTGTAGATGCCGGTCAGGGTGACGACGCGGTCCATCCGCATCGGGTTCAGGTCGCCGCTCGACAGCTGGAAGACCAGCTTGGGCTGCTCGACGATCGCCTGCGCCGCGACCATCAACATCCCCGCCGCCACGTGATCGACCGGGACCACGTCCAGGATCAGCTTGGGCGAGACGGGCAGCATGTTCTGCCCCTTCAGCGCCAGGTAGACCAGCGGCGCCGACGTCGTGAACCCCTCGTTCCAGCCCCGGAACGGATACGCCACCGCGCTCTCGACGATGGCCGGGCGGACGATCGAGCGGACGATGCCGGTCTCGCGCACCACCAGCTGGTCACCCATGCTCTTGGTGTACGTGTAGATGTTGGGCCAGCCCCAGGCGGCCGCGCGCTCCACCCCCTGCTTGGTCATCTCGGAGCGGATCCACTCCTTGCGGGCGCGCGCGACGGCCAGCTTCAGCACCGCCTCGTCGTCGGGATCGCGGTTCTCCTCGCGTAGGCGCTGGCGCGCCTCCTGGCGCAGCCTGGCCAGCACCTGGGCGTCGTCGGCCAGCTGCCGGATGCGCGCCGCGCCGGCGGCGCTGTCGGAGATCTCCTGCTCGACCGAGAACTGCGTCCCGGGGAGATCCTTGTGGCGCGGGTAGTACCCGTCCAGCGGCTCGTCCTCCCAGACGGTGCCCGAGCGGTTGCCCGCCACGAAGCAGGTGCTGGTGTGGATCAACGCCGGCCGTCGCATCCGCTTGGCGAAGGCGATGACGTTCTTGGTCCCCTCGACGTTGGTCCGCATCGCCGACTCGAGCGGCGGGTTGAACGTCACGCGCCCGGACGAGTTGACGAGGACGTCGATGTCCCTGGCGACCTTGTCGGCGTCGGCCTCGCTGAGGCCCAGGTTCGGCTCCGTGATGTCGCCGTCGACGACCACCACCTTCTCGCGCAGCACCTTGGCCAGTCCTTCGGGACCGCCGTACTTCTCGCGCAGCGGGTCGAAGGGGGGCGAGGTCACCACGCTCTGCCAGAAGCGCGACTCGCTGTCGGTCCCCGAGCCGCGGCGAACCATGACGTAAACCCGGCCGATGTCGGGGAAGCGCTCCAGCAGCATGCTGAGCAGCACCTTGCCGACGAACCCGGTGCTGCCGAGGACGAACAGGTTCCGGCCGCGCAGGATCTCGGAGACCGGGAGGGAGGGGGTCTTCACCTCGGAGGCGGTCGGAAGCTCCATGGAAGACGGGGGTTTTATCCCGACCGCCCAGCTATTGCCAATGCCACGATTCGCGGGCCGCGGAGGCCCGATTTCACCCCGATCCAGGCCTGATGAACCCTGATGGAACGGCGATGAGAAATTTGCCTGATGCGCCCCATCGGGGTTTGATCGTCGCGTGATCACGCCCGTCGCAGCGCGCAAGGCCGTCCGACCGCCATCGGGGTTCGAAGACCACGTCTCGCGGCGCCAGGCGGCCGCGCGGTTGGGCTTCGCCAGCGAGTTCAAGGTGCGGCAGCTGGAGAAGCAGGGACGCCTGCACCCGATCCGCGGCGCGATGGGCTCGGCCTGGTATGCGCGGGCGGAGGTCGAGGCGCTGCGGAGCGCGACCCCGACCGCCTCGAGCGCCGCGGCGCCGCGCGTTCGCTGGCCCGACGACGCGCTGATCGCGCTCCTGCGCGAGAAGCCGCGCACCGTGGTGGATCTGGTGGTCGACGCCGGAATTCCGATCGCGCGCGCCGAGCGGGTCTACCGCTTCTGGCGCGCGCACGAAGGTCCGCGAACGACGCCCGCGGCGGCGGCGGCGCCGCCGCCCGAACCTATCGAACGTCGCAGCGGCGACCGGCTGGAGCACGATGCGCTGGTCCGACAGCTCCGTGACGCGGACCCGGAGATCCGGGCAGTCGCGTTCGAGAAACTGAAAGCCCGCAGACGCTGACGACGGGCCGAGTTCAAATGTAACAAAACGTCATCTCGGCAGACACGCGACGTCGGACGTACGCGCCGTACAGTGTTCGTCGAGGAGACTGCAACGTGATCAATTCACTCGGTGGTGAGCAAGACAACGTGGTGTTCCTGGGACGGCGATCGTTTCGAATGGAGATCGCGGGCCAGCCCGACGACGGTGAGACCGGGATTCCGGGCAGCATGGCGCTGGTCGCGACCCAGCGGCTGTTCGCGCCCGAGCGGGCGAACCTGACCCGACGCGCGACCACGTCTGCACCCGCGCCCGGCCGCATCTCGCGCGCCGCGCTGCTGGCGCTCTGTTCGATGACGTTCCTGTTCGGCGTCGCGGTGACGCTGACCTTCGGTCACCGGAACGCAACGCACGCCATGCCCGCCGCGACAGCCGCCCGGCCGGCGCCGGCGCCGGTCATGGTCGTCCAGCCGCTCGCGACGGCGGTTCCCGCGGCGCTCCCCGCCGTGACGAATCCGCCGATTGTTCGCTCGCCCGCCAAACCGCCGCGGGCCGTTCGACCTCGTCTGGCGCCGCCGGCCGCGGCCCCGCACGCCGCCCATCCCGCGCCGGCGCCCAAGCCCTGGGTCGATCCGTTCGCCGAATAACGCCCCGGTGGCGTTTTCGGGATATACACCCGACATGCGTTCACTCTTGGCGGCCGTGGCGGTTTGCGGGTTCTCGATCTCCTGCGGGGGCGGAGGTGGTTCCGCGGGAACCGGCACCGGCGGCCAGACCGGGGGAACCGGCACCGGCGGGCAGAGTGGAAGCACCGGCGGCGGCGCCACCTCCGGCTCGGCCAGCGGCATCAGCCTCCGGGTGGTGAACACGTTCCTGCCCAGCGGCACGATCGGACCGAGCCTCGACATCTACGACAACCTTTCCCAGGGCCCTTCGGCGTCCGCCAAGCCGATCATCTCGGGGCTGACGTACGGAACCGTGTCGGCCTATGTGACGCCCCACTACGAGTCGCCCAACGCGATGATCGTGTCGCTCACGGCCTTGCCGGCCGGGAGCCAGCCCACCGACACCACGGACGCCGCGGCGATCTGGGCCGCCATGGACAACGGCTCACACGAGCAGTCGACGGTCGTGCTGACGGCGGACCGGAACAGCATCGTTGGCGCCTCGCCACCGCCGCTGACCGGGCTCTCCTTCTCGACCTTCGTGGAGAAAGGAAGCGACCAGGAGAACGGCATGGGGCCGCTGGCACCGGCGCCGCCGTCGGGCCAGGGCGAGTTCCTGGTCTCCACCGCGCCGATCGTCGCGACCACGGTGGGCGCGGGCCCCGGGTACTACTTCTTCATCGACGACTCGTGCACGCCGGCGCTCAACGGCGACACCAACGTGCCCGGCGTGCCGTACATCTTCGCCGTCGACGGCGAGGCGCCCGTCTCGTCCTTCGCGCTGTTCGCGGCCACGCCCGGCTCGCACAGCATCTCGATCGTCGCCTCGACCAACAGCGAGACCCCACCCTGCGCGCAGCTCACGCCGATGCAAGGGACGACCCCGCAGAGCATCACCGCGGGCCAGCAGATCCTGGCTTTTGTCTACGGCTCGTCGGAGACCGACGTGCACGTCGTCCTGGCGCCCATCGCCCCCTGACCGCGTCGCTCAGACCTCGGCCTCGGCCAGGCTGGGGACGGCGCGGATCAAGAAGGTCGTGCGCGTGTAGTTCCACCAGGTCAGGAGCAGGCAGCTCGCGTAAAAGGCCAGGAAGCAGCCGAACGCCGTGGTCGCGCCGCCGGTGGCCTTGATCGACGCGCCGAAGCTGCGCGGGATCAGGTAGCCGCCGCAGGCGCCGATGGCGCTGGTGAACCCGATGACGGCGGCGCTGGTCCGGCGGGCGCGATCGAGCAGCGCCGTGGCGGCCGCCGCCGGCAGCCCCTCGGCTTGACGCTGCGCTTGCCGCCGGAAGATGACCGGGATCATCCGGAACGTCGATCCGTTGCCGACGCCGGTGGTCACGAACAGGACCAGGAACATCGCCATGAACGCCGTGATCGAGTGGGCGTCCAGCGCCAGGATCACGCCGAACGTCGCGGCGCCCATGGCGACGAACGTCCAGAACGTCAGCCGCGCGCCGCCGATCCGGTCGGCCAGCTTCCCGCCCAGCGGCCGCGCCAGCGAACCGACCAGCGGCCCCAGGAAGGCCAGGTTGGCGGTGACCGCCGGGAACTGCGTCTTCAGCAGCAGCGGAAACGCCGCCGAGTAGCCGATGAACGAACCGAACGTTCCGATGTAGAGCCAGGCCATCACCCAGGTGTGCTTGTGGCGGGTGACCGCCAGCTGGTCGCGGAAGGTCGAGCGGGCCGACGAGAGGTTGTTCATGTAGACCGCCGCGCCGGCCGCCGCCACCAGGACCAGCGGGATCCACATGAGCCCCGCGTTCTGCAGGTAGATGGGCGGGGCGCCGTGCGGCGTGGCGAGCCCGAGGTTGATGAACGAAAAGCCGATCAGGATCGGCACCAGGAGCTGCACCGTGCTGACGCCGATGTTGCCGCCGGCGGCGTTCAGCCCCAGCGCCCACCCCTTCTCCCGATCGGGGAAGAAGAACGAGATGTTGGCCATGCTGGACGCGAAGTTGCCGCCGCCGAGCCCGGCGGTCGCCGCCGCCAGCGCCATCAGCCAGAACGGCGTCGCCGGCCGCCCGACCAGGAGCGCCAGCGTGCAGGTCGGGATCAGGATCAGCAGCGCGCTGACGATCGTCCAGTTGCGCCCGCCGAACCGCGGCACCGCGAACGTGTACGGGAACCGCATCAGCGAGCCGACCAGCCCGGGCAGCGCCACCAGCTGGAACAGCTGATCGGTCGTGTAGTGAAAGCCGACCTTGTTGAGGCGCGTCGCCGTCACGCTCCAGATCAGCCAGACCGAGAAGCCGATGTTCTCGGCCACGATCGACCAGAACAAGTTGCGGCGCGCGATCCGCCGCCCCGTCGATCTCCAGAACTGCGGATCCTCGGGGTTCCAGTCCCGGATCCAGCGCCCGTTCGTGTTCGTCGTCTCCATACCGGCGACGCTAGGCGGCGCTCGGTCAAGGACAGGTAACGAAACGCCCCTGAGTTGGTGACGCGATTAAGAAGAAGTGGTGCTACCGGTCGCGGTGCCGACCGCGCAGCCAGGCCTCGATCGCGTCCCGTTTCATTTCGCCCGCGGCGATGGTCATGAAGAGCCCGTAGAGGTCGTCTTCGGTGGCGTCGATCTCGACCTCGTTCAGCAACAGGAACACACGCATCGTTCCCGCTGCGACCCGTTTGTTTCCGTCGACGAATGCGCGCGCCATCGTCAAGTGGTAGGCGTACGTGGCCGCGCAAGCGAAGACGTCAGCTTGTTCATAGGCCACTCGATTTTCGACCGCGACCAGGGCCGATTCGAACGCACCCTCATCGCGAATTCCTGACGAGCCGCCGAACTCGTGAAGGGAGCGCTGGTGAATCGCGAGAACTTCCTGTTTTCTCAAAAAGATCATCACGAAAGGCCTAGAGAGGATGCACGAGCTGGCGTTGACTTTCCAGCGCCTGTGCGTACTATGTACGTACCTTGCGACGTCGAATCACGACCAGCGGCAACTCCGCCGCCCTGATCCTTTCTCAGGATCTCCTAGGCCTGATGGGAATCGGGGCCGGGGACGAGGTCGATGTTTCGCTCGTCGATCGGACGCTGGTGGTCCGCCCCATCTCGGAAGCGGAACGATCGGCCAAGGTGCAAAGCGCGATAGATGAGGTGTTCCGTAGCGATGCGGGCCTGCTGCGACGGCTCGCGGAAGGCGTGACGCCGGAAGATAGTACACGGCGCGGCGGACGCCGAAAGTAACCTGCAGCGCGCCGCGCTACTCCATCTCCGCCATGACGATGGGCGGGTGGTGCATCATGGTGATCTCGGGCGACGGACCGACGGCGCTCTTGGCCATGGCGATCGCCTCGGGCAGCGACTGGGCGCTGTCCCAGCCCAGGATCTTCGGCACGTGCGCGTTCTCGGCGCCGGCGACGATGACCTTGCCGATGTGCTGGCGGCCGTTCTCGCCCCAGTACCACATGAAGAACGGGTGCGCGCCGTGGTAGGCGTTCCCGCGCCGGTACATCTCGATGTAGCTCGGGTTGCGCGCGAACTCTTCCTCGTACTTGTGACGCAGCTTCATCGCGTCGCGCGTCTCCGGCAGCAGCCGGTTGAAGAACTCGATGTACGACGGGTGGTGGTCGTGATCGAACTCGTCGGTGCAGGGATGCGTCAGGATCAGCACCCCGCCCTTCTTGATGAGCGGCTTGCCCCGATAGAAGTTGAAGAAGTAGCCGAGCCCCATCACCTGAACCAGGATCGGGTTCAGGATCGAGTTGACGTTGTAGGGCGTCACGAACGGCACCGGGCAGATCAGCACGTCGGCCTGGCCGCGCACGTGGACGCCGTACTGGTCCCAGCAGTGCTTCAGGATCCGCTCGTGCACCGGCTCGGTCTTGCCGGCGTAGCAGGCGACCATCTGGTACTGGGCCGGGATCGACTGGAACAGCTTCCGCTTCGCCGCCCGCGGCAGCTTCGACAGCGTCCAGCGCATCGCCTCGAACTTTAGGCGGTCGAACTCGGTGAACTCGTCCTCGTTCTTCGACAGGAAGGCGGTGGGGCCGGCGTAGATCCGGTTGTTCAGCGCCGTCTCGATGTGGAAGACGTTCATGTGCCGGTCGACCAGCGCGCCCTGGCGCTCGACCTTGGTGTTCAGCATGGACCGCTTGGGATCCATGTAGCTGTCGGAGTCGCGGATGGTCTGCGGCTCGTGGTGCGGGCGCAGGCTCTCGTAGTCGCACAGGCCGACCGCCACCGACTTGTGGCCGCCGTCCATGGGGACCAGGTTGATGTTCACGTAGATGACGAGGTCGCTCTCCACGCAGCGGCGGTTGATGTTCACCGCCTCGTTGTGGTCGGTCTTCCCCAGCGACACGATCCCGTCGGGATCCTCGGCGTCGTGGTTGTAGTAGCGGTCCGGGTAGAACGCCTCGTGAATCTTCGAGCCGACCATGCGCCGCATCTCGGCCTCGGTCAGCCGGCGGTGCAGCGAGTTGGCGATGACGATGTGAACGTCGTCGACGCCGTTGGCGTCCAGCAGCTCCAGCAGGATCTCGATGATGGTCTGCCGGATGTCCGGCGTGGTCATCGGCGGCAGCGGCAGGCTGATGTCGTCGACCGCGATCGTCACGCGCATGCCGGGCGCCAGCTGCGCGTACAGCGGGTCGGCGTCCAGCGGGTGGTTCAGCGCATAGCGGATCGCGGCGCCCGGGTTGGCCAGCCCCTCGATGGGCGGCTTCGGGTAGATGACGCGGGTCCCGATCGGCAGGTCCTCCAAAAGGAGGTCCTCGCCCGAGAACAGGACCCGGGGGGCCGAGTCGCCGTCGATGTAGACGACCTGATCGTCTTCTTTGTTACGCGGGACCGGGCCGCGAAGAACCTTGGGGGCGCGTTCTCTCATTGAGTCTTCATCTCAGGTCCAAAATGGGCCAGTCGTGCTGCAGGGCCGTGTTGCGCAGGCGGATGTCCGGATTTGCGGCGGTCGGGTGCCCCACCACGGATAGCATGGGCAGGTCGCTCATGCTGTCGCTGTAGGCGTAGCAATCCGACAGGTTGAGCTTCTCCTTCTCCGCGTAGGTCCGCATCCAGCTGGCCTTGGTGGCCGCCGCCATGACCGGGGGCAGCAACCGTCCGGTGGCGTAGCCGTCCACGAACTCCAGCCGGTTGGTCACATAGTCGTCGATCTTGAGGTGCCTGGCGAGGGGGCCGACCGTCAGGTCCAGCGCGCCCGTCACCAGCACCTGCCGCAAACCCAGCTGACGCGATTTGTCGATGAGCTCGTAGGCGCCCGGGTAGATCGACTTGCGCAGGACCTTGTCGAACAGGTCCTCCGACAGGCTGCGCAGCCGGTCCTCCGACTCGCCCTTGTAACGCACGAAGAAGATGTCGTTGAAGAGACGCCGATTGAAGAAGTCGGTCGTCACGAAAAAGGGCACGCTGACCAGCGTGGCGACGGTCTTCGTCACGCTCTTCAGGATCCCTTGCTGGTTCCGCGCCGCGAAGGCGAACGCATGGACCAGGTTGGTGCGAACCAGAGTTCCGTCGAGGTCGTAAAAGGCGGCGGCAGCCATGGAATTTGGTGCAGGCACCGTATACCACAGGCATAATATCGGGGTCGTCGCGATGAAGAGGGCGGTTGGCCGCGAGTTCCTGACGACCATCCTCAAGGAGGCGACGCCGCCCGACCTGCGGTTGGTCGGTCGCACCCTGTTCCACGCCAGCCTGGTCGGCCTGGCCGCCGGGCTGATGGGCGCCGCGTTCTTCGCGACGCTGGAGCTGGTCCAGCGGCTGGTGCTGGAGGACGTCGGCGGCTACATGCCGCTGCGGGCCAGCGGGGAGACGTTCCTGCCCGGCATCGGCCATGTGGCGCATTTCCGGCCCTGGCTGCTGGCGCTGTTGCCGGCGGCCGGCGCGCTGGTGGCCGGCATCATCTCCCAGCTGGCGCCCGAGACCTACGGCGGCGGCGGCGACGCGATGATCGACGCCTTTCATCACCACGGCGGCACGATCCGCAAGCGCGTCACCTGGGTGAAGGCGCTGGCCTCGATCTTCACGCTGGGGACGGGCGGCTCGGGCGGCCGCGAGGGCCCGACGATGCAGATCGGCGGCGCTCTCGGTTCGCTCTGCGCCCGTGTGCTGGGCGTCGAGGTGGCCGAGCGGCGCATCCTGATGGTGGCCGGCGTGGCGGCCGGGATCGCGGCGGTCTTCCGCACGCCGCTGGGGGCCGCGCTGCTGGCGGTCGAGGTTCTCTATCGCGACGACTTCGAGTCCGACGCCCTCATCCCGGCGGTCCTGGCCAGCGTCACCGCCTACTCGGTCGTCATCTCGATCTTCGGCGAGTCGACGCTGTTCGCGCACCCGGGCCGGTTCCCGTTCATCATCAAGCACCTCTGGCTGTACGGCGTCCTGGCGCTGCTGGTGTCGATGCTGGCGGTGGTGTTCCTCTCGGCGCTGCGGGCGGTCCAGCGCATCACCGCCGGGCTCACCATCCCGATGTGGGCGCGCCCCGGCCTGGGCGGGCTGGCGATGGGCGTCTTCTGCGTGCCGATCGTGGCGTTCGTCGGCTGGCGGCTGGCGCAGCCGGGCCAGGGGCTGGGGCTGCTGGGCGGCGGCTACGGCGCCGTCCAGGTGGCGATCACCGGCGCCGCCTGGTTGCCGCTCGGATGGTGGGGCGCGCTGTTGCTGCTGTTTCTCTGCCTGGCCAAGATCATTTCTTCCTCGCTGACGATCGGCAGCGGGGGCAGCGCCGGCGACTTCGCGCCGACGCTGGTGATCGGCGGCCTGTTCGGCGGCGCCTTCGGCCGCGTGGCGCAGCTGCTCCTGCACGATCCGCGCATCGACCCGGGGGCGTTCGCGCTGGTGGCGATGGGGACGTTCTACGGCGGCGTCTCGCACACGCCGCTCTCGTCGCTGGTTCTGGTGTGCGAGCTGGCGGGCAGCTACGACCTGCTGGTGCCGCTGATGCTGGCCGAGGGGATCGCGTTCGTGGCGCTGCGCAAGCGTTCGCTCTACACGGCGCAGGTCGCAA
Source organism: uncultured Myxococcales bacterium (assembly GCA_964618005.1). GTDB lineage: Bacteria > Myxococcota_A > Polyangia > Fen-1088 > Fen-1088 > JADGRB01. The sequence continues at coordinate 12,766 of CAZTZM010000233.1, forward strand.
CCCAGCGCGAGTCGCCCGTGCACAAGGCGATCATCCCCGACCTGCTCAGCGAGGCGCGGGTCGGGACGGTGATGCGCATGGTCTCGGTCAGCGGTATCCCGATCGCGGCGCGCGCGTTCTCCGTCAGCCCCAGCACCAGCTTGCGCGCGGCCGCCGAGACGATGCTGTCGAAGAAGCTGCGCGAGATTCAGGTGATCGACGCCGACGGCCAGGTGGTCGGCCTGCTCGACGAGGCCGACATCTCGCGCTTCTATCTGGAGGCGGGGGACAAGCCGGCCGCCACGCCGGCGCCCGAAACGCCGGCCGCCTCCAGCGGCGATTGATGATCCCGTCGCTGATCGTCCACGGCGGCGCCGGCTTGCTCGCTGACGCCGCCGATGGAGAGGCCCACGCCGACGGTTGCGCGGCGGCGGCGCGCGCCGGGTTCGAGATCCTGCGGGGCGGCGGTTCGGCGCTGGAGGCGGCGATCGCCGCGGTGGTCTGCCTGGAGGACGATCCGCTCTTCAACGCCGGCTTCGGGTCCGCGCTCACGCTGGACGGCGAGGTCGAGTGCGACGCCTCCGTCATGTGTGGCGACGGCCGCGCCGGCGCGGTCGGCTGCGTGCGCGAGGTGAAGAACCCGATCGGGGCGGCGCGCCTGGTCATGGAGCGGACGTCCCACGTGCTGCTGGTGGGCGCCGGCGCCGACGCGCTGGCGCGCGAGGGCGGCGCCC
>CAZTZM010000234.1:0-9842 GCA_964618005.1 uncultured Myxococcales bacterium
GGGATGTGCGCCTGCCCGATGGGCTCGATGACGTACATGGGCAGCTGCTGCACGCCGAACTGCCCGACGGACGGCAGCCGAGGCGGGCAGTCCGACGGGTGCGGGAAGACGTGCGGCTGCCCGAGCGCGGAGGTTTTGTACGGCGGCAGCTGCTGCACGCCGACCTGCGCGAAGGACGGCAGCGACGCGGGCAAGTCGGACGGTTGCGGAGGGATGTGCTCGTGCCCGATGGGCGCGATGACATACATGGGCAGCTGCTGCACGCCCAACTGTCCCGCCAACGGCAGCCGCGCCGGTCAGTCCGACGGCTGCGGGAAGACCTGCGGCTGTGCCAGCGGCTCGGTCCTGTACGGCGGCAGCTGCTGCACGCCGAGCTGTCCGAAGGACGGCACCTGCGGCGGCAACGACGGCTGCGGCGGCAAGTGCGGCTGCACGAACGGCGGCATGTGCACGAACGGGACGTGCCCGACGAAGACCTGCTCGCCCAGCTGCGGCTGCGGCCAGACCTGCAACAACGGCAGCTGCGTTTCGCTGGTCTGTGACAACGGGATCTGCGGCTGCAGCTGCTGCGGCGGCGGGGAGGGGGGCGGCACGATCGGCATCGGGGCCTTGTGGTCGGAGTGAACGGCGGCGTCATGCGCTCTCCGCTCGTCGGCCTGTCGCTCGGTCTCGGCCTGCTCGGCGCGTGCGCCTTCACCCCGGGGACGGCGCACGACAAGTCGTCCTCCGGGACCACCACCACGCCGCCCGTGACGGTCAAGGCCTGCGCCACGCTCTGCACCGACTTTCCGTCGACGCCGATCGTGGCCGGCGGCGCGGCGAGCAACGCCGCCGGTCAGTTCAGCGGCAGCGGAACGGCCCCGGCGCCGTGCCTGACCGAGCCCGAGGACGGGTCGCTGTTCCCCAACAACTGGCTGAGGCCGCGCGTGAAGGTCAGCGCGCCCGGCGCCACGCTGCTCGAGATCCGGTTCCACACCGGGATGGAGTCGAACGATCTGGTCGTCTACACGGCCGAGGACAACTGGGCGCTGGACGAGAACACCTGGGCCAACCTGGCGGCGCACGTCGTCGGACCGTCCATCACGGTCACGGTGCGGACGAACGGTCCGGCCGGGCTGTCGGCGCCGAGCAGCGCGTCGTTCTCGATCGCGCCCGCGGGCGCGGCCGGGACGATGGTCTACTGGGCGTTGCGCGGGTTCGACGCCTCGAACACCAGCAACACGCAGCTCTATGGTTTCTCCGTCGGCGAGGAGAGCGTCACGTCCGTGCTGACGGTCCCTCAGATCCAGGAGACGGCAAATGGCGTGCAGATGGGCTGCATTGGTTGTCACACCGCGACCCCGGACGGAAGCTACGTCGGGTTCACCGGCAACTACCCCTGGCCGAACGCGCTGGCCTCGGTCGAGTCGGATTCGGTGGGGGCGATGCCGTCTTTTCTTGGAACGGCGGGCGGCGAGACCCTCACCACCTACTGGCACGGCATCATCAGCTTCTCCGCCGGCCACTGGGCCACGGGCGACCACGTCGGCGTCACCACGCTCAGCGCGCAGGCGGTCGACCCGAACGCCAGCCTCATCTGGATGGAGCTCGACTCCGGCGCGACGGGAACCATCGCGCGGCAAGGCGACCCGGCCGGCGCCGCCGCGCCCAGCTTCAGCCACGACGGGACGCAGATCGTCTACACGTCGACCAACGCCAACCAGGATGGGCGTCTGGGCGTGGGCACCGCCGACCTCTACACCGTCCCCTATGGCGATCGCGCGGGCGGTGTTGCGCAGCCTGTCTCCGGTGCTTCCGACCCCAACTACGCCGAGTACTACCCGTCGTTCTCGCCGGACGATCAACTGATCGCCTTCAACCGGCTGTCGCAGGACGACGCGAACGTCACGCCGACCGGCGAGCCCTACGACGGCGGGATGTACTTCAACCCGGCCGCCGAGGTGTGGGTCGTCCCCAGCGCCGGCGGCACGGCCACGCGCCTGCTGGCCAACGATCCCCCCGCCTGCACGCCCGCCGTCACGCCGAACCCCACCGTCTACCCGACCAAGACCGGGTGGGACAACTCATGGGCCAAATGGTCGCCCGTGGTCGCCAACGTCAACGGCGACAAGTATTACTGGCTGATCTTCTCGTCGTATCGCTACGACGTCTCGCCCACGCGCGGCCAGCTCTACATGACCGCCGTCGTCCAGCCCGAGGCCGGTCCGCTGGCCACCTACCCGGCGATCTACGTCTGGAACCAGGACTCCACCACCAGCAACCACACCCCCGCCTGGGACACCTTCAAGATCGGCCCGATAGACTGAGTCGCCTGGCCTACGGGCAGAACTTGGGCATGTTGATCGACGCCCGGTTGCCGGAGATCGTCGTGCCCCAGGTCGATGACGGGTTGTACTGGCTGATCGAGATGACGCCGTCGGCGATTCGGGCGTTGATGTTGGCGACGTTGTCCCAGGCCGGGTCGGGGCCGGCCGAGCTGCCGTTGATGCCGTAGCCGGTGTCGGCCAGGATCGGCTTGCCCGTCACCTGGCTGACGCCGGCCCAGGTCATCGCGTCGCCGCGGATCTTGGCCGTGGCGGCGTCGGTGCTGCCGCCCGACGTGTTGATGAACGTGAACTGGGTCATGTCGAAGTTCGAGTACCAGTTCTTGCCGTTGTCCGAGCCGTCGCTGCCGGTGTTGTTGTTGGTCCCGACCCAGGGTGAGATGTCCATCGAGAACGCCGCGTTCGGCAAGTACTGCTTAATCGCCGCCACGAACTGCCCCATGATCTGGCCCGCCTGCTGGAACGTCCAGGGCGAGGTCTCGGTGCTGCCGGTGTACTGGTAGAAGTCGGGCTCCATCTCGAACACGATCGGGCGCGTGGTGCCGTAGCAGCTGGCGAAGCCCTGCGCGTAGCTCTTGTAGACGTTCAGGATGCTGCTCATGGCGGCGGTGATGTCGGCCGCGCCCTGGTGACAGAGATCCTTGTTGGCGCCGCAGGTGGTGACGTTGCAGTCGCACAGGCCGTCGTGCCGCTTGACGTAGAACGCGGCGACGTAGGCGACGATCACCGGGACCTGGCTGGCCAGCGCGCCACCCGCGTTGGCCTCGGTGCAGACCGAGCTCATGTCGAACGTGTCGCTCTGACCCATCCAGCCGGGCGTGAAGAAGTCGAGCTGCGGGATCATCGACGGGTTCTGCTTGGCGATGGTGTCGATCGTCCCGAAGTGGAAGCGGCACGGGTTGAAGACCTTGTCAGCGGCCATCGCGCCGCCGGTTCCGGTGCTGCCGCCGGTCCCCGAGACCCCGCCGGTTCCGGTCGTGCCACCGGTGGCCTTGGCGCCGCCGGTTCCGGTGGCGCCGCCGGTGGCCTTGGCGCCGCCGGTTCCGGTCGTGCCGCCGGTGGCCGTCGCGCCCCCGGTTCCTTTGACGCCGCCGGTGGCCGTCGCGCCGCCGGTGGCCGTGGCGCCGCCAGTGGCGGTCGCGCCGCCGGTTCCTTTGACCCCGCCGGTGCCGGTGGCGCCGCCGGTGGCCGTCGCGCCGCCGGTGCCGATCGCGCCGCCGGTTCCGGTGGTCCCGCCGGTCGCCGCGCGGCCACCGGTGCCTGTTGTGGTGCCACCGGTCTCGCCGCTCGACCCGCCCGAGGCGCCGCCGCTCCCCGTTTCGTCGGTGGTGCCGGTCGAGGGGCTGCCGCAGCCCGCGGCCAGGATCGCGCAAATCGCGGTGGTGACGAGGGCGAGGCTAGAGCAACGCATGGCTTCCTTCCTGTGTGAACGGCGGCGGCTGCCGCTGATACGAGCGTCCCTGTTGGTGGCCATCGAGATGGCCGTTCCGTCAGACAATTCACGCCGCCACGGAGGAAGCACCAATCCGGGTCCCGACGGAGCGGCGATTCTACACGACCCGGGGGCCAGGGGTTGTGCGGTGCGCCGTCCATGATCAGGGTTTCAGCGGACGGCCGGATGCGGTACCACGCGCTCGCCACCGACGACCTGACCGGACCCTGAGGACCGGGAGCGGCGCCGCGAATGGAGCTAATCAGTCGCTGGCAGTCGCAGCTCGTCGCCGAACAGCTGCTGCATCAGCGCCGCGGCTTCGGCGCGGGCGCCCGAAATGAAGGGGGCCAGGTCCGCGGCGAACTCGCCGGCGGTCTGGTAGCGGGCAGCCGCATCGACGGCCAGGGCGCGCCGCAGGATCGGTGACGTGAGCGGCAGGGCGTCGGTCTTCGCCATCTGCTCGGGCGTCGGGCCCGAGGCGGCCTCCAGCAGCTGCTCGAACGTTCCGCCGCCTGGATAGATCTGCTCGTTGAGCAGGCCGTAATAGATGACCAGGCCCAGCGAGAACAGGTCCGAGCGGGGATCGACGGCCTGGCCGCGCGCCTGCTCGGGCGACATGAAGCCGACGTTGCCTTTGACCACGCCGGCCTCGGTCTTCGAGACGCGGGTGTCGGCCTTGACGATGCCGAAGTCGAACAGCTTCACCTCGCCCCGGGCGGTCACCATGATGTTGCCGGGCGAGATGTCGCGGTGGACGATCCCCAGCGACTTCCCGCTGGTGTCGGTCGCCGTGTGCACGAACGCCAGCGCGTCGAGCACGTCGTGGGCGATGTACAGCATCAGCCGCTCGCCGAGGGGTTTGCCGGTCCGCTCGAAGTGGCGCTGCAGCAGCCGGCCGATGTCGCGGCCGACGACGTACTCCTGCGCCATGAAGTACTCGTCGCCCACCTTCCCGAAGTCGAGGACGGGGACGATGTTCGGGTGGGTGAGCTGCGAGCCCAGCCGGGCCTCGTCGATGAACTGCTCGACCGCGGTGCGAATGCGCGCCAGCTCGGGGCGCAGCCGCTTGATGACGAACACGCGGCGAAAACCCTCCGCGCCGTGCAGAGCGGCTGCGTAGATGTCCGCCATGCCGCCGCCGTCCATCCGGCGCAGCAGCCGGTAGCGGCCGAACGTGTTCGACCCGGTCGGCGTGGGCCGCGTCCCCATGCGCATGGTCGAGCGCGGCGCCTCGGCAGCCGCCGGGTCGACGTTGGGCAGATAAGCGGTCCCGCCCGGGACAGACGGGACAGAGTCGTCCGGCGGCGAGAGGGCCGTCGTGCGCGCGGACGACCGGACCGTTTCGAAGCCGGCGGGGGTCTGGGCCGACGACGCCGCCGCCCCCGGTCCGCGCGCGCGCGAGCGCGCGAAGAAAGCCGCGCCGACCGCGAACAGGCCCGCCAGCCCGAGCCAGAGCCGCGGATCGCCCGAAAGCGGCGCCGGCGTCGCGACCGGGGCCGGCGCGCGCGACAGTGTCCAGAGCCAGAGGTTGGCCGACGTCGGCACCGCGATCGCCAGCGCCCCATCGGTCGGCGCACTGCCGGCGGTCTCCTGCCCGATCACCCGCACGAAGGCCGCCTTCTGCGTCTCGTCGCCGGTGGAGACCACGACCCGGTGCCCGTCGGAGAGCGCGATCGGGCCGCCGATCTCGTGCGCCAGCGCCTCCACGTCCAGCGGCGCCGCCAGCACCAGCCAGGTGCGCTCGTCGGCGTGAAGCAGCGCGATCGGCGCCACCGCGGCGACCAGGGGGTGCCCGCCGGCCAGCACGCCGGCCGCCACCCCCGACTGCGCGGCGCGCGCGATCAGGCCCGCGGGAAAAGGGAGCGTCTTGTCGCCGCGCACGGCGAGCAGGTGATCGCCGACGGCGATCGCGACGGCGCGCGCCCGGAACGGCGCCCACCAATCTTCCGTGTCGAACAGGTCGAGGATCGTCGGGCCGTCGACCTGCTGGTTCAGCGCGGCCTTGAGCTCGGGGATCTCGGCGCCGCGCGCCACCTCGGCCTCCAGCGGGTGCGTGCGGGTCGCCAGGGCGGCCGACACGCGCGTGCGCGCCTCGGCGATCGCGGCGTCGTTGCGGGGCGGCGCCGCGGCCTCGCCGGGACGCCCGCCCCAGGTCATCGCCGCGCGCGCGCCGGCCACGGCGGCGGCGACGGCGCAGATCGCCACCCCGATCGTCGCTCCGCCGCGCGCCTTCATGCCCGCCTACTCCTTGTACGAGCCGTAGGGTTGCCCCAGCTTGTTGAGGTGGGCGGTGACCGGCTGCTCGTCGAGCGTGAAGTTGGCCTGCGCGCCCGACGGCGTGACCTCGATCTTCTGCGAGGCGGCCTTCATGCCGGGGCTCCAGGCGACGAAGCGCCGGGCGCCGACCGGGACGTTCTCCAGCCGGAAGCCGCCGTCGGCGCCGACCTTGGCGTAGATGGGGCTCGGCACGACCAGGATCGACGCGCTCATTCGCGAGTGGATGTTGCAGAAGATCTCGACCACCCCGGGGTTCGACAGCACCACCGAGCGGGGCGTGTCGCCGCCGCGCGTGGCGCCCAGGTCGAAGCTGTTGCGCTCCGAGGTCGAGAAGACGTTGTGGTAGATCGAGTCGAAGTTGGGGAACATCACCGTGGTGCCGCGCTGGACCACCGCCACGCGCGGTGAGAACTGCTTGTCCTTCTGCTTGATCTCGACCGTCTTGCCGTGCGCCGGGGCGCCGCGGATCTGATCGAGGTAGACGTAGGTCTCGTGGGCCGAGCCGCCGCGCACCTGGACGCGGCCGCTGACCACCGCCAGCGCCGTGCTCTCGCGCGGCGCGGGCGCCTCCGGCTCGACGGGCGGAACGGGTGCCGCGGCGGTCTTCGCGCGCGCGGCGGGGACCGGCGGCATGGTGGGAAACGACGCCCCCGGCTGCGCCTGGCCGTTCCCCTGTAGCAGCTTGAGCAGGATGTCGTAGCGCTCCTGCTCGACCTGCATGACCTGGATGAGCAGCTGGCGCTGCTCGGCGACCTCGCGCTCGAGACGGGCGAAGTCGGCGCCCGTGGGCGGCGGCAGGTCCTTACCCTGGCCCTGGGCTTGACCCTGAGCGTGGGCAGCCCGCGGCCCGAAGGCCAGGCCGCCGAGCGCCAGCGACGCGCACAGCCCCGCGACGGCGAGAGGCCGGCGCTGCGGGCGCCGGCGGGTATGGGTGGCACTCATGTGGGAGCTCCGATTTCAGTAGGAGAGGACCAGAGAGCTCGTGAACGTGTCGTTGGGGATCTGCGGGACGTGACCGTACTCGCCATTGTGAAGATACTCCGCCTTGACCACGACGTGATCGTTCACGACGACCCGGGCGCCGCCGGTCGCGCGCCACTCGCGCGTGATGTAAAGGCGGTCGCCGCCGCCGGGCAGGTTGGCGTCGCCCAGCCAGATGTCGGCGTCTCGCATCTCGCCGCGCCCCAGCAGGCCGAACACCGGCGTCACCATCCAGTCGAGCTCGACGTACCAGCCGTAGTGCAGCGCCAGGCCGTACGGGCGGTGGTTGGGATCCGCGACCGCCGGGCCGGTCTCGCCCGGCGCGCCCCCCTTGAGGAACTGCGCCTTGACGTCGAGCGGCCCCAGGTGCGCCAGCAGATCGCCGCCCAGGAACCACATGGCGTTCGTGTTGTCGACGGCGTGGTCCTGCGGTCCCCACGAGCCCGACACGCCGATCTCCAGGTCCAGCGGCAGCGGGCGCACCGAGAGGCGGCCGCTGGCGGTCTTGCCGGAGTTGCTGTCGATCTCGTCGTAGAAATGGAACTGCTCGGTGGTCGATGACCCATTGGTGACCGCCGCGGCGATCACCAGACGATCGTCATCGCCGAACTTGCTGCGCACCTTGAGCCCCAGCGGCGTCCCGGTCGTGTAGCGGGAGATGAGCGACGGGGTGACGCCGAACCGCTGGGTCGACTTGCGGTCGCGGTACTCGATCCCCACCACCGACTCGAACTTGCCGACGAAGATCGACGTGCGGCCCGACTCTGTCGGCATCCACTCGAGCTGGGCCAGGTCGACCTCCATGAAGTCGCCGATCGAGAAGTCGTGCCCGGAGCGCGGCATGAAGTCGACGCTGGCCGTGGCCAGCGCGTTTCGCGCCACCGCCGCGTTCAGCGTCAGGTTCACCTCGTTCACGATGAAGCTGGCCGCGCCGTCGGAGTCGATGCTGTCGAAACGATCGACGCCCGGGAAATTCCCCAGGCTGGGGACCTCGCCGCGCGAGTTCACGGTCGGCGCCAGGAGGTCGCCCAGGAACACCCAGGCGTACTTGTTGGCATCCTGGGGGAACGCGCGGTTCGGCCCCTCGTCCTGGATGATGCCGACGCCGCTCCCCTCGGGCACGAAGAAGCCGAAGTCGACGTAGCCGCCCACGCTGACGATCGGACGGCGCAAGGTGGCGATCTGGAGGGTGTGCTGCTCGAGGCGGCTGTTCAGCTCCTCCAGCTTCTGGCGAAGGTCTTGAATCTGCGCGTGATCGTCCTGCCCGCTCTGGTCCTCCTCGGCCGGGGGCGCGGCGGCTTCTTCCGCGGCGGGCGGGGGTGGCGCCTCGGTGGCCGAAGGCGGCGCCTCGAGCGGCGGGATGACGGGGAGCGGTGGCAGCGGCGGGACGGCGATCTGGGCGCGGGCCGTCGTGCCGGCGGCCAGCACCGCGCTCACCAGGGCGGTCGCGATCATCCGGGCGCGGGTCACGGCGTCACCCCGGCGTCCAGCGGATCGCCCCCGGGGTTCAGCACCACGCCCCCGTCGGCCAGGCTGCCGTCGAGCCCGCTGGTGGCCGGCAGCGCGGGCGCCGAGATCACGCCGGGGTTGGTCGGCTCACCGGTCAGCGTTTGCAGGAACGCCACCAGGTCGGCCATCTCCTCGTCGGTGAGATCGAGCGGTTTGATCTCCGCCGCCAGGTGCGGAACGCTCTGGCCGGCGTCGGCCGCCATGCACGGCCCGGCGTCCTGGGCGCCGCACACCGGGAGCTGGAAGGTGTTCCCGGCGCCCGCGACGCCGCCCATGTTGTAGTGCTGCACGACCTGCGTGAGCGTCTGGTAGTAGCCGTCGTGCATGTAGGGCGCCGTGATCGCCACGTCGCGCAGGCTGGGCGTCCGCCAGGCCCCCTTCAGCGACGGGTCGGGGTCGGAGTCGGATCCGCCGTCGGGAACCGGACCGATGAGCGTGGTCGCGAACGGCTCGCCCGCGTCGGGCGCGTCGCTCCAGATCGAGTCGCGCCGGAAGTTGGCCTCCACGTGCGCGGCCTCGGTCTCGCCGGCGAGCTTCTTCGCGCCGGCCCAGGCGCCCGCCGGCTCGCAGGCGGACCCTTCGCTCCTCGGGACGCAGACGCAGCCCGCGTCGGCCGGCGAGGCCGGGCAGTCGGCCAGCGTCGGCACGTGCTCGCCGGACTGCGGGACGCCGATGTTGTGGAACTTGCCGTCGGAGAGCATGGGCCCGTTGTGGCAGTCGACGCAGGAGGCCTTGCCCACGAACAGCATGGCGCCGCGCTCGGCCGCCGCGGAGATGACGCCCGAGCCGGGCCCGGCGTTCACGAACCTGTCGAACGGCGCGTTCGTGCTGCCGAGCAGCGCCTCGTAACAGGCGATGGCCTTGCCGAAGTTCACGAACACCTGGTCGACGATCGCCCGCCGGGTGTCGTCCAGCGTGCAGTCGTAGTAGTCGGTGCTGCCGGTGCAGTCCGCCGGCTTGCTGGCCGCCGGCTTTCCGGTGGGGTGAAAGTCGGCGGTCGAGATCCGATCGGGCAGCGGAAACCGCGCGTCGCCGAACACCGCGTTGTAGGCCGGCAGGTAGTACTGCACGATCGTCCAGAACGTCTGCAGGCGCGTGCCGTTCATCGAGAAGCCCGACTCGCTCACGGCCATGGCCTGCGACCAGAGCGAATCGCTGCGGCCGTTCCAGTACAGCAGCGGGTAGAACGCCGCGTTCACGGTCTGCTGGCCGTTCACGTCGTAGATGCCCGCGCCGATCGAGAGCGTGTTGGGCATCGAGGTGTCGTCGGTGCCGGCGTGGGCGGGATCGTGGCAGGAGGCGCACGACAGGTTCGTCGG
>CAZTZM010000235.1:0-6825 GCA_964618005.1 uncultured Myxococcales bacterium
CGCCCGCCGCCGCCAAGCCGGCCGCGACGACGCCCGCGCCGGCGAAGGCCGCCGCCCCGGCTGCTGCGCCCGCGGCCTCGAAGTAGCGCCGGAGGACCCCCTCCGACCGGGGGCGTAGGCCCGGGAGAGGGTCTGCCCCGCCTAGCGCTTGTCCATCGGGACGTAGTGCGACAGCTCGGGGCCCGTGTAGATCTGGCGCGGGCGCGCGATCTTGGTGTTGGAGTCCTCGCTCATCTCCTTCCAGTGAGCGATCCAGCCGGGGGTGCGGCCGATGGCGAACATGACGGTGAACATGTTCGTCGGGATGCCGAGGGCCCGGTAGATGATGCCGCTGTAGAAGTCGACGTTCGGGTACAGCTTGCGCTCGACGAAGTACGGATCGCTCAGCGCCGCCTCTTCCAGCGTCTTGGCGATGTCGAGCAGCGGATCCGGCTGCTTCATCTTCTTCATGACCTTGTCCGCGGCGACCTTGATGATCTTCGCGCGGGGGTCGTAGTTCTTGTAGACGCGGTGGCCGAAGCCCATCAGGCGGAAGCCCGAGTCCTTCTTCTTGGCCAGGTCGACGAACTTCTGCGGTCCGCCACCGTCGGCCTTGATCGCCTCCAGCATCGTGAGCACCTCTTCATTGGCGCCCCCGTGCAGGGGCCCCCAGAGCGCACAGATGCCGGCCGAAATAGAGGCGAACAGGTTGGCCTGCGAGCTGCCGACCACCCGCACCGTCGAGGTGCTGCAGTTCTGCTCGTGATCGGCGTGGAGGATCAGCAGCAGGTTCAGGACCTTGACGATCTCCTCGTCGATCTCGTACGGCTCGGCCGGGACCGAGAACATCATGTTGAGGAAGTTCGCGCAGTAACTGAGGTTGTTCTTGGGGTAGACGAACGGCTGCCCGATCGACTTTTTGAACGAGAAGGCGGCGATCGTGCGCATCTTCGAGATCAGGCGCGCGATGGTGTGGTCCTGCTCCGCGCGGTTCTTCACGTCGAGCGCCTCGGGGTAAAAGCTCGAGAGCGTCAGGACCATCGCGGAGAGGATCGCCATCGGATGCGCCGACCCCGGGAAGCCGTCGTAGAACCGCTTCATGTCCTCATGGATCATCGAGTGGCGGGTGAGCTGCTCGGAGAACGCGGCCAGCTCGGCTTTGTTCGGCAGGTGGCCGTAGATCAACAGGTAGGAGACCTCGACGAAGGTGGACTTCTCGGCCAGCTCGTTGATCGGGATGCCCCGGTAGCGCAGGATCCCCTGCTCCCCGTCGAGGAAGGTGATCGCGCTCTTGGTCGAGGCGGTGTTCATGAACGCCGGATCGATCGTCACCAGGCCGGTCTGCGCGCGCAGCTTGGCGATGTCGATGGCCCGCTCCTGTTCCGTCCCGACCACCACCGGAAGTTCCAGGACCTTGTTGTCGTACTTGAGCTCGGCGCGGAGCTCAGCTGGGTTCGTCTGATCGGGCACGGCGTCCTCCTCGTCGGGCTGGCGCCAGCATAACCTATATAATTCTCACGTGAACCTCCTAACCGTCGCTGCCGCCGTCACTTTGTTGGTGGACGCCGGCGCGGTCGGAGCTCCCGACGGTGGCGACGCCGGCGCGCTGCCGGCGACCGCCGTCCCGGCCCCGCTCTCGGTCTCGCTGGCCCGGATCGACGATTTACACCGGCGGCGCGACGATCGGACGGCGTTTGCCGACGAGCAGCGGCTGCTCCAGGCGGCGCTGGCCCGCGCGCCCAACGACTTCGGCGTGCTCTGGCGGGCGGCGCGCGCCGACTTCTGGATCGCCGACGATCCGGGGCTGCCCCGCGACCAGCGCTCACGCTGGGGCAAGGAGGGCTGGGACATCGCCGAGCGCGCCATCGCCGCCAACCCGAACGACGTCGCCGGCTATTACTGGGCCGCCGTCTGCATGGGGAATTACGTGCTGGGCCTTGGTGTGATGAAGGCCCTGTCGTCGGGGCTGGAGGGGAAGTTCCGCGACCGGCTCGGGCGCGCCACCGCGCTCGACGACCGCTACCAGGCCGGCGGGGTCGAGACCGCCTGGGGACGCTTCTTCGAGAAGCTCCCCTGGCCGAAACGGGATCGCAAGCAGGCCGAGTCGCACCTGCAGCGCGCCCTGGTCATCAATCCCGCCGCCCTGCGGGCCCGGGTCTACCTTGCGGGCGTCTACCTGGAGACCGATCGGACGGCGGAGGCCAAGAAGCTCCTCGACGAGGTGGCGGCCGCCCCGGTGGGGCGCTACGACGCGCCCGAGGAGCGCCGGGCCAAGGCAATGGCGACCGGGATGATGCCCGAGCTGACCGCCAAGCTCAGGTGAGGATCACCGTCGACACGGCGGCCGGCGGCTGCGGATAGAAGAGGTAGTTCGCGATCCCCGGCTGACCGCCGTACTCGGCGGCGTAGTCGCCCGGATCGAAACCGGCCGGCGGCTCGACGATCTCGCCGAAGTCCAGGTGGCGGATCCGCCGCTCCGCCAGCACGGCGACCAGCGCCTGCAGCCGGCGCAGCAGGTTGGGATCGAAGATTCCGGCCCGCGGCGCCTCGGTGATGGTCAGGCTGCCATCAACCGGGTCGGCGGCGGCCGAGACGACCGCCTCCTGCACCGCCGCGAACGGCGCCAGCGTCGACAGCGCGACGCGCAGGTAGACCTCGGTCAGCGGCCCGTCGGCGATCGCGGCGCGCACCGCGCGCTCGGCCGCCTGGTCGACCGCCGCTTCGCGTAGCTCCACCAGCGACGGCGGCCGCCCCAGGCACAGGACGTAGATGTAATCGCAGGTCTCCTCGGGGCGGCCGGGGCGGTAGAGCGTGGCCGCCTTCAGGCGCGCGGAGAGCGCGGCGGCCAGCGCGTCCCCCTCCCCGGCCAGCAACCCAGCCCCGAACCCGGCCGCGTCGTCGCGCTCATCCCAGCGGCGCGTCGGGTAGAGCCGCGCCAGCGCCTCGTCGATCGCGCCGAACATCTCGTGCTTGCGCGCGTCGCACCCGCCCTTCTGCCCGCAGTTGGTACAGCCTTGAGACATGCGCGGTCTCAGACGTGCGGCTTGGCCCGCGCCGCCGCGCGGGCTTCCTCGAGCATCTTCTCGTGCTGGGCGGGGTCGGCCCAGCGGGCCTGCCCCTCGGGCGGCAGAAGGTCGATGGGGTCGAAGTAGAAATACTCGACGCCGCGGTGAACGGCGGGGGCCGTGAACACGGAGACGCCCGTGGTGCGGTCGTAGTGCTCATACGAGTGCGCGTCGCGCTTGCCGCCGCCGCCCGGGGCGTCGACCACCACCATCGGCGTGTTGAAGCCGGCCGTGGCCCCGCGGACCTCCTTCTCGATCAAGAGCCCGGTCTCCAGCGTGGTGCGCAGGTCCTCGACCCCTTTCACGAGGTCGTGCATGTAGATGTAATACGGGTGCACGTTCACGTAGCCGAGCCGCCGCACCAGCTGGGTCATGACCGCCGGCCGGTCGTTCACCCGGCGCTGCAGCACGGTCTGGTTGCGGACGGTGATGCCGCGCTCGCACAGCTTGTCGGTGGCGGCCCGGGTGATCTCGGTGATCTCGCGCGGGTGGTTGAAGTGGGTGTGGATCACCACCTCCTTGTGCAGCTTGCGCCCGTGCTCGACCACGCCCGTCAGCGCGTCGATCCAGGCGTCGTCGGTCAGGATCTTCTGCGGCATGACCGCCAGCCCCTTGGTCGCGTAGCGCATCCGCCGGACGTGATCGATCGACAGCAGCGACTCGCCGATGTGCGTGATCTGCTCGGGGCGCAGCTGATAGGCGTCACCACCCGAGATGACGATGTCCTCCAGCTCGGGGCGCGAGCGAATGTACGCGAAGGTCTGCTCCCACCGGTCGACGTTGACCTTCAGCTGGAACTTGGACACCTCCTCGGTGTCGATGCCGACGGCATAGCTGCGCGTGCAGAAGCGGCAGTAGACCGGGCAGGTGTCGAGCGCCAGGAACAGCGCCTTGTCGACGTAGCGGTGGGTGAGCCCCGGGACCGGCATGTCGGCCCGCTCGTGCAGCGAGTCGAGATCCAGGCGCGGGTGATCGGGCAAGAGGCGCGAGCCGAGCGGGATGAACTGCAGCCGCAGCGGATCCTCGTACGGGTTGCTCCAGTCGATGAGCGACAGCAGGTACGGCGACACGCGCACTGACATCGGCGCCCGCTCGAACCCGCGCTGGGCGTCGGCCACGAACGCGTCGGACACCAGCCCCGACAACGTGGCCAGCAGCTTGGGGATGTTGGTGATCGAGTGCTTGGCCTGCCAGTGGTGGTCGAAGAACTCGGCCGGCCCGATCTCGGCGTAGGCCGGGATCTTGCGCCAGAACTCGCCCCCCAGGAGATCCCGGTGGGCCAGCGCCGCCGGGTCGACGGGCGGCTTCAGCGCCGGTGGCGACGCCGCCGCCACCTGGGCCAGCTCAATCTTGGGGGCCATGGTCCTCTTGATCGTAGCGCCTGATCACGCTGACGAGCAACGGGTGCCGCGGCCCCGAACGGAGAGCCAGGATCATCCCCCCGCGCCCGGGCGCCCCGCCCCCGAGGCCGGCGCCGTCGGGGGTCTCGTCGGCGAGCCCGAAAACGATCACCTCGTCACCTACATGCAGGCGCTCGGCGTTGACCAGCCGGCCCTCGGCCACCAGGACCACGGCCACGCCCGTGGCGGCGCGCAGGACGAAGTCGCGCCCAGCCTCCTCGATCCAGCGCTCGCCCCCCGCCTCGACCGTCTCCGTCCGCCAGAGCTGGCCGGCCCGTCGGTCGTCCGGCAGAGGCGCGCAGGTCCCGCGGACCGAGACCAGCTCTCCGGTCGATTCGGCCGCGGCCGCGAAGCTGATCGGCTCGGCCCCCAGCCGGCGCAAGCCCTGCCGGGCGATCCGCAGCGCGCTGTCCGAGGTGCGCCGCGGCAGCCGCAGCCACTCCGTCTGCGTGATCGCCGCTAGTGACCGCCAGGATCCGAAGCGCGCGACGCCCCGCCCCAGCGCCCCAGCGGGATCGCGCGCCGCCCCGTCAATCAGGAGCATCCGCGCCCACTCGACGGCCGTCCGGCCCGGGACCCGCCATCGGCTCACCTCGTCGCACCTCCGCTCGAGGCGCGACGAGCGACCTCACCCGCGATAAACGACGATACCGCGCGTCGGGTCGTACGGGGTGAGGGCGACGGTAACCTTGTCGCCCAGCACGACGCGGATGCGGTGCTTGCGCAGCTTGCCGCCCAAGTGCGCCAGCACCTGATGGCCGTTTTCGAGCTCGATGCGAAAATTTCCAGCTGGCAAGACCTCGATGACGCGCCCCTGGAATTCTATATGCTCTTCACGACCCATCGGCGGCGCCGACCTTAGTCGCTCCGAGGGGCCCGGTCAATGACAGCCTCCCCGAATTCCACGCCCCCGCCGCGGACGCTCGACCGGTACGTCGAGGACCCGCGGGCGCTGATCCCGGGTCACATGGTCCACCTGCTGCGCAACGGCGCCGAGGCGTTCCCGGCCTGGATCGAGGCGATCGACAAGGCCCAGACCCGCGTCTCGATGGAGATGTATATCTTCAGCGACGACGGGATCGGGCGGCGCTTTGCGGAGGCGCTGGCGCGGGCGGCGCAGCGGGGCGTCCAGGTGCGGCTGCTCTACGACTACGTCGGCTGCATCGACACGCCGGCGGCCTTCTTCCAGCGGCTGCGCGGCTTCGGCGTCCACGTCGTCGGCTATCACAAGTACCGGTTCTGGCGGCCGCATTTCTGGGCCCTCATCCGGCGCAACCACCGCAAGTCGCTGATCTGCGACGGGGAGATCGCCTTCACCGGGGGCATCAACATCTCCAACGAGTGGGTCAGCCAGGCGGACGGGGGGAACGGCTGGCTGGACGCCGCGGTCGCCGTGGAGGGGCCGGCGGTGGCGCGCATGGAGCGGACGTTCCTGCGAACCTGGAACCGGCGCGCCCCCCGGCGCATGCGCCTGCGCCCCGACGGGCTGCCGGCGCCCGGCCCGGCCGGCAGCGTGTCCCTGATGGTGGTCTCGAACGGCGAGCGGCACGACCGGTTCGCCATCCGGCGGGCCGCGCTGCACGCCATCCGCGAGAGCCGCGAGCGGGTTCTGCTCGCCAACCCCTACTTCGTTCCCGACCGCGGCGTCCTGCGCGCCCTGGTGCGGGCGGCCGCCCGTGGCGTCGACGTCCGCCTGCTGGTCCCCTTGGTCAGCGACCAGCGCATCCTCGACTTCGCGACGCGGTCCGTGTTCGGGCCGCTGCTGGCGGTGGGCGTGCGGATCTTCCGCAGCCAGGTCGTCACGCACACGAAGGCGATCATGGTCGACGACGCGTTCGCCTCGATCGGCAGCTACAACTTCGACCACCGCTCGCTGGCCTACAACCTGGAGATGGTGGTGAACGTCGTCGACCAGACCTACGCGACCGAGGTCGGCACGATGCTGATCGCCGACATGGCGGCCAGCCAGGAGCTCACGGCCGAGGCCTTCGCCCGCCGCGGATGGCTCGAGCGGCTGCTGGAGAAGATCGCCTACGGCCTTCGCCGCTGGCTATGATCTTCGGAACCCTCAAAGGGTTCCGAACCTCCCGCGATGAGCTCCACGCGGCGAAGCCGCGCTACGCTCGCCGCTGGCTATGATCTTCGGACCCCTCAAAGGGTTCCGAACCTCCCGCGATGAGCTCCACGCGGCGAAGCCGCGCTACGCTGGCTATGATCTTCGGAACCCTCAAAGGGTTCCGAACCTCCCGCGATGAGCTCCGCGCGGCGAAGCCGCGCTACGCTCGACGCTGGCTATGATCTTCGGAACCCTCAAAGGGTTCCGAACCTGCCGCGATGAGCTCCGCGCGGCGAAGCCGCGCTACGCTCGCCGCTGGCTATGA
>CAZTZM010000236.1:0-11921 GCA_964618005.1 uncultured Myxococcales bacterium
GGCGGCAGCGTCGACGTTTGCGCGTGCGCGCCGCGCGGCGCGAGCGCAGCCAGGCCAACGACGACCAATCCGAGCCTGAGAGCTCCAGTCAAGGTGAGCGGGATCATTTTTGGGCCTTTTCTGCCGGGCATCGTGCCCGGCGCGGGTGACATGACTGTGACGAAGTCGAAACGTTCGAGCTTCCGTTTTTGCCCCGGCCCAGACTTCGGCGGTGTCACGGGGATGTCACATACGCGGCACCTGTTCGTCAACGCGCGGTGCTTTCATCCACGGGTGACGACACCCGAGGGCGCCGTGGCCGTGGCCCGACGAAAAACGATCAGTGCGAGAATCAGCGTACCGCCCGTTCGCCCTCCCAAGTTGACGCTGGCCCCGGCCCCGTTCTGGCACCGCCTCGCCGAATGGACGCTGCGCTGCCTGGCGATTTCGGCCGTGGTCGCCATCGTGCTCATCCTCGTGTTCATCGCCAAAGAGGCGCTGCCGATCTTCTACAGCGCCGCGGTTCGCGCCGAGGTGACGATGACGAAGATGTGGGTGCCGCAGCTGTGGCCCGGCTACGACGAGGCCGGGTCGATCTGGCAGCCCGTCTCCGAGATCCCGAAGTTCGGGATCTGGCCGCTCTTGCTCGGGACGTTGAAGGTCACCGTCGTCGCCATGCTGTTCGCGGTGCCGCTGGGCGTGGGCGCCGCCGTCTACGTCTCGCAGTACGCCAGCCCGCGCGCCCGCGAGATACTCAAGCCGGTGGTCGAGCTGCTGGCCGGAATCCCGTCGGTGGTGCTCGGCTTCTTCGCGTTGATGGTCATGGCGACCTGGTTCCAGGACGCGTTCCACCTGGAGTCGCGCCTGAACGCGCTGGTGTCCGGCGTCGCGCTCTCCTTCGCGGTCATACCGGTCATCTTCACGCTGGCCGAGGAGGCGCTGCGCGCCGTCCCCCGCAGCTACGTCGAGGCCTCGACGGCGCTGGGCGCCGCGCGCTGGCAGACGATCCTCCGCGTCCTCCTGCCGGCGGCCAGCCCGGGCATCGCGGCCGGCGTCGCGCTGGGCCTGGGACGCGCCGTGGGGGAGACGATGATCGTGTTGATGGCGTCGGGAAACGCGGCCATCGTGTCGGCCAGCTTCGTCGATTCGACCCGCACCATCTCCGCCACCATCGCGGCCGAGCTGGCCGAGGTGGTGTTCGGGGGCGCCCACTACACCGTGCTGTTCTTCCTCGGCACGCTGCTGTTCTTGACCACCTTCTGCATCAACACCATCGGCGACTGGGCCATCCGCCGCATGAAGATCAAGCTGGGGAGCGCGACGTGAGCGTCGCCGCGTCCGAGATCACCCGCGACCGCGCCGCGCTGGCCCAGATGGCGGCGCGGCGCACGCGCCGCAACATGGTGGCCGACAGCGCGATGGCCATTGCGTCCGGCGCCGCGCTGCTGCTGGTCCTGGCCATCCTGGCGGTCATCCTGTTCGACGTCGTACACAACGGGACGGCCCGCCTGTCGTGGGCCTTCCTGACCGAGGCGCCCCGCGAAGGGATGACGGAGGGCGGCATCTTCCCGGCCATCGTCGGCATGCTGGAGATGGTCATCCTGATGACGCTGGCCGGGGTGCCCGTCGGCGTGGCGACCGCCATCTACCTGCACGAGTACTCGTCGCCGGTCTCGCCCGTGACGCGGGCGATCCGGATCGCGGTGGCGAACCTGGCCGGCGTCCCGTCGATCGTGTTCGGGTTGTTCGGCCTGGGGTTCTTCGTTCAGTTCCTGGGACACGGGATCGACAAGGCCTTCTTTCACGGCGAAAAGGTGTACGGCCAGCCGGCGCTGATCTGGGCCGCGCTGACCATGGCGGTGTTGACGCTGCCGGTGGTCATCGTCGCGACGGAAGAGGCGCTTCGCGCGGTCCCGCAGGAGCTGCGCGAGGCGTCGCTGGCGCTGGGCGCGACCAAGTTCCAGACCGTCATGCACGTCGTCACGCCCCAGGCGGGACCCGGCATCCTGACCGGCACCATCCTGGCCGTCAGCCGCGGCGCGGGCGAGGTCGCCCCCATCCTGTTCACCGGCGCCGCCTACTTTTTGCCGCAATTACCCAATCATCTTTCATCGCAATTCATGTCGCCGAGCTACCATGTCTATGTGCTCTCCACGCAGTCGCCCGATGTCGACGCGACCAAGCCGATCCTCTATGCCACGGTGCTGGTCTTGCTGGCGCTGACGTTCACGCTCAACATGGCGGCGGTGATCGTCCGCGCGCGCATGCGGCGCCGGCACGGAGCCCCGGCATGAGCGCCAGCGCGAACGGCGTCGCCAAGCCCGAGCCGGAGGCCAAGCTGGTCGTCCGCAACCTGACCGTCTTCTACGGAGAGAAGAAGGCGGTCGGGCCGGTCGGCATGGACATCGTCAGCCAGCACGTGACGGCGCTGATCGGCCCGTCGGGCTGCGGCAAGTCGACGTTCCTGCGCTCGCTGAACCGGATGAACGAGCTCATCCCGGGCTGCCGGATCGAGGGCGAGGTCAAGCTGGACGGCGATCCGATCTACGGCCAGGGGATCGACCCGGTGGCCGTGCGGCGGCGGATCGGCATGGTGTTTCAGCGCTCGAATCCCTTCCCCAAGTCGATCGCCGAGAACGTGGCCTATGGCCTCCGCATCGGTGGCGTGAACGACGCGCGCGAGATCGCCGCCCGGGTCGAGCGGGCGCTGACCCAGGCCGCGCTGTGGGCAGAGGTCAAGGACCGCCTGAACGACAGCGCGCTGGGGCTCTCGGGCGGCCAGCAGCAGCGCCTCTGCATCGCGCGGGCGCTGGCGGTCGAGCCCGAGGTGCTGCTGATGGACGAGCCGGCCTCGGCGCTGGATCCCATCGCCACAGCGCACATCGAAGAGCTGATCAACGAGCTGTCGGAGAGCTATACGGTCGTCATCGTCACGCACAACATGCAGCAGGCGGCGCGCGTCGCCGACTACACGGCTTTCTTTTATCTGGGTGAGCTGGTGGAATTCGATCGCACGGACGTGTTGTTCACGAAGCCGAACGATTCGAGGACCGAAGACTACATCACCGGCAGATTCGGTTGAGGGCACAGGGATGATCAGAGCAAACAACTCACGCGAGCACACCAACCGCGAGTACGAGCTGGAGCTGCGCCGCCTGCGCGAGCAGCTGCTGCTCATGGGCGCCAAGGTCGAGGACATCATCAACGGCAGCATCCGCGCGCTGATCGATCGCGACAGCGAGCTGGCCGAGCAGATGATCGCCGTCGACCGCAAGATCAACCAGCTGGAGATCGCGATCGACGAGCTGTGCATGCAAGTGCTGGCGCGACGCCAGCCGGTGGCCTCCGACCTGCGCTTCCTGACCACCGCGCTGAAGCTGGTGACCGATCTGGAGCGGATCGGCGACCTGGGCGTGAACATCTGCGAGCGGGTGCTGGAGCTGAACGGCGAGCCGCCGCTGAAGCCCTACATCGATCTCCCCAACATGACCCACGAGGTGCAGGAGATGCTGCACGAGGCGCTGGACGCCTTCGTGGCCGCCGACGTCGAGCGCGCCCAGCGCGTGATCGACCGCGACAAGAACGTCGACGCCTACTACACGCAGATCTTCCGCGAGCTCTTGACCTACATGATGGAGGATCCGCGCAACATCTTCCGCGCCACGCGCCTCCAGTCCATCGCCAAGTACCTGGAGCGGATCGGCGACCACGCCACGAACCTGGGCGAGCTGACGATCTTCATGGTCAAGGGCAAGGACATCCGCCACGCCGGCAAGCTCTCCGACGGCAGCGCGACGTAGCGTCTGATAGGCTTGCCGCCGGCGTGCGGATCACCGACGCGGACAAGCAGACGCTGCTCGACGACGGCTACCTGATCGTCCCCGGGCTGGTCCCGCGCGACAAGATCGACGCGGCGTTGAAGGCGATCAACCACTCGCTCGGCGAACAAGGAATCGACAAGAGCCAGATCTGGACGCTGCGCGCGCAGACCTTCTGCCCCGAGCTCGTGGCCGCGCCGCCGATCCTGGACCTCTACCCCGCGGCGCTGGCCGAAGCGGCCATCGGCGCCGGCCAGGTGGCGGCGCCGGCGACCGGCCAGATCGCGCTGCGGTTCCCGCAGGACCTGGCGGCGCCGCGCGATCCCTACCCGCACATCGACGGCATGCCGGGGCCGCTCAACGGCGTCACGGCGGGCACGATCTATCACTTCACGGCGCTGGCGGCCGTGTTCCTCAGCGACACGACCGGGCCGTTCCAGGGGAACTTCACCGTCTGGCCGGGCTCGCACCGGACGCTGGCCGCTCACTTCGCGGCGCACGGAACGGACGAGCTGCTGCAGGGGTTCCCCAAGGTCTCGATGCCGGCGCCGCGCCAGCTCGTGGCCCGGGCGGGCGACGTGCTGCTGGCCCACTACCAGCTCGCCCACGGCGCCGCGCCCAACGTCGGCCCGCACGTGCGGTACGCGGTCTTCTTCCGCCTGCACCACCGCCTGCACGATCCCACCTCGACCGCCACCATGGTCGACCTGTGGCGCGAGTGGGAGGGCCTGCGCAAGCCGCCCGCCCCGTGATAGGTGTCGGGGCAGATGCAGAAGCGCCTGATTCGCCTCCTGGCCTGGGCCGTCACGATCGGCCTGCTCGTGCTGCTGTTCCGCCGGATCCCCGTCAGTCAGGTGATGGCGGCCGCCCGCGGCGCGGCAGGCTGGACCGTGCCGGTGGCGCTGGTCTACGGCGTGGCGTTCTTCGTCTGCGACTCGTTCGCGATCTGGAAGACGTTCTCCTGGTTTTTGGCGCCGCTTTCCTTCGCCGACATCTTGCTGGTGCGCGGCGCCACCTACCTGCTGGCCGCGATCAACTACAACGTGGGCCAGGGCGCGATCGTCTACTTCGTCCACCGGGTGGCGCGCGTGCCCGTCATGCGCGGGGTGGCCACCGTCCTGCTGATCATGGGGATCAACGTGCTGGCGCTGCTTTTCCTCGCGACCTTCGGCGTGGCGACCGCGCCCGCGGTGCCGCACGCCGTGAAGGTGATCGTGGCGGTGGCCTACGCGGGGCTGGCCGTCTACGTCGCCGCCGTCATCGCCCGCCCGCGCTGGCTGGCCACGCGGCCGCTGTTCGACGTCCTGCTGGGCGCGGGGCTGGCGGGTCACGCGAAGGCGCTGCTGGTGCGCCTGCCGCACGTCGCCGCGCTGTTCGCCTTCCAGATCACCATGATGCGCGCCTTCGGCGTGCAGGTGCCGGTCCTGGACGCGCTGGCGGCGCTGCCGGTGGTCTATCTGGTCGCGGTGCTGCCGATCTCCGTGCAGGGGCTGGGCACCACGCAGGCGACGATGATCTACTTCTTCGCCCGCTACGCGCCCGGAGACGTGGCGGCGCAGCAGGCGGCGGTGCTGGCGGCCAGCCTGGTCGGCCAGGCGACGGTGCTGGCCTTCCAGGCGGTGCTCGGCGTCGCCTGCCTGCGCAGCCGCGTCGGACGCGCCCTCTCGGCCTCGGTCGAGCCGTCGCCCGCCGCCAGCTCGAGCTAACGGGCCCGCGCGATCCGCGACCGCGCGCGAGCAGCTCGTCCGGAGTTATTGGTTTCGCTTCGTCGCTGGCATGTCACATTAACCGGCCACATGTTTCGGCGGCTGTTTGCGCTGATTGTCGTTTCGTTGCTGATGTCGGGGTTCGTCTTCTGGTCGGACGTCAGCTTGTTGCTGTTTGGCCGGTGCGACGCGGTCGCCTGGGCCGCCTCGCACCAGGTGCCGGAGCCTCCACCCGCCGCGCCCGGGCGCCACAACGCGCGCGTCCTCGAGACCCGCCGCATCGTCCCCAGCGACGGGCTTCCGCCCACCGTGGACGTGAAGCGCTCGAACAACAACCTCGACGCCATCCGTTTTGGCGGGCGGACCTATCTGGCGTTCCGCACGGCCGACAGCCACTTCGCCGGCGACAGCACGGTCATGAACGTCGTCAGCAGCGAAGACGAGCGAACCTGGCGCCAGGAGGCCAAGTTCTCGCTCGGCCGCGACCTGCGCGAACCGCGCTGGCTGGCGCTCAAAGGTCGGCTGTTTCTCTACGTGAGCGTGCTCGGCACGCACTCATATTCCTTCGATCCCGTGGGTGTCGACGTGACCGAGCTGGCGCCGAACGGCACGTTCGGCCCGCTGGAACCGGCCGGCTTGCCCGGGCGCATCGCCTGGCGGACCCGCGCCATCGACGGGCGCGGCTACATGACCGCGTATCGCGGGGGTGAGCACCTCTACTCGCTCAACCGCGAGCCGATGGACGTCGAGCTCTACGCGACCGCCGACGGCCGGCACTGGCAGCCGGCCGATCCCGCGCACCCCGTGGTCAGCCGCGGCGGCGGCAGCGAGACGGACTTCGCGCTCCTGCCCGGAGGCTCGCTGTTCGGCGTGATCCGCAACGAAGAGGGCGACGAGACCGGCTGGGGCTCCAAGCTGTGCCGTGCCACGGCAGGCGCGCTGGGCGCCTGGACCTGCACCAGCGACCCGCGCAAGTTCGATTCGCCCGACGTGTTCACGCACGACGGCGAGGTCTACCTCTTCGCGCGCCGCAACCTCGCCAACGACGGCCGTTATGACCTGGGCGCCGGGAGCGGCTTCCTGCGCATGCTACGCAACCAGCTGGCGTACATCACCGAGGCCAAGCGTTGCTCGCTCTGGCGCTACGACCCTGACGGCGGAAAGGTGGGCTTCGTGCTGGATCTTCCCTCGCGCGGCGACACCTGCTTCGCCTCGGTGTTACCGGGCGAGAAGCCGGACCAGATCGTGGTCTACGACTACAGCTCGAACCTCGACGGTCCCGACCTCCCCTGGACGGCCGCTCAGCGACGGCCGACGTTCATCTATCGCCACGTGCTCGAGCTCGCGCCGCGCTGACCGTCGCGCATCCGGTGTAAGGCAGGCTCTCGGATAGGTCACAGGATCGTCGCGCGCCGGCGCGACGGTCTTATGATCTCACCTGGGGAGGGGGAGGTGCTGCTGAACGTCGTCTTCTTCGGGGTGCAGGCGTTGCTCTTCTTGGGGATGATCGCGATGCAGATCGGCGGGCATCGCTACGGGCTCAGCCGCAGGAGCGCCGACGCGGTGGCCGGCTCCGAGGGGACGGCGGCCGTCGAGGCCACGCTGTTCGCGATACTCGGCCTCCTGGTGGCCTTCACCTTCGCCGGGGCGGACACCCGCCTGGACGCGCGGAGAAAGCTCCTGATCGAAGAGAGCAATGCCATCGGCACCGCCTATATGCGCCTCGATCTGCTTCGTCCGGAGGACGAGTCGATCTTGAAAGACGAGATGCGCCGCTACGTCGACTCGCGCCTGGCGTACTATGACCAGCTCGGCGACTTCCAGGCGGCCGGCCTGGAGCGCCGCCGGTCCGACCAGCTCGAGCAAGACATCTGGACGCACGCGGTGGCGGCCAGCGCCAGGACAGGGGACTCGCGCGCCGCGCTGCTGGTGCTGCAGGGCCTCAACGCCATGTTCGATCTGGCGACCAAGCGCTACGCGGCGCTGCGGACGCACGTGCCGCTCGCCATCTTCGTCCTCCTGATCGTGATGGCGCTGGCCTGCTCCTTCTTCGCCGGGATCGGGATGTCGAAGCGACGCCGCCCGAGCTATTTGCACATGGTCATCTTCGCCGGCGTCATGGCGGTGACGGCGTACGTGATCCTGAACCTCGAGTTCCCGCGGGCCGGATTCGGCCACCTGCGCGGGCTGGACGCGTTTCTGCGGGAACAGCGGGCGGCGATGCGGTGACCGCCCGGACGGCCCACTCAGTCGATCCCGAGGCGGCGATTCAGCGCAGCCAGCTCTTCGCCCACGGCGAAGTCGATCAGCTCGACGACCGCGGCGCTGGTGCGCGCCGCCGCCAGCAGCTCTTCGGACGTCTGCAGCGCCGCGGCGGCCAGCCGGCGCTCCGTGCGCACCAGCTGCTCGAACGCGCCCAGCACGTCGCCTGACGCGACCACGGCGGCGCGCGTCCCGGTGTGGGCCAGCGCCGCCCGCCACTTGTCGCCGTCGAACACGCCGGCGTCCCGGAAGGAGAGCGCCGCCTGCTCGAACGCCCGCCGCTGGCGGCGCGGCAGCGTGCGCGCGATCTTCTGCGCCACGTCCTTCACCTGCTCCTCCGGCAGGATCCCGCGCCCGTAGTCCGGATACACGGTGCGCACGCCGGCGGCGACCAGCAGCCCCAGGTCCTTGCCCGGGATGCGGCCGATGGCGTAGGTCCCCGCCCGCAGGTGCCCGAGCTGCCGGCCCAGCTGCAGGTAGGCCTCCTGCCGCGGCAGCGAGCCGAACATCGGCGGCAGCAACAGCGCGGGCGGCGGCCCGGCTTCGATCTCCACCTGCGTGGCGATGGCGCGCGCCTGGAAGACGTCGAACGCCTCCTCGACCCCCAGCAGCTGGGCGACGCGGCTCACCAGCGCGCGCAGCGGATCCTCCGACTTCGCCGCCAGGCGATCCTGCTTCTGGACGCCCCAGTCCTCCAGCGCCAGCCCGTAAAGGCGCGGCAGCACCTCGGACATCGCCGCCAGCAATGCCGTGGCCGGATGACGCGCGTCGGGGTGGCGCACGACGGTCTCGAACTCGGCGGCGGTGACCGCGCCGGTCGCTTCGGGCACCCAGCGCTGGCGCGCCTCGCGGATCGCCCGCGTGTCGGTGGCGTCGGTCAGGCCCAGCGCCGCCAGCGCGGCTGCCACGCGTGTCGCCCGGCGGCGCTGCCCGACCCGCTCGCACAGCCGGCGCAGCGCCAGTAACGAATCGACCCGCAGCGTCTCCAGCCGCAGCAAAACCAGGTGCTCGGCGATCGCCTCGGGGAAACGCTCGGCCTCCTCCAGCACGCGCGCCAGCTCGACGCGCGCCCCGACGTCGCCTCCCTCGGCGGTCACGACGATGCGCAGCTCCTCGACGGCGCGGGCGCTGGAGCCGAGCGGCCCGCTCCAGAGCGCGGCCAGCCGCAGCCGCCGATCGCGCGCCGCCGGCGCCGCCTCCAGGTAGCGCGACAGCGCCGCCGCCAGCCGCGACGGCTCGTCGAGCCGGGTCAAGAGCGCGTCCAGACGATCGATCGCCAGGTCGTGTCGCGGATCGAGGGCCAGCGCCTGCTCGAACGCGTCGGCCGCGCCCTCGGGATCCTCCGCCGGACCCGCCAGCAGCTCGCCCAGCGTCACGAAGTGGCCCACACGGGCCTCGGCCTCCGCCTCGACGGTGGCCAGCCGGCGCAGCACGATCGCCGCCTCGGCGAAGTCGCGCCGCCGGGTCAGGCCGCGCGCCAGCCCCGCCAGGGCCGCCAGCTCATCGGGCGCCGCCAGCAGCGCCGCGCGATAGGCCTCGATCGCCTGGTCGCCGTCCGCCAGCGCGCGCTCGGCGATGTCGCCCACCCGCACCCAGGCGGCGCTGACCGTCGCCGGATCGGTCGACGCCGCGATGACGTCGCGGTAGGAGGCGATCGCCTCCGCCGAGCGCCCCAGCTCCGCCTCGACCTCCGCCAGCCGCAGCAGCACCGGCACCGAGGTGGGATCCAGCTTCACCGCCTCGGCCAGCACCGCCGACGCCTCCACGGGATCGCGGGCGTAGATGAGCTCGGCAAGCGCCAGCAGGCGATCGCGCCGCTTGGGGAGCGTGCCGGCCGCCGCGCGCCGCCGCATCACCTGCGCCAGCCGCTCATCCTCGCCGCGGGCCCGCAGGATCACCTCCAGCACCTCGAAGTCGGTCTCCGCCTCGGGCTCCAGCGCCAGGACCTCTTCCAGGCAACGCCCCGCCATGGCGTCGTCGCGGACCTGATTGGCGTAGAGGCGCGCCGCCTGCCGGAAGGCGTCAGCGGCGCGGGCGGGCGCCTTGGTCAGCCGCGCCTCGCGCGCGTAGAGCTCGGCGGCCGAGCGCGCGTCGCTGTTCACCTCCCGCAGCCGCGCCAGCGCGCGCAGCGCCGGCAGGAACGTCCCGTCGGCCTCCAGGGCGCGCGCGAAGTCGGCGTCGGCGCCGCTGAAATCGCCGGCCGCCACGCGCGCGCCGGCCAGATCCCACAGCAAGACCGCGCGCGACAGGTTGTCGGGCGCCGATTCGGCCAGCCGCCGCCGCGCCAGGATCAGACGGGCCGGGTCGCCCGCCCGAACCGCCGCCCGCGCGAACAGCGACAGCGTCTCCACCGTCGCGCGCGCCTCGACGATCCGGCTCCAGAGCGACAGCGTCTCGGGCGGCGCGCCGCCCGCGGCGACGCGCTCGCGGGCGTGAACCGCCGCTTCCCACAGCGCGGCGCGCATGTCGGCGTCGTCGCTGGCGTCGGCCAGCCGCTCCAGCGCCGGCGCGGCGTCGCGATCGCGCCCGGTCCGGAACGCCAGCGCCACGCCTGCGTCCAGCACCGCCGGGTCCGCGGCGGCCGCGTCGAAGGCGCCGCGCCAGACGCGCGCGGCGGCGGCCACGTCGGGGAGCCGCCAGACCAGATCCAGCCGCACCCCCAGCTCGCCGTCGCCGGCGTGGGGTTTGCCTTCGCCCAGGCGGCGCAGCTGGCGCGTGGCCAGCTCGGCGCCCCGCCCCACCAGCCGCGACAGCCGCTCCTCGGCGATGGCGGCGCGCGGCTCGTCGGCGTTCCCGGCCATGGCGCGCTCGATCGCCGCCAGCGCCTCGCGCCGGCGGCCCAGCTGCCACTCGAGCACCTCCGCCTGCGCGCGATAGGCGGCGCTCTTGTCGACCGGATCGCCCAGAGCCTGCCCGAGAGCGCCCAGCGCGGCGGCCAGCTCGTCGCCGCGCCCCAGCCGCTCGAGCAGCCGCACCTGCTCGGCGATCGCCTCGACGTTGGCGGGATCGTGGGCCAGCGCGCGCGACGCCGCCGCCAGCGCGTCCTCGGTCCGGCCCAGGCGCAGGGCCAGCAGCCGCGCCGCCTCCACCTCGAAGGCGCTGGCGTTGGCCGGGTTGGTCTCGACCGCGGCCTGGCGCGAGAGCACGCCCGCCAGCTCCTCGAACCGGCCACGCCGGTGGTGCGCCCGCGCCAGGCCCGCCAGCACCGGGCGCGATCCCGGCACCAGCGCCAGCGCGGCGGCGTACGCGCGGACCGCCTCGTCGTCGGCCGCGGCGCGCTCCTCGAAGATGGTGCCGGCCCGGTAGCACCAGGCAAACTTGGTCGCCTTGTCGAAGGCCGGGATCTCGGTCCCCAGCCGCAGCGCCGCCTCGGCCGCCACCAGCGCGTCGCCCGCCTTCTCGGCGGCGCGCAGCAGCGACGCCAGCGCCGCCCCCTGCCGGGTGCCCAGCGCGACCCACTCGCCGTAGAGCGACAGCGCCCGGCTGGGATCGTTCAGCCGATCCTCGTGCAACGCCCCCAGCCGCTCGAGCCGCATGGCCCGCGCCCCTGCCTCGGCGTCGGCGCCCGAGGCGCCCAGCGCGCCGGGCGCCCAGGTCAGGTCCAGGACCTTGGCCATCTCGTCCCAGCGATCGAGGGCGGGCAAGAGCCGCTCGAGCAAATGCGCCGCCGGCGCGTAGCCGGGGACCGCCTCCAGCGCCCGCCGCGCCAGCGCCACCGCGCGCGGCAGGTCGTGGGCCGCCGTCTCGGCCAGCTCCGCGGCGCGCATGGCCAGCGCCGCCCGCTCCGACGGGTCGGCGCTGCGGGACATCGCCCCCTCGGCCAGCGCCACCTGCACCGCGGCGTCGCCGGTGCGCGAGGCGATCCGCTCCAGCGCCGCCAGCGCCACCGGATCGGCCGGCCGGACCTCGAGCAGGCGCGCGCCGCCGATCCGGCCGATCCAGCTTTGTTGTTCTCGGCCGTCTCCAGCGCGCTCGCCAGCGGGCAGTGGGCCAAGGCCCGGCTGGCGCTGGATCTCGAGGCCGATCTCTCGCACGACCGGGACTGGGCGGCGACGCTGGTGGGGCTGGGCGCGCACCTGGCCGAGATGCACGAGGGGAACGACGAGGCGGCCGCCGGTCGCACCCGCCGCCTGCTCGAGGTCCGGCCGGCCGATCC
>CAZTZM010000237.1:0-25076 GCA_964618005.1 uncultured Myxococcales bacterium
GGCCACGCCCTCATCGATTCCGATCTCGACTGGGGGCAGGACTTTCCACTCCTCGAACGCGAGCTCCGCGCGCGCCAGATCACGTCGGCGCACTACGGCTTCTTCGGGACGATGAACCCCTGCGGGCCCGGCCTGCCGCGACTCGTGCCGCTGGAGCCGAGGGTGCCCGTGACGGGGTGGATCGTGTTGAGCGAACAGTTCTACCGGTCGAACTTCTTCGTGAGCACGCGCCGCGAATCTTGCGCGTCGCCTCACTACAAGTTCAACCTGGCCCCCGGCGGGTCATTCGACTGGCTCAAGGCCTACGAACCCCTGGCCCGGATCGGCGCCACGCTGCGGCTCTACTACGTTCCCGCGCGCTGAGCTCCGCGGCCTCGGCGAGGAGCGAGCCGCTCGCGGCGTGGTTGCGCCCATGCGGCCCTCTGCATTCCAGAAGTCGATTCCAGACATCGCAGAAGTCATCTAGGATGCGCCCGCCCCCACCCCGTGACGGGCCGGTAAACCGAACCGCGACCACATCGATCCCAACCGGCGCCTCGCCTCGCGCGGGACGCCGGGTTTGCTTCCTGGAGGTCCCACGTGTCTGAAGTCGCCCAACCCGATGTCCCGACGACAAATGCACCGCCGCCGCGCCCGAAGCGGTCGGTGTGGATCATTGCGGCCGCGGTGGCGCTGATCGCGGGCGCGCTGTGGAGCCGGCAGCGGAGCGGGCCGAGCCAGGACACACCTCCTACGTCGATCACGCTGGTCACGTCGGACCGCGGCGATCTGGCGTGCGCCAGCCAGCAGACCATCGGGCGTTACCGATGCGAATTTCAGGCGCCCGGAGCCGCTTGGCCCCAGCCGCCCGCGGCCGCGGATCGCTTGGTGCCCTACTACACGGTCGACCACAAGCTGTACGTGATCCCGGGCCTCTTCGAGCAGCCGGCGCTCGACGCCCGCTACAAGGCCGAGGAGCCGCAGAAGCTCGCGCGCGATCAACGCCCGCGCTTCACCGCCGACTGTCAACTCAAGGTGATCGACCGCCTGAAAGATCTTCAGACGCGCTGGCTGAAGGCCGGCGATTGGACTCACGAGGACGAAGCGCCGGTGGCGATCGCCTCGAACTGCCGCATTCAGTAACCCGAATAGCCGGGTTCCTCGTCCGTTCGGAGGTGGAATTCCGGCGCTGCCGTTTTCCTCTGGCGAGACTTTGATCATCGCCAACCGAAGCCGGCGCGGCGTAACGTGCGCGCATGACTTTACGCCCGCCCGTGCTGCTGTCGACCGTCGTGTTCGCGACGGGATTCGCGATCGGCGCCTGCGCCGTCTATGGCCCGCCCCAGCCGGTGTACACGGCGCAGCCGGTCTACGCGTATCCGCCGCCCGCCCCCCGCGTCGCCGCGCCGATGTCCGGCGCGACGTCCGAGACGCTGGTCGACGAGCGCGGGCGTTCGATCACCGTCGAGCACGGCCCTCCCGGTGATCCCGCGGTGATCGGTTGCGCCGACGGCCGGCGCGAGGCGTTCGTCGACAGCGCCCGCTACCCGCGCATCGCGGGCTGCCTGGGGAGCTGGCCGGGACGCCAGAGCCTGCGCACGCCGGCGACCGGTCAGGCCTGCGGCGACGAGCTGGGGCCGTGCGCGACACCGGCCGATCTCTGCGCGCCTGGTTGGCACGTGTGCGGCAGCGACGGCGCAGTCGCCGAGCTGCGCCAGGTGAGCGCCGAGGAATGCGAGACCGCCGGCGGCGGCCGATTCGCGGCGGCCATCTCGCACTGCAAGGAGCAGCACGGCTGCGCCGCCGATCCGGCGCCCAACGCGTCGTACGCCTGCTACCCGCACGGGTGGTGCTCGGAGCCGGTCTGCTGCGGCCGCGACTGCGGTCAGTTCGGCCTCTGCCGCGACGGCGTCTGGCCGCAGCACACGCACATCCCGTTCGGCCAGGATCAGGGCTGCGGCTCGACCGAGTCGCGGCGGGCCGGCGGCATCCTCTGCTGCCGCTGACCTACGGGCCGGCGGCCGGGCTGGCGGCCAGGTTCTCGACCATCCGCCGTGTCGCCTCGATGCGCATCACCATCCCCAGCATCAGCGCGCTGACCAGCAGCACGCCGCCGATGCCCAGCATGGTCAGGCCGTTGCCGACCCGGTCGGCGATCCACCCGAACAGCAGCATGCCGATGGTCACCGCCGCCATGTTCGCGCTGTTGAAGGCCGTGAGGACCCGGGCCCGCAGCGCGACCGGGGTGCACCCTTCGACCAGCGAGATGATGACCGGGTTGAAGGCGGCGGCGCTCCACCCGATGAGGACCATGAGGGTAGCGGCGGCCAGCTTCACCTTGATGAAGCTGAGCGCCGCGATGGAGATGCCGCCCAGGACCAGGGCCGCGAGCGCGATCCGCAACATCTTTGAGACGGCCCCGGCCCGCACCAGCGCGATCGACGCCGACGCCACCAACATCCCCAACCCGAACGCCGACCAGAGAAAGCCGAGCCAGACCGATCCCGCCATCACGTCGGTCTTCACGAATCCGGGAAGCATGAAGACGAAGGCGCTGGCCCCTAGGTTCTGCACGCCGGCCACCAGCGTCAGGACCAGGATCCCGGTCTGCTCTCGGACCAGGAACGCCACCCCCGCCCGCAGATCGCTGGCCAGCTCGCCCAGCCGAAGCAAGACCCGCGCGGGGATGTCGGTCTCGGGGAGGCGGATGAAGGCCACGCAGGCCGCGAACGCGACGAAGCTGGCGGCGTCGAGGTAGAGCACGCGCGAGATCCCGAAGATCGAGATGCCGATCCCCGCCACCGTCGGCCCCAGCAGCACGCCGACCGTGGCGGTCGACTGGATGAGCGCGTTCGCCGCGGTCAGGTCGGCGGCGGAGACCAGCAGCGGGACAGCGGTCGACAACGCCGGCCCGGCGGCCGCGCCCACGACGGAGATGGCGAACACGATCAGATAGAGCAGGTTCAAGGACAGCAGATGCGCCGCGTGCAAGAGCGGGATGGCCGAGACCAGCACGGCGCGCACCAGGCTGACGGCGATCAGCGCCGGCTTCTTGCGCAGCCGATCGAGATAGACGCCGATGAGGGGACCGAAGATCAACGGCGGCAGCGTCTGAACCACGCCCACCAGGGACATGCGCAGCGTCGACTGACTGGTCTGGTAGGCGAACCAGAGCAGCGCCACGCGATTCAGGCTGTCCCCCACCTGTGAGATCGCCTCGCCCAGCCAGAGCAGGCCGAAGTCGCGCCTGACCAGGAGCCGGAAGGACGACGAGCGAAGGCGGGTGAGCATCGGCGCGGCGGTTCCGTATCCGGTAGTGACGTGGGGACGGTCCGGCAAGCGGGACGCGCCCGCAAGTCGGTGAAATCCCGGTGACCGCGGCCAAGGTTCGGGACCATCCTGAGAGCCGCTCCCGACCTGCCGAGGACGGCCCCCGCAATCGGCACGCCCTTCGGCCGTTCCCTGTGACGGGACGATCCTTATGTTCGAGGTGCGCCGCCCCAAACTCCGGTCGGCGCGAAAGGGAATCGAACTTGAGAATCGCTCAGGTCTGTCCGCTCAGTGAGAGTGTCCCGCCAAAACTGTACGGCGGAACGGAGCGCGTGGTCTCGTTCCTGACCGAGGAGCTGGTCGCAGCCGGTCACGACGTCACGTTGTTCGCCAGCGGCGACTCGGTGACCCAGGCCGAGCTGGTCTCGTGCGTGCCGCGGGCCCTGCGTCTGGACGGGGCCTGCATCGACCCGATAGCGCCGCACGTGGTGATGCTGGAGGAGGTGGTCCGCCGCGCGGCCAACTTCGACATCGTCCACTTCCACGACGGCTACCTGCACTTTCCGCTCATGGGCCGGCTGGGGATCCCGCACATCACCACCGTGCACGGGCGCCTGGACATCCCCGACCTGCAACGGATCTACCGGGCCTTCCCCGAGGAGCCGCTGGTGTCGATCTCCGACGCCCAGCGGCTGCCGATCCCGGCGGTCGGCTGGCAGGCGACGATCCACCACGGCCTGCCGCCCGGGCTGTTCAACTTTCACCCGGCGGCCGGCCAGTACCTGGCCTTTCTGGGCCGCATCTCGCCCGAGAAGGGGCCGGACCGGGCGATCGAGATCGCCCGGCGGGTCGGGATGCCGCTGAAGATCGCCGCGAAGGTCGACAAGGTCGACGAGGCATACTACGCCGAGCGGATCAAGCCGCTGCTGGGCGATTCGCTGATCGAGTACGTGGGCGAGATCGACGAGGCCCCGAAGGATCAGTTCCTGGGCCAGGCCGCGGCGGTGCTGTTCCCGGTCGATTGGCCCGAGCCGTTCGGCCTGGTGATGATCGAGGCGCTGGCCTGCGGAACGCCCGTGGTGGCGTTCGCGCGCGGCTCCGTGCCGGAGGTCATGCAACCGGGGGTGTCGGGGTTCGTGGTCGAGACGGTCGACGAGGCGGTCGCTGCGGTGCCGCGCGCCGTGGCGCTGCCGCGCCAAGACTGCCGCGCCTACTTCGACGAGCGCTTCACGGCGCCGCGGATGGCCGCGGCCTACGTCCGCCTGTATGAGAAGATGATCGCGCGCGAGCGCAACCGCCGGATCGTCGAGGCCGCCGACGCCGAAGAGCTGCTGCCCCAGACCGCCGTCCAGGGCTGACGGGCAGACGCGCCCTAGATCCGGCGCGCGATGGCGTCGACCAGGGCGCGGAGGTCGTCTGGCGTCTGGTGGAGGGTCAGCGCGACGCGCAGGCCGCCGTGCCCGCGCGAGACCGCCGGGTAGACCGCCGTGTTGACGTAGAACCCTTCGCGCATCAGGCCGGCCGCGGCGGCGTACGTGGCGTCGTTGCCGCCGATCTGCACGAAGCGGATCGGGGTGGCGGCCGACGAGCCGAGCGGCAGGCCGCGCGCGGCGGCCAGGCTGTTGAAGAGGTCGATCCGCTCCCGCAGGCCGCCCTGCCGCGTGGCCAGCTCGCGCGAGAGGTGGACGCGCGCCGAGGCGATGGCGGCGCCCAGCAGCGCCGGCTGCAGCGGCCCGGAGAAGATCATCGTCGTGCCGCAGGTGCGGATGAGGCGGGCCGTGTCGGCGTCGGGGAGCGCCAGGACCGCCCCGCCCGCCGAGAACGCCTTGGCCAGCGAGGCGACCAGGACCGTGCGCGGCGGCAGCGGCTCGTCGCCCAGGAACAGGCCGCGCCCGTGCTTTCCCGACCAGCTCACGCCGTGCGAGTCGTCGACGTAGAGGCAGAGCCGGTCGTTCTCCGCCAGCAGGCCGCGCAGCGCCGCGAACGGCGCCGGGTCGCCGTGCATGCTGTAGATGCCGTCGGCCAGGTACCAGACCCGACGGTGGCGGGTGGCCAGCGCGCGGGCCGCCTCGGCCAGCCGATCGGTCCGGCTGTGGCGGACGAA
Organism: uncultured Myxococcales bacterium; assembly: GCA_964618005.1. Taxonomy (GTDB): domain Bacteria; phylum Myxococcota_A; class Polyangia; order Fen-1088; family Fen-1088; genus JADGRB01. The sequence continues at coordinate 5,354 of CAZTZM010000237.1, forward strand.
GCGGCAGACGGTGCCCGCCGCCTGCAGCGTCGGCAGCACCGACTGCACGCTGTGGTGAACCAGCTGATCGCACAGCACCGCGTCGTCCCTGCCGATCAGGATCGGCAACGCCGCGAAGTGCGCCAGCGTGGTGGTCTGCGCCACGACCAGCGGCGCGCCGAACATCGTCGCCAGCAGGCGCTCCAGCTCGGCGTAGGGTGGGCACGAAACGTAGGCGCGCGAGGACGCGAACTGCACGCCGTAGCGCGCAACCGCGTCGCAGGCGGCGTTCTTGAGGCGCAGGTCGGTCTCCAGGCCCAGGTAGGAGCACGAGCCGAAGTTCACCTGGCGGCGGCCGTGCAAGGTGATGAGGCGGCCGCCGAGCTGATCGTCCTCCGCGATCAGGTGGCCGAGGCCGCGCATGATCCCGTCGGTCAACGCCTCGTCCACCAACCGGAGCCGCGGATCCCGCGGCCGGTCGTCGTCCTCGATTGCCGCCCCGCCTGCCGCTGCTTCACTGCGGGCGAGCTTGAAACTGCGAGCTCGCAACTCGGCCAGAAGTATGGCCGAGGAACATTCCTGGAACCGGCAAAAAGTCCGCCGTCAGCTCGGGCAACAGCGGGACCGTGGACGACGCGGTGCCGCGACTACATGTGAGCGGGCACGGGCGCCTCGACCTGACGCGGCGCGGACGGCACGGGCCCCCCGTCGCACGGCAGGTCGACGATGAAGCGCGACCCCTGGCCGAGGTGTGTGTCGACCGCGATGCGGCCGCCGTGCCCCTCGACGATCATCTTCACGACGTAGAGGCCCAGGCCCATCCCGGGGATCGGCTCCATCGACGTGGCGCGCTGGAACGGCTCGAAGATCTTCTCCGTCATGGACGCGTCGATGCCCGGCCCGCGGTCGACCACCTCGATGTGGGCGGCGTCGGCTGCCTGATCGTGCCGGACCCGGACCTCGATTGGCTTGCCCGCGCCGTACTTCACCGCGTTCGAGACCAGGTTGGTGACCACCTGATCGAAGCGCAGCGGGTCGACCTGTGCCGTGAAGGGGCCCTCGGCCCGGAGGGCGATGCGCTGGCCGCTGCCGTTGCGGTTCAGCTCGAAGCCGCTCACCACGCACCGGACCGCCTCCACCACGTCGGTCTCGCGCCGGTTGAGCGTGAACCGCCCGCGGTGGATCTGCGCGACGTCCAGCAACGCGTGAATGAGATCGCCCATCCGGCGCGCGGCGTTCTCACAGCGGTCGACCTGCGCGCGCAGCGGCGAGCCGGCCTCCGTGTCCCGGTTCAGCCGCGCGCTCAGGAGGCGCAGGTTCAACAGCAGCGCGGTCAGCGGCGTCTTCAGCTCATGCGACGCGATCGAGTTGAAGAGGTCGCGCAGGCGCAACGCCTCCCGGCTCTCGTGCAGCATCGTCCGCTGGGCCTCCAGGTGCTTCTGCGCGCTGAGGTCGAGGACGAAGCCGACAACCTCGTCGCTGTCCCCCTCCTGCCGGTCCTCGTCCAGGCGAGCCACGCCGATCAACGTGGGGACCATCGTCCCGTCCTTGCGCCGACAGGTCCGCTCATAGACCGAGGTGGCGCCCTGATGCGGCCGCGACTGAAACAGATCGATCGGCACGATCACCCTCAGGTCCAGCGCGCCCGCCCGCAGATCGTCGCGGGTGTAGCCGAGCAGTGACAGGAACGTGTCGTTGGCGTCCTCGACGTGCCCCGAGAGACGGCCGCGCACGACGCCGATGAGATCGGCGTCGATCACGCGCTTCAATTTCTCTCTTCCGATCCGGCGCAGCGAGGCCTCGGCCTTGAGGTTCCAGCGGAAGAAGAAGAACGGGACCAGGAAGGCCAGCGCGAAGGTGGTGGCGGCGTTGGCCGCGAAGTACCAGGCCGGCGCGTGCTTCGGGTGGATCCCCAGCGCGGTCGCCGCGACGCCGGTCTTGCATGCGGCCAGCAGCGCCACAGGCAGCGCGGCGCCCAGCATCGCCAGCGGCCACTCCTCGGGCCCAAACAAGACCAGCGGCATCGCCGCCATGGCGAAGAACGGGAGCAGCCCGCCGGCCGGCTCCGTGAACAGCAGCGCGCCCGCGAACACGCAGGCGTTGGCAACCGCCAGCAGCAACAGCCGGGCCGCGCGGTGCGCCCCCGCGGCGTTCAAGGCCAGCACCGCCGCAAAGCCGGCGAGAAAGGCGATCTCCCAGTAGAGGTTGGGGCGCTCGCCAAACGCGACCTCGACCGCGATCCAGATCGCCATGATGACGCTGCCACCCAGCGCGTTGACGTTGCAGAGCCGGATCCGCTTGTGCGTGTCGACGGGCAGGAGATCGCTCACGCCCATGCGCAACGCGCGATCGAGCACCTGGCGCAGCCGCCCGCCGAGACGTCTCATCCGTTCACCGAGGTGGACGCCGACCGCGTCCCGGGGCCGGCGGCCGCGGTCTCGCTTCCGGATGGCCCGAGGTCGCCATCAGCACCTCCCTAGGCGGTAGCACCCCGCACCGTCCGGTTCAATCCGGCGTGTCGTTCGGCTGCGTCGTTTTTTCCGACGGCGCCGCTCGAGTCGGCGGCTGATTCGCAACTTCCGGTCCGCGTTCCCGGTTCTACCTTGGTCCGTAGGTGGTTAAAGGCTCTGGTATGCGGTGGGGAGCTGTGGCGTTGGTGGTGGGGTTGGTCCTCGATCTCGGAACCGGGTGCGGCACGTCGCCGAGCAGCACCACGGGCGTGGTCGGGAAACAGAATGGGGCCGGCGGCCAGAGCGGTGACGCCTCCGTCGTCGCCGACGCCGGGCCCGACAGCGGCGCGACGGGCGCCGCCGGGGCGTCCGGCGACGGCGTCTCCGGGAACACCGGCTACACGAACCTGCCGGGCGGTGAGATGCCGAGCTGCTCGGTCATCGCGACCCAGTACGCGAACACGATCGCCGACGCGCAGGTCTGCGATCCGAACGGCAGCAACCAGTGCCAGAGCCTGGTCCCCGCGACGCTGTCGGCCTGCCCGGTCTGCATGACGTTCGCGAACGTGTCGGTGACGCTGGCCACCATCAAGGCCGACTGGGACAAGGTGGGGTGCGGCGGCACGCCGCCCGCGACCTGCCCGAAGCTGACCTGCACGACGCCGGCCAGCGGCAGCTGTTCCGGCGGCAGTTGTGTCTCGAACTAGGGGGGAACCGATCGACATGTCGACCAAGCCGCGATCGATCTTTTGGCTGGGGCTGTTCATGGGCGCCACGGCGCTGGCTGCCGGGCTGGGCGCCGGCGCGACGAAGCGCGGGCGCGGCGCCTGGTACCGCGCGCTGCGCAAGCCGGCGGGTCAGCCGCCACCCGCGGTGTTCGGCCCGGTCTGGACGGGGCTCTACGGCCTCATGTCGGTGTCGGCGTATCGCGTATTCCGCGCGCCACCGTCGCGGGAGCGGAGCCGCGCGCTGGCGCTCTGGTGGGGACAGCTGGCGCTCAACGGCGCCTGGTCGCCGCTGTTCTTCGGCGCGCACCGGCCGCGGCTGGCGCTGGCCGATCTGGTCGGACTCACGGCGGCCGCCGCGGCCTACACCCGGAAGGCCGCCCAGGTCGATCGCCCGGCGGGCTGGCTGATGGCGCCCTACCTGGGCTGGCTCGGCTTCGCCGGCTGGTTGAACCTGGGCATCGTCCGCCGCAATCGCTTGCTCACCGCCGGCTGATCCCGGACGAGGCGGCGCATGAAGCTGAGCTCCAGGGCTTTTCCGGCGATGGGCGAGATCCCGCCCGTGTACACCTGCGAGGGCGACGATCGGCGGCCGCCGCTGGCGTGGGAGGCAGCGCCCTCCCCGACCCGCAGCTTCGCGCTGATCGTGGACGATCCCGACGCGCCCGATCCCCAGGCGCCCAAGATGACCTGGGTGCACTGGGTGCTCTACGGCATTCCGCCGACCGAGACCGCGCTGCCCGAGGGCGAGGCGCTGCCTGAGGGGACGCGCGAAGGGCTCAACGACTGGAAGCGGCACGGCTACGGCGGCCCCTGCCCGCCCGTCGGCCGCCACCGCTACTTCTTCAAGCTGTACGCGCTGGACACGGTGCTGCCCGATCTCGGCGACCAGGCGACGAAGGCCACGCTCGAGAAGGCGATGCAGGGCCACGTCCTGGCGCAGGCCGAGCTGATCGGCACGTATCAGAAGGCCGGCCGCTGACGGTCAGCCGCGCGCGGCTTCGACGACGTCGTGGACGAAGCGGATCTTCCGCAGCGCCGGCTCCGACAGCACGAACGGGTAGAGGTCGGGCAGCCCCATGCTGCGGTTCAGGCTGTTGAGCGCCACCGTCAGCGGCACCCAGGCTTTCTCCAGATCGTCGAAGTCGTCGAAGTCGAGGCGCCGGGTCCCCAGCTGCAGCTTCTCCGCCGCGCCCTTGTTCTTGGCGGCCGAGACCTCCGGTCGCAGCGCCAGCCCGAAGCTGCGCGCCGTCTCCAGCGTGTCGACCATGTGCAGGTAGTGCGCCCAGCTCTCGGCCCAGTCCTCCCAGGGGTGCATCGAGGCGTACGAGCTGACGAACCGGCCCGGCCAGTCGGGCGGCGCGCCGGTCTTGTAGTGGCGCTCGACCGCCGCCTCATAGGAGGCGCGCTCGTCGCCGAACAGCTCACGAAACGCCGGCAGCCGCGGTGAGCTCGCGACCAGCCGGTCCCAGAAGTAGTGGCCGATCTCATGCCGGAAGTGGCCCAGCAGCGTCCGGTAGCTCTCGCCCAGCTCCAGGCGCGCCTTCTCGCGAAACGGCGAATCGGCCTCCGCGATGTTGATCGTGATGAGGCCGTTGTCGTGGCCGATCATCACCTTCTCCTGGCCCGGCAGGTCCTGCCGGAAGGAGAAGGCCAGCCCGGCCGGTTGTTCGTTGCGCGGCTCGACGGGCAGGCCCAGCTCCAGCAGCGTGTAGACGAGACGCCGCTTGCTCTGTTCCAGCTTCAGCCAGGCGTCCTGGGCCTTGGGATCCGCCAGGTTGGGGATGACGTCGTTCAGCCGGCAGGCGCGGCAAAAACGATGGGTGTCGCTCTCCGGCACCGCCCAGTTGCAGGCGGCGTGGTCGATCTGGTTGCCGCACAGCCGGTGGCGGCTCTTGGCGGCGCCCGGCGCCAGCGCGACGAAGAGGGTGGCGTCCCCCGCCACGGGCTCGAGCGCGCTCAGCGTGCCGCTCTCCGGCAGGTAGGCCAGCGCGTGGCCGCAGCGCGTGCAGCGCGAGTTCTCGAAGTAGACGATTTGCTGACAGGCTGTACAGGCGAAGAGCTTCATGACGACCGGCGAACCAGGAAGCTAGTCACCGCCTCTCGCGAGACAAGCCCAGCAGGGTCCGCGTCTCCCGGGCCATCTCGCGCTCCTCGTCGGCGGCGAGCGCCAGCACGCGCGCGGCGGCCCCGGGGGCGCCGATCTCCGAAGCGCCCCGTTCGTTGGCCGCGTCGTCGATCTGCAGACCCAGAAACGCCAGGTCGCGACAGATCGCCGCGCGAATGGCCGGGGCGTGGGCGCCGACGCCGCCGGTGAAGGCCAGCACGTCCAGCCCGCCCAGCACCGCGGCGAATGCGCCGATCGCCTTGCGCACGCCGGCGCAGAACACCGCGATCGCCAGCGCGGCGCCCGTCTCGCGCGGCGCCGCCGCCAACAGCGCCCGCATGTCGGAGGTGCCGCCCAGCGCGCGCAGCCCGGACTCCCGATCGCAGAGCTGCTCCAGCGCGTGACAAGCACCGATTCCCTCCGGGCGGTCGCGGCCCCAGCTTTTTGGTGAAGCGGCGACAGCGCGGGAGGTTCATCTTGATTCGCAAGCTCTCTTCGGGACAGTACCGGCTCTATTCGCGCAAGAAGGACCCCAAGACCGGGCGGCGCAAGAACCTGGGGACCTTCAAGACCCGGCCCGCCGCCGAGAAGCATGAGCGCGCGGTCCAGTTCTTCAAGCGGCACTGAGCGGCTTCGTGCCAGCCCGCCTGAACCCGCGGTTGAACGCCCGCGGGCCGGCGGGACAAGCTCCTGGACGAGGCGCGTGAGGCAGCACCGCAGCCAGCCGATCCCGTCGCGGTTGGGGCCACCGTTCGTGCCGATCACAACGACGGCCCAGCCCGCCTCGATCCTGCGCGGGCCGCCCGAATCGCGCGAGGCGGAGCTGCGCCGCTTCGTCTCCGACCTGCGTGCGGCCCGCGCGCTGATCGCGCCCCGAGGTTACTTCGCCTGCGCGTCGATGATCTTCTGCGCCATCGTCTCGTGCTTCTCCAGCGTGGGCAACAGGTCGGTCAGCAGCGCGCGCAGCTTGGGATCGGTGGTGGTGTTGCGGACGGCCGTCACCTCGTTGATGTCCTTCTTGTGATCCTGGGCCATGTCCTGCGCGAACATCCGGTCGAAGGTCGCCCCGGTCGTGGCCATGGTCCCCATGTCGTTGGGGCTGGGCGCCGGCGTGTTGGCCTTCAGATCGATGTTCTCTTCCTGGGCCAGCGCCGCGACCTTCTTGTCGGCCGCCGTGTGATCCTGGACCAGCATCTCGCCGTAGCGCCGAACCTGACCCGACTGGCCGTTCTTCTCGGCGATCTCACCCGCCTGGATCTCCTTCTGATCCGCGAGGTGGAGCTTGCCCAGCACCGCCGCGGTCGACGGCGCCACCGGCGGCTCGGTCGTCACCGGCGAATCGGCGCGGCTGGCGCCCCCACCCAGCATGAGCCCACCCAGCAGGCCGATGCCCATCAGCCCCTTTCGTAGTCCGCTTTGCATGTGTTTGCCTCCCTCCTTTGGTCCGCCACTTGCTCTTTCAATCGTGCCGTCCCTTCGGGGCAAGTTGGCGAGTCAGGAAGATCTCGCAAGGCCGGGTGTGAGGGATTTCCTGGATCCGAGCTCAGCGGGCGGCATCGAACGGTCCAGCCGCCTCGTCAGCACGAGGTTTCGAGACTATGTTTGCTGCGTCCGGGCACGACGAACGTCCCAGATCATCCACGTCCATGCGCCTCATCGATGAATACCGGGCCGTCCGCGCGCGTACGGTCGCGCTGGCGGCGCCGCTGTCGGCTGAGGATCAAATGGTCCAGTCGATCCCGGAGGCCAGCCCGACCAAATGGCACCTGGCCCACACCAGCTGGTTCTTCGACACGTTCGTGCTGCCGCCGGCGGCGCGCGCCGCCGATCCGCGCTACCGGATGCTCTTCAACTCCTACTACGAGACCGTGGGCGAGCAGCTGGCCCGCACGCGGCGCGGCGCGCTCTCGCGTCCCGCGCTGGCCGAGGTGCACGCCGACCGCCATCGGGTCGACGAGGCCGTGCTGCGCCTGCTGGAGGCGGGGACCAGCGACGCGCAGCGCGCCGTCATCGAGCTGGGCCTGCACCACGAGCAGCAACATCAAGAGCTGCTGCTGACCGACATCAAGCACGCGCTGGGATCGAACCCGCTCGAGCCGGCCTATCACGCGGCGCCGGGGCGGCCGGCCGGGGACGACGGCGCCGCCGATCGCTCGGCCCGCTTCGTCGGCTTCGGCGAAGGGCTGGTGTCGGTCGGCCACGAGGGCCCGGCGTTCGCGTTCGACAACGAGCAGCCGCGCCACCGCGCGTTCCTGCGCGCGTTCGCCCTGGCCGATCGGCCCGTCACCTGCGGCGAGTACCTGGCCTTCATGCGCGACGGCGGCTACGACCGCGCCGAGCTGTGGCTCTCCGACGGGTGGACGGCGCGCGCGCACGAGGGGTGGCGCGCCCCGCTCTATTGGACCGAGCGCGACGGCGGCTGGACGGCGTACACGCTGGCGGGGCCGCGCCCCGTCGACGCGCGCGAGCCCGTCGCGCACATCAGCTACTACGAGGCCGCCGCCTACGCGCGCTGGGCGGGCGCGCGCCTGCCGACCGAGGAGGAGTGGGAGCGCGCGGCCGCGGACGCGCCCATCGCCGGTCACTTCGCCGAAAGCGACGTCTTTCACCCGGGTCCGGCGCGGACCGGTCTGTTCGGCGATGTCTGGCAGTGGACCGCCAGCCCCTACGCCGCCTACCCCGGCTACCGCCCGCCGGCGGGCGCGCTGGGTGAGTACAACGGCAAGTTCATGTGCAACCAGATGGTCTTACGCGGCGGATCCTGTCTGACGCCCGCACGTCACGTGCGGGCCTCCTACCGAAACTTCTTCCCGCCCGGGGCGCGCTGGCAGGCGACGGGGCTGCGGCTGGCGCGGGACGCATGACGCTGGGTGACGCCGAAGCCTGGGCGGCGACCGCGACGCCCGAGGCGAACCTGGAACCGGACGCCGCCACGCTGCACGCGATCGCGGAGGCGGCCGCGAAGGGGCTGCTGCGCGCGCGCAACAAGCGGCTGCCGGCCTGGCTGCTCTACGACGCGCGCGGCTCGGCGCTGTTCGAGGAGATCACGGAGCTGCCCGAGTACTACCTGACGCGCACCGAACGGGCGATCTTCGCCGCGTACGCGGCCGAGATGATCGACGCCGCCGGGCCGCCGCTGGCGATCGCCGAGCTGGGGGCCGGCACGGCGTCGAAGACGCAGCTCTTGCTGGCGGCGCTGCTGGCGCGGCAAGGGCGGGGCCTCTACCTGCCGATCGACGTCTCGGCGTCGGCGCTGGCGCTGGCGGCCACCGAGCTGGCCCGCTTCCGCCGCCTGAGGGTGCGGCCGGTGGTCGGGCGCTATCCGGAGGATCTGGGCGTGCTGGACGCGCTGCCCGGCCGGCGCCTGGTCCTCTTTCTCGGCTCGAACATCGGCAACTACGATCCGGCGGCGGCGCGCGCGCTGCTGGCGGCCGTGCGGCGGCACCTGGCGCCAGGCGACGCGATGCTGATTGGCGCCGACCTGTTCAAGGCGCGCGCCCCGCTGGTGGCGGCCTACGACGACGCGCGCGGCGTGACCGCGCAGTTCAGCAAGAACGTGCTGGCGCGTCTGAACCGCGATCTGGGCGCCGACTTCGACCTCGACCACTTCCACCACGTGGCGATCTGGAACCGGGCGGCGCTGCGCATGGAGCTGTACCTGGAGAGCGATCGCGCCCAGACCGTCAGCCTGGGGACACCGGGCGTGCAGGTCCGCTTCGCCGCCGGCGAGCGCATCCATACGGAGTCGAGCTACAAGCTGACCCGGGCGCGCCTCGGCCAGCTGCTGACGGAGGCCGGCCTGCGCCCCGAGCAGAGCTGGTACGACGACCGCCGGCTGTTCGGCGTGCACCTGGCCCGGGTGCCCGAGCGCGGGCGGCGCTAAGCCCGGGAGCGGCGGCCGGTGGGCTTGGCGCGGCGGGTGGGACGTTTGGCCGGGGCGCGCTTGGCGTAGCAGACGACCTCCAGGTTGTTCCCCTCACGGTCCTTCACGAACGCCGCGTAGTAGTGGGGGCCGTAATCGGGGCGCGGGCCGGGCTTGCCGTTGTCCTTGCCGCCGGCCTCCCGGGCTGCCTGGTAAAAAGCGTCGACCTCTTCGGGATTGTCGACGCGAAAGGCGTAGTGGCCGTCCCCCGCCGCCTTGCGGTCGCGCGCCAGCCAGAAGATCTTCTCGTTGCGCGAGCCCATCCCGAACGCTTCGGGGACCTCCATGTTGATCTTCATGCCGATCGCGCCCAGCGCCGCGCCGTAGAACGCGCGCGCCGCGCGCAGGTCGCGCACGGCGCAGCTGATGTGATCGAGCGCGACGGTCTTCGTATGCCGGGACGTGCTTGCGGTCTTCATGCTCGGCAAGCTGATCAGCCGCTCTGCCCTGTCAAGGCGCCCCGGAAGCGGGAGCGGCGCTAACGGGCGTCGAAGAACGCCGAGATGTCGAAGAAGACGACCAGGTCGCGCCCGTCGGCGGTTCGAATTTGAATCCGGTCGATCGGACGTTCGCCGCAGCGGTCGAGCGTCTGCAGACCGCGGCTGTAGCCGGGGTAGCGGGTCTTGAGCCAGTCGTTCTCGGCTGCCGCGCCGGAGCGCTGGGTGGCCTCGCGGATGACCACCGCCTCCTGGCAGCTGCTGCCGTCGCCGCCGCCGTATTGCATCGGCTCCGTGCCGGGGATGACGCCCGACACCGGTGGCGGCGCGGCGGTGGTCGCACAGCCGACCGCCGCCGTCAGGAGAAGACCGATCGCCCGCCCCCACCTCATGAAGAGAACGTAATGCATCCGCGTGCCGATCAGCTGTCTTCCCTGACAACTCTCCGGTTTTCAGGCAACGCCCGCGTGGCTGCCCGCTTCCCCGTCGCCAGATTTGGGATCGATGCGCCCCGGCTGTCCGCTCGTCGCGAACGCTATCGTTTTCGCCTCTCTGTCGGCGCTGGCGACGGGCGGCTGCCGGGGCGGGTCGACAACCCAGGCCACGCACGAGGCGCCGCCGCCCATCGTCGACGCGGCCATCCCCGACGCCGCGGTGAGCGCGGCGGACGCGGGGCCGCAGCCGACACGCGTCGAGAACGAGCCGCCGCACGACTCGCTCTATGGCGGCGAGTTCAGGATCAAAGTCTCGCTCGCCAAGACGCACCGGCGCCACCGCCGCGCCCGCGCCTTCTTGAGCGGCGTGCGCCACGCCCACGACCTCTGACGGGGCGCGGTCAGAGCCCGGGCCAGCGATGCGTCTCGGCCAGCAGGCGGGCGCCTTCCCGGCGGCGGCGCCAGCGCGCCTCGTTCTGCGTCCGCAGCCGCCGCGTCTCCGGCCACCGCTCGAGATAGGCCGCCAGGACCTTGTCGTCGTCGAAGGCGTACCGGCGCAGCGAATCGGCGTGCGCGCCGCGCGCCAGCAGCGCGCCGTCGTACCCGCCGAACCCCTGCGTGACCGTCAGCGCGCCGCCGTCCGCGTCGCCGTCGACCGGCGCCGACGAGAGACGGAACAGGTCCGCCGGCGGCCCCAGCTCGGGATCCAGCCGGCGCAGCGTCGGGACACCGACGGTGCGCTCGCCGAGCACGTAGCGCAGGGCCTCGCCGAACGCCTTCAGCCCGGTCTCGCCCATGGAGTGGCCGTCGCCGACCGCCTTGGGCGCGCCGACCGTGACGACCGGCAGCGCGCCACCGGCCCCTTCGATCTGCGCGGCGGCGCGGCGGCCGGCATCGACCGCGTGCAGCTCCGTGCGCGAGTTCGTGCGCGTGCCCGTCCCGTGCGCCACGAAGTGGCCGAAGTCAGCGACGCCGTAGCCGTGCCCCTCGCGCGCCATCTCGAGCGCCGCGATGAGCGCGTTCTCACCACCGAAGCCGACGCCGGCGAAGTGGGCCTTGCCGCCGGTCTCGCCGCTCTGCCCCCAGCCGACCACCAGCGAGGTGACGTCCAGGTGGTGCTCCACGGCGAACGCCAGCGTGGTCACCAGCAGGCCCGAGCCCGCGTTCCCCACGACGGTCCCGCGCGCGTCCACGTCGAACGGCGCCAGGCAGTCGGCCACGCGGCGCCGCTCGCCGTCCGGGCGCCCGGCGTTCAGCTCGTCGAGCTTGCGGCGGCTCATCATCGCGCCGACCCCGAACGCCTCCAGGACGGTGTAGTCGGGCGCCAGCACGGCGTCCGCCGCCGTCCACAGCACCAGCGTCGGCCGGTGATGGCCCGGATAGCGCAGGAACATCTGGGGCGCGATCTCCGACAGCGCGATCGTCGCGCTGGCACAGGCGCCCATCGACGTGAGCGGCGCCTGCGGCACCCGTCGCAACGCCTCACCCTGCCCGGCCAGCCCGGCCAGCAGCGACGGGTCGCGCATGACGCGGCTCAGGCTGTACGAGGGCGCCAGCATCGAGTTCAGCAGCGCGGGGCCGTGCGACGCCAGCGTGGCCGCCAGGCGGCTGGCGAACTTGTCGGTGACGGAGGCCGACGACTGCGGCTGCATCCCCTGCTGCCAGGCCTGCGCGGTCTCCAGGCCGTGAAAAGCGGTCGCCGAGGCGATGCGAAAGTCACGCGGGCGCGCCAGCAGCTCCGACAGCGGCACCGGCAACGACGCCAGCGCGCCCATCCCGGCGTAGACGAACAGCTGCGTCTGGACCGAAGGACCCAGGCGGGGATCGTCGTCGAACAGCGAGAACATCTCCCGCAAGGACGACTGCCGGACCTGCTGCTGGGTGACGCCCGCCAGCGCCCGCAGCCGACCCTCCTGTTCGAGGCCGTGCGGCAGCGAGGCCGCCAGGTCACTCTGGACGTGGGCCGGTCGCCGCCCCTCCGCCACCGGCCGGATCCCCATCTCCTCACGCAGTCGCGCACCGAAGCGGCGCTCGATCTCGGCCAGGGGCAGCGGCGCGCCGGCCGTGTCGTCCTTGCGTTCGACGAAGACCGGCTCGTCGTGGGCGCTGTGCGGATCGATGTCGACCAGGCCGGCGTCGAACGCGGCGAAGCCGATCGCGGCCGGCGATCCGTTGATCAAGGCGCGGTGGGTCTCGGTGCTGCCGATCGCGGACAGCGTGCAAGGGGTCCCCACCGTGACCAACACCTGATCGGCCCGAAGACGTGCGCTCGCAGACACCGATGACTTATGACCGCTCATGTTCGAAATCGCAACAAGACTTGCGACCGGCCGGCCGGCACCCCGGGCTTAAACAACCGCAGTTGCAAAATCCCGGCGCCGCCCGCATCCTCCTGCGGGCGCGACATGCTGGAGACCTTCGTCGAGATCGAGACGCCGGACGGCCGCTGCCCCGCCTGGGTGCTGCGCCCGGAAGGAGCGGGCCCCTGGCCGGCCGCGATCATCTACATGGACGGAATCGGCATGCGGCCGGCGCTGCGGGCGATGGCGGCGCGCGTGGCCGGGCACGGCTTTTATGTCCTCCTGCCGGACCTGTTCTACCGTGCGGGCGCTTACGTAGCGCCCAGCCCCGCCGCGCTGTTCGGCGACACGGAGGTGCGCAAGCGCTGGGCCGCCACGCACATCTCCACGGCGTCGCAGGCCAACGTCCGCCGGGACACCGGCGCCTTTCTGGAGTTTCTGGCGCGCCAGCCTGAGGTCCGCCAGCCGGCGGTCGGAACGGTCGGGTACTGCCTGGGCGGCGGCCTGGCCCTCGCGATGGCGGGCTTCTACCCGGACCGGGTGCTGGCCGCGGCCAGTTACCACGGCAGCTACCTGGCCGCCACCGACCGCCCGGAAAGCCCGCACCTGCTGGCCCCGCACATGAACCCACGGGCGCGGATCTACGTGGCCGGCGCCGACGAGGATCCGTCGTTCCCGCCCGACATGAAGGATCGCCTGGATCAGGCGCTGGCATCGGCCGGCCTGGCGCACACGGTCGAGATCTATCTGGGCGCACGGCACGGATTTGCGCCGCCCGACACGCCGACCCACGATCCGGTCGCCGCCGAGCGGCACTATCAGACGCTGTTCGAGCTGTTCGACGCGGCCCTCCGCTGACGAACGCGCGGCCTGCCAGGCGGGCGCCGCGGCCAATTGCAACAGCCGTTGCAATTCGAGATCGGGCGCACTATGGTTGCCGAGCTCTGGAACACACCGTGGTTTCCCGCACCTTCGTCTCCAAGCTCTTTGCCCTCGGCGCTCTCTCCGCCGCCGCCCTGGCGGGCTGCGGCGAGAGCACCGTCAAGGCCGGCCCGCCGCCGCCGCCCACCGTGCTGGTCGCCGAGGTCGCCAAGCAGGACGTCTCGCTGTTCGTCGAGGCGGTCGGGACGCTGGACGGCTACGTGGACGCCGACATCCGGGCCCGCGTGCGCGGCATCCTGCAGGCGCAGCGCTACAAGGACGGCGCGGCGGTGAAGCAGGGACAGCTGCTGTTCACGATCGATCGCGCGGAGTACGAAGCGGCGGCCGACGCGGCCAAGGCCTCCCTGGCCCGGGCCGAGACCGCGGCCGCGCACAACAAGGCGCAGCTGGCCCGTCGCCAGGACCTGAACGCCTCGCGCGTGGTCAGCAAGCAGGAGCTGGAAGACGCCGAGGCCGCCGCGCGCGACGCCGAGAATCAGGTGGTGGCGGCGAAGGCGGCGCTGCGGCAGGCGGCGCTCAACCTCTCGTACACGGAGATCCGCTCCCCGGTGACGGGGATCGCCGGGCTGGCGCAGGTGCGGGGCGGGAACCTGGTCGGCCAGGACGGCCCGACGCTGCTGACGACCGTGTCACAGGTCGACCCCGTGCGCGTCAGCTTCCCGCTGAGCGAGGTCGACTACGTTCGCTCGGCCTCGATCCTGAAGGGCCTCGACGGGCGCGATCTGGCCTGGGCCCGCGCGGCGTTCAAGCACGCCGAGCAAAATCCCAAGGCCGACGACGGCACGACGGTGCAGCTGGTGCTGGCCGACGGGAGCGCGTATCCCCACCGGGGCGTGATCGTGGCGGCCAACCGCCAGGTCGATGCGACCACCGGCACGATTCAGCTGCAGGCGCTGTTCCCCAACCCCGACGGGCTGCTGCGCCCCGGCCAGTACGGCCGCGTGCGCATGCGGCGGCGCGACATCGGCCCCGGCACGCTGGTCGTCCCCGACAAGGCGCTGGTGCAGGTCCAGGGCAGCTATTCGCTGGCGGTCGTCGGCGCGGACAGCAGGGTCAAGCTCCGCCGCGTCGAGGTCGGTCAGGTCGCCGGTCCCCTGCGCATCATCAAGAACGGCGTGAGCGCGGGCGAGCGCATCGTGGTCGAGGGCCTGCAGAAGGCCAGCGACGGCGCGCTGGTGGTGGCGCAGGCCGCGCCCCCGCCCGAGGTGCCCGGCCCGACCACCGCGGCGGCGCTCCCCGCCGGCCCGCGCTGAGGAGACCCGCGCGTGATCTCTTCATTCTTCATCCGGCGTCCGATCGTGGCGATGGTCATCGCCATCCTGACCGTGCTGATCGGCGCCGTGTCGCTGCTGGGGCTGCCGATCGCGCAGTTCCCGCAGATCATCCCGCCGCAGGTGAACCTGACCACCACGTTCACCGGCGCCGACGCCATCACCATCGAGCAGTCGGTGGCGACGCCGATCGAGCAGCAGGTCAACGGCGTCGACAACATGCTCTACATCCAGTCGACGAACGCCAACGACGGGACGATGAACCAGACGGTCACGTTCGACGTCGGCACCAACATGGACGTCGACAACGTGCTGGTGCAGAACCGGTTCTCGCAGGCGCAGCCGTTCCTGCCCCAGGACGTCAAGAACTTCGGCGTCACGATCAAGAAGTCGCTGGCCTTCCCGCTGATCGTCGTCTCGCTCTACTCGCCCGACGGGCGCTACGACGCCTCGTTCCTGACCAACTACGCGACGATCAACATCAACGACGCCCTGCTGCGCATCCGCGGCGTCGGCGACATCCGCAACCTGGGCGCCTCCGACTACGCGATGCGCGTCTGGCTGAAGCCCGACGTGCTCGGACGCCTGGGGATGACGGTCGTCGACGTGATGAACGCCGTCCGGGCCCAGAACGCCGTCAACCCGGCGGGCCAGGTCGGCGCCGAGCCGGAGCTCCCCGGCCAGCAGATGACCTACACGGTCCGCGCGCAGGGGCGGCTGGTCACGCCGGAGGAGTTCGGCGACGTCATCGTCCGCGAGAACCCCGACGGCTCGCTGGTGCGGGTGCGCGACGTGGCCCAGATCGAGATGGGGTCGCTGAACTACGCGCAGGAGGGCGCCTTCAACGGGCGGCCCGCCGGCGTCATCGCGGCTTTTCAGCTTCCCGGCTCGAACGCGCTGGATGTCGCGTCGGCGATCCGCGCCACGATGAACGACCTCAAGAAGCACTTCCCCCCGGGGATGGACTACGAGATCTCGCTCGACACCACCGCGCCGGTGAAGGCGGGCATCGAGGAGATCTTGATCACCCTGGCCGAGGCCATCGGCCTGGTCGTGCTGGTCGTCTTCATCTTCTTGCAGAGCTGGCGCGCCACGCTGATCCCGCTGCTCACCGTGCCGGTGTCGCTGGTGGGCGTGTTCGCGGTCTTCCCGGCGCTCGGCTTCTCGATCAACACGCTGTCGCTGTTCGCGCTGGTGCTGGCGATCGGATTGGTCGTCGACGATGCGATCGTCGTGGTGGAGGCGGTCGAGCACCACATCGAGGAGGGGATGTCGCCGCGCGAGGCGACGTTCAAGGCGATGTCGGAGGTGCAGGCGCCGGTCATCGGCATCGCGCTGATCCTGGCCGCGGTGTTCATCCCGGTCGCCTTCATGGCGGGCATCACCGGGCGCCTGTATCAGCAGTTCGCGCTGACGATCGCGGTCTCGGTGCTCATCTCGGCGTTCAACGCGCTGACGCTCAGCCCGGCGCTGGCCGCGCTGCTGCTGCGGCCCCGCCAGCCGCCGCGCGGCCCGCTCGGCCGCCTGGGCGCCGCGTTCAACCGCGGGTTCGAGCGGATGACCCGCGGCTACGTCGGCATCAACGCCCGCCTGATCCGCAAGCTGGCGCTGCCGCTGATTCTCTTGCTGGGCGTGACCGCCGTGTCCGCCGGGATCGGCCGCAAGCTGCCCTCGGGCTTCTTGCCCGACGAGGACAACGGCTACGCCCTCATCGGCGTGCAGCTCCCCGACGCGGCGTCGCTGCAGCGCACGCGCGCCGTGTTCAAGAAGGTCGAGGACATCCTCGGGCACACCGAGGGGATCCGCACCTACAACACCATCGCCGGCTACAGCTTCTTCACCCGCTCGGCGGCCAGCTACGCGGGCACCGGGTTCATCGGCTTCAAGCCCTGGGACCAGCGCGGCCGCGAAGACCTGACCGCCAAGGCGATCGTGCGCAAGCTGAACGCGCAGTTCTCGAAGATCCCCGAGGCGCGCGTGTTCGCGCTCATGCCGCCGGCCATCCCGGGCATCAGCGCGGCCGGTGGATTCAGCATGTTCCTGCAGGACCGCAGCGGTGGCTCCGTGGCCTTTCTGGCCGAGAACGTGAAGAGGTTCGTCGACGCGGCCCGCAAGCGCCCTGAGCTGCAGAACATCAACCCCAACTTCTCCCCCTCGGTGCCGCAGATCTTCGCCGAGGTCGACAAGGAGAAGGCGATGAAGCAGGGCGTGCCCATCGCCGACGTCTACGCCACGCTGCAGGCCTTTCTCGGCGGCACCTACGTCAACGACTTCACCCGGTTCTCGCGCCAGTGGAAGGTGCTGGTGCAGGCGGCCCCCGACTACCGCCGCACCGCCGAGGACATGAAGAGCTTCTACGTCCGCAACGCGCGCGGCGAGATGATGCCGCTGTCGACGTTCGTGAACGTCCGCACCACCAACGGTCCGGAGTACACGGTGCGCTTCAACCTGTACCGGTCGGCCGAGATCATCGGTGCGGCCGCGCCCGGCTACAGCTCGGGCCAGGCGCTGGCGGCGCTGGAAGAGGTCGCGGCGCAGACGCTGCCGCCGGAGATGGGCTACGCCTGGAACGCGCTCTCGTACCAGGAGAAGGCCGCGCAGGGCGGCACCGTCAAGGTGCTGGGGCTGTCGCTGGTCTTCGTCTTCCTGATTTTGGCGGCGCTGTACGAGAGCTGGTCGCTGCCGTTCAGCGTCCTCCTCAGCACGCCGGTGGCCGTGCTGGGCGCCTTCCTGGGCCTGCTGTCGCGCAAGTTCGACCTGAACATCTACGCCCAGATCGGCCTCGTCATGCTGGTCGGCCTGACGGCCAAGAACGCCATCCTGATCGTCGAGTTCGCCAAGGAGCGGCTGGCCGAAGGGCGCTCGGTGGTCGACGCCGCCGTGGAAGGCGCGCGCATGCGCAAGCGCCCGATCTTGATGACCTCGTTCGGCTTGAGCTTCGGGTGCAGCCCGCTGTGGGTGGCCGACGGCGCCGGCGCCGCCGCGCGCCGCATGCTGGGAACGACCGTCATCGCCGGCATGAGCGCCGCCACCCTGCTGGGCATCTTCCTGGTGCCGGCGCTGTTCGTGACGTTCGAACGTCTGGCGGGACATCGCGAGCCGGCCGACGCCGAGGTGCCCGTCATCGACGGGCCCCGCGCCGCCAAACATCACGACGGCGCGGCGCACGAGCCGGCCCTCACCTCCGTGGAATAGACGCGTTGAAGCACCCCCTCCTTCCGTCAATCAGCGCTCTCATCTTCGCTCTCACGCCGATCGGGGCCCGGGCCGCCAACGACGCGCCGGCTGCGCCACTGCGCGTGACCTGGCGCGACGCGCTGGCGCGCGCCCAGGCGCGCAACCCCTCGGCCGTGACCGCCGCGCAGGAGATCGAGCGCGCCGACGCGCTGGTGCGCCAGGCGCGCGCGGCCTGGCTGCCGACGCTGTCGGCCAACGGCGCTTACACGATCTTGAACGGCGACCGGACCTTCGCCGGGACCGTCACCACGCCCGAGAGGTCGTGGAACGCCAACCTGACGCTGACCGTGCCGATCGTCTCGCCGATCGCCTGGGTCAACGACGCCCACGCCCAGGACAACCGCGACGCGCTCGCCGCCAGCGCCGCCGACGTGCGGCGCCAGCTGGCCGCCTCGGTCGGGCGCACGTACCTGACGGTGTTGCTGCAGCACCGCGAGATGGAGGTCGCCGAGCGCGCGCGGGAGACCGCCGCCGCCCACTACGACTACGCCCACACCCGCCTGGTGACGGGCCTGGGCAACGGCATCGACGACGCGCGCGCCGAGCAGGAGCTGCACACCGACGAGGCGCAGCTGAAGAACGTGCGCACCGGGCTGGTCCGCGCCCAGAGCGCCCTGGCCGTGCTGCTCTCCGAACAGATGTTGGTCGATGTCGCCGACGACGTTGATCTGTCCGCGGCGCAGATCCCCACCGGTGACGCCGACGTGCAAGCCCGCCGCCCGGACGTGAAGGCGTTGCAGACGCGGCAGCTGGCCACCGACCACCTGCGCCGTGACAACTGGGCCTACTACGCGCCGTCGCTGCTGGTGCAGGCGCAGGCCTTCCGCGAGACGCTCACGCCGCTGCAGCCCGGGTCGGGATGGCAGGCGACGCTGGTCCTGTCAGTCCCGCTGTTCGACGGCGGTGTCCGTTACGGCATCCAGCGCGAGCGCCGCGCCGAGGACACCGAAGCGCGCGCCAACCTGGATGGGCTCCTGCGCCAGGTGAGCGTCGAGGTGCGCGCCGCGCTGGAGGTCGTCCACAACGCCGACGACAGCCTGCAGTCGGCCCGCGCCGCCGCCAACGCCGCGAACACCGCGGCCGTGCTGGCCGACAAGTCCTACCGGGCGGGCGCCAGCACCAACATCGAGGTCATCGACGCCGAACGGCAGGCGCGCGACGCCGCGTCGCAGGTGGCGCTGGCCGAGGACGCCGCCCGCCAGGCGCGCCTGGACCTCTTGCTGGCCACCGGCGCCTTTCCCTAGGCCGAACCCGATGGTCCTGCCGAGCACACGCAAGCGTGGACGCGGCCGGCCGGCCGGCGGCAGCGACGATCTCGTGCGCGCGATCTTGCGCTCGGCCCTGGATCAGCTGGGGCGCCACGGCTACGCGGCGCTGAACGTCGACGAGGTGGCGCGCGCCGCCCGCGTCAACAAGACCACGGTCTACCGGCGCTGGCCGACCAAGGGCGAGCTGATCATCGCCGCCGTGGTGGCCTGCCGCGAAGGCCAGCCGCGCTTCGTCCCCACCGGCCACCTGCGCGACGACCTGCTGGCGCTGCTGCGCGCGAAGGCCCGCGCCGTCTCCACGCCGCGGCAGCGGGCGATCTCGGCGGCGATCAACACGCTCGACCCGTCGGTCAGCGCGGCGCTGGCGCGCGAGCTGCGCCGCCGCCGGTACACGCTGCCGCGCGACGTCCTCGAAGCGGCGGTGGCGCGCGGCGAGCTGCCTGCCGACGCCGACACCGAGTTCCTGACCCAGCTGCTGCTGGCGCCGATCTTCTACCGGACGCTGGTCCTGCGCGAAGCGGTGCCTGACGAGCTGATCGTCCAGACGGTCGACACCGTGCTCTCGGGCGCCCGGCGCAGTGTCGCCAGCGCCAAGCGCCCGCGCAAGCGCGCCGCCGCCCTTGTCGAACGGCGGCGCGTCTAAACGCCGCG
>CAZTZM010000238.1:0-10679 GCA_964618005.1 uncultured Myxococcales bacterium
TGCGGGCGGCCGCCGAGCGGGCCGGCGTCGCGCTCGGCTCGGCCACGGCCTGGGACGACATTTTCTATCAGGTGTTCCTCGACCGGATCGAGCCGGCGCTGGCCGGCGCTCCGAGGCCGACCTTCGTGTTCGACTGGCCCGCGCCGCTGGCCGCGCTGGCGCGCCCGCGGGCGGAGGATCCGCGCCTGGTCGAGCGGTTCGAGCTCTACGCGAACGGACTGGAGCTGGCCAACGCCTTCGGCGAGCTGACCGATCCGGCCGAGCAGCGCCGCCGCTTCGAGGACGAGTCGCGCCTCCGAGCCGCCCGCGGCAAGACCGTCTACCCGATCGACGAGGCGCTGCTGGAGGCGCTGCCGCGCATGCCGCCCACCTCGGGCATCGCGCTGGGGCTCGATCGCCTGGTCATGCTCGCGCTGGGCACGGACAACATCGCCGACGTCCTGGCGTTTCGTTGAGCTTCGCCCGCGGTCGGGGTTACGACCGTCATAAGCCTTGCCCGTTTTTGGCTTCCCTGCTATGCGTTTGCGCGGCTGGAGGCCCTCTTCGTGACCCAATTTCTAAATGGACTTGCCCAATCTGCTCCCGGCGGTGGCGGTTCACCGCTGACGCAGTTCGTTCCCCTCATCGCGATCTTCGCGATCTTCTACTTCCTGGTGCTTCGCCCGCAGTCGAAGAAGGCCAAGGAACATCAGAAGATGCTGCAGGAGCTCAAGAAGGGAGACGACGTCGCCACGCAGGGCGGAATCATCGGCCGCATCACCGGCATCAAGGACGCCGAGGTGACGCTGCAGATTCAGGAAGGCGTTCGTATCCGCGTCCTGCGCAGCGCCGTCACCGGCCCCTACACCGCGACGCCCGCCGATCCCAAGGCGACCGACGTCAAGGCGTCGTAGCGCGCCTGCCGCACACGGACGAGCGAGCTCATGGAACGTTCCTGGTTGTGGAAGGCGGCTCTCTATGGAGCCGTCACCGTACTGGCCATCCTGTATTTGATTCCGACGGTCGTCCCGGAGTCGAAGCAGCCCAGTTTCATCAAGAAGCACTTCGACAAGCGGATCGAGCTGGGGCTCGACCTCCAGGGCGGCCTGCACCTGGTCTACGAGGTGAACGTCGACAAGGCCGTCTCCGGCAAGGTCGATCGGATCTCCTCGGACATCGAGGACCGGCTGCACAAGGACAAGGGCGTCACCACGCTGACCGTCTCCCGCGAGGGGCGCGACGACATCGTGCTGACGTTCTCCCCGCCGGCCGAGGAGGCCAAGCTGGACGACTCGATCATGCGCGAGTACCGCAAGGTGCTGGACGTGGTCAGCCGCGATCCGGCCACCGGCGTCGTCCGCCTGCGCCTCGACCCGGATCAGGTCGAGGAGGTGCGTGACTACGCGCTCCGCCAGGGCATCGAGACGATCCGCGGCCGCGTCGACAAGTTCGGCGTCGCCGAGCCGACCATCATCAAGAAGGGGACCGACATCATCGTCGAGCTCCCGGGCCTCAAGTCGGCCGACTTCGAGCGCATCAAGTCGATCATTGGGCGCACCGCGCAACTCGAGTTCAAGATCGTCGACGACGGCTCGGAGTACATGCGCAAGGTGGCCGCCACGGTCCCCAAGAACTCGGGGATCGACGTGGTGCCCGAGTCGTGGACCGAGAAGGACTCCGGCAAACCGCACGAGGACGTCTACCTGCGGTCGAAGAGCCGCGACAGCCTGCAGAAGTTCTTCGACGGGCTGACCGGCGACCTGGCCCTCCCGGCCGATCACGAGATCGGGTACGAAGAGGTGCAGGGGCGCAACGAGAACGGCGAACAGACGCCCGATCGGTTTTGGCGCACCTACTACCTCCACAAGCGGGCGGCGCTGACCGGCGAATACCTGTCGAACGCCGACCAGACCTGGGATCAGCAGACCGGCCGGCCGGAGATCTCGTTCGAGTTCGACCGCCAGGGGGCGGCGATCTCCGAGCGCATGACGGGGGACAACATCGGCCGCAAGATGGCCATCCTCCTCGACGACAAGATCAACAGCGCCCCCGTCATCGAGGGACGCATCGGGGCCCGCGGCCGCATCACCTTGGGCGGCTTCGGCGACCCGTTCGCGCTGCAGCAGGAGGCCAAGGACCTGGTCGGCGTGCTCCGTTCGGGCGCGCTGCCGGCGCCGCTGCACAAGACCTTCGAGACCCAGGTCGGCCCGACCATGGGGCGTGACGCGATCCAGAAGGCCAAGGTCTCGATGTACATCGGGGCCGCGGCGGTCATCCTGTTCATGGTCATCTACTACCGGCTGTCGGGCGTCATCGCGGTCTTCGCGATGGTCCTGAACCTGCTCTACATGATCGCCATCCTGGCGGCGTTCGAGGCGTCGCTGACGCTGCCCGGAATCGCCGGCCTGGTGTTGACCATCGGCATGGCGGTCGACGCGAACATCATCATCTACGAGCGCATCCGCGAAGAGCTGCGGATGGGGAAGTCGGTCCGCACGGCCGTCGACTCCGGGTTCGCCCGCGCGTTCTGGACGGTGTTCGACGCGCACGTCACCAACTTCGTGGCCGGCGTCGTCCTCTACTCATACGGGTCGGGGCCGATTCGAGGCTTTGCCGTCACGCTGCTGGTCGGCATCGTCACCAACCTCTTCACCTCCTACTGGCTGTCGCACTGGATGTTCGACGGTCTGGTGGGACGCCGGGGCGCCGCGCGCGCCACGCTGTCGATCTGAGGACGTCATGGCGGCCCCAACCCAGCACCAAAAGTTCTTCGAAATCATCAAGCCGGGCTCGAACTACGAGTTCATCGGCCGGCAGAAGTACTGGATCGGTCTGTCGATCGTCCTCGTGACGCTGACGATCGCGATGCTCCCGCTCAACGCGTACGTCTTCAAGTCGCGCGGGCACATGCTGAACTGGGGCGTCGACTTCCGGGGCGGCAGCGAGATCGTCCTCGAGTTCTCGAGGCCGGTCGAGGCGGGCGAGATCCGCCAGACGCTGTCCGACGCCGGCTTCCCGGACGCCGACGTGGTCAAGTACGCCGACCCGACCGGGCAGCACCCATACAACTACATGGTGCGGGTGGGCGCCGTCTCCGTCGTGTCGGCGCAGCAGGCCAAGCAGATCCAGAGCTCGCTGGCGCACGAAGGCGATGCCACGCTGAAGCGCTTCGAGTGGTCGGAGGGCGGCGACAAGGTCTACCTGCGGTATGACCGGCCGGTCGAGCCGAGCTCGCTGGCGAACTCGCTGCACGCGCTGGGCGTCAACACCAACCAGGTGCAGGCGTTCGGCCGCGCCGACGAGAACACCTACGAGGTGACCCTGGTCGGCCTGGACACCGAGATCCGGCGCGCGCTGGACGCCAGGCTGGGCGAGGGCGCCGTGGCCGCCATCCCGTCCGTCGAGTCGGTCGGCGCCAAGGCGGGCAAGCAGCTGCAGTACGACGGCGCCCGGTCGCTGCTGTACGCCATCCTGCTGATCATGGTCTACATCGCGTTCCGCTTCGACCTGCGCTACGGCCCGGGGACGGTGGTCGCGTTGCTCCACGACGCGGTCATCACCGTCGGCGCGTTCGCGATCACGTACAAAGAGTTCTCGCTGACCACCGTGGCGGCGGTCTTGACCATCATCGGCTACTCGATGAACGACACGATCGTCGTCTTCGACCGCATCCGCGAGAACGCCGCGCGGTTGCGTGACCGCCGGTTCGACCGGATCGTCAACCAGTCGATCAACGAGACGCTGTCCCGCACCATCTGGACCAGCGCGACGGTCTTCTTCGTCACGTTCGCCATGAACGTGTTCGGCGTGGGCGTCATCCGCGACTTCGCGTTCGCGATGAACGTCGGCGTCATCGTCGGCACCTACTCGTCGATCTTCATCGCCAGCCCGATCCTCATCTGGCTGAACGACAAGTACGTGGCCAGCCAGAAGCGCCAGCAGGCCCAGGGCCGCAACCGCCGCGGCAAGCGCGACGAGGTCGAGCCCGAAGTTTAGGCCGCCCCCCTTCGGTGAGTTATCCACAGGAGGGGGTGATAGGGTGGCGCGGTGATTCAGTGGCGCGCGCCTTCGATTGACGACGGGGTAGCCGCGGAGCTTGCGAGGGGCGCGAAGCTGCGGCCGCTGACGGCGCGGGTGCTGGTGGGGCGGGGGATCGTGGGGGCGGAGGTGGTCTCGAGGTTTCTCGAGCCGCGGCTGGCGGATCTGCGGCGGCCGGAGGGGATGGCGGACCTGCCGCGGGCGATCGATCGGCTGGTGGCGGCGCTGGGGGCGGGGGAGACGATCGGCGTGTTCGGCGACTACGACGTCGACGGCGTGACCACGGCGGCGACGCTGGCCAGCGCCCTGCGGGCGTTCGGCGGCAAGGTGATCGCGCGCGCCGCCAGCCGGCACGCCGGCTATGGCCTGGGCGTCGAGGACGTGGCGCGCTTCGCCGCCGAGGGGTGCCGGCTGCTGGTGACCGGCGACTGCGGCACCAGCGATCACGAGGCGCTCACCGCGGGACGCGCCCGCGGGCTGGACATCATCGTCATCGATCACCACGAGCTGCCGTCCGGCGAGACGCCGGCCTACGCGCTCATCAACTCGCGCCGCCCCGACGACGGCTTCCCGTTCAAGGGGCTCGCCTCCTGCGGCGTCGCGTTCTACCTGGCGGCCGCCCTGCGAACGCGGCTGGGATCGCCCTTCGATCCCCGCGATCTGCTGGATCTCGTGGCGCTGGGGACGATCGCCGATCTGGTGCCGCTCACCGACGAGAACCGCATCCTGGTCGCGGCCGGTCTGAAGGTGCTGTCGGCGCGCAAGCGGCCCGGTCTGGCCGCGCTGGCGGTTCACGCCGAGCTGACGGCGGGGCCGATCACGGCGCACCAGGCGGCGTTTCGGCTGACGCCGCGGCTGAACGCGGCGGGCCGCTTAGGCGAGGCGCAGCTGGCCCTCGATCTCTTGCTGGCGGGACCGGCGGACGCGGCGCGACTGGCCGCCGCGCTGGACGACCAGAACACCGAACGGCAGCGGGTTCAGGAGCTGGTCTGGATGGAGGCACGCGCCCAGGGGGCGGAGCAGGCCGACGCCGCCGCCGTGGTGGTGGGCGCCGAGGGGTGGCATCAAGGCGTGGTCGGGATCGTGGCCGCCCGCCTGGTCGAGGAGTTCGCGCGCCCGGCGGTGGCGATCGGCTTCAAGGACGGCGAGGGACGCGGCTCGGCGCGGACGATCCCCGGCGTGAACCTGTTCGAGGCGCTGTCTGCCTGTGGCCAGCACCTGTCGCGGTTCGGCGGGCACGCCGGCGCGGCCGGCATGAGCCTGACGTTCGATCGCCTGGAGGCGTTCCGCGCCGCGTTCGTCGGCGAGGCGCGCCGCCAGCTGACCGGCCGCCCGCCGGTCACGGTCGAGGTCGACGCCGAGGTCGCGCTGGCCGACCTCGACCTGGCTTTTGCCGAGGAGCTGGCGCGCCTGGCGCCGTTCGGGGCGGCCAACCGCGAGCCGTTGTTCGGACTGCGGGGCGTCACCACGCTGGCCACGCGGAAGGTCGGAAAGGGGCATCTGCAGCTGACGCTCGACCATGGGGGCGCCACCAGCGAAGCGATCGCCTTCGGGTTCGGCGACGCCGATCCGGGGCCGGGCGCGCTGCTGGACCTGGTGGCCACCGCCGAGCTGGACACCTTCCGCGGCGCCCGGCGGACGCGCCTGCGCGTCACCAAACTCGCCCGCCGGCCGAACGGCGACTAAGCTTCGCTTTCAAGTGCGCTCGCGCCGTCTCCTCGAACCGCCCGCTCCGCCACCGGAGCGCAGCTTCTGGCAGCTGATGCCGCGACGGAACTTCCGCCGCGCGTTCTTGCTGGTCATCGCCATCCTGGCGGTGCTGGCGATCAAGCACAGCGGGGCTCTCTCGCTGAACCAGGTCTTCGACCGGGTGGCGCCCGCGCCCCCGGGCGGCTTCCAGCACATCGAGGTCAAGCCCGCCCCGCGCGCCGTGAAACAGCCCTGACATGGCGTCCTCCGGTGGGCCGCTGGGTTGGACCATATTCGGCGTCGTCGTCGCCGTCATGCTGGCGCTCGACCTGGGGATCTTTCACCGCAAGGCGCACGTGGTCCGGGCCCGCGAAGCGCTGGTCTGGTCGCTGGTCTGGATCGGCCTGGCGCTGCTCTTCAACCTGGGCATCTATCTCCGGATGGGGGCGGATCACGGGCTGGAGTTCTTCCAGGCCTGGCTGATCGAGAAGGCGCTCTCGGTCGACAACCTGTTCGTCTTTCTGGCCGCGTTCTCGTTCTTCGCGGTGCCGGAGGAGCTGCAGCATCGGGTCTTGTTCTGGGGGATCCTGGGCGCGCTGGTGACGCGCGGGATCTTCATCGCGCTGGGCGCGGCGCTGCTGGCCGCGTTCCACTGGGTCACCTACATCTTCGGCGTCTTCCTGGTGATCACGGGCGGCCGGCTGCTGTTCGGCGGCGACGAGGAGATCCATCCCGAGAAGAACCCCGTGCTGGGGCTGTTCGGGCGGCTGATCCCGACCACGTCCGACTACGACGGGCCGCATTTTGTCGTCCGCCGCGACGGGCGGCTGATGGCGACGCCGCTGCTGATGGTGCTGGTGGTGATCGAGGCCTCGGATGTCGTGTTCGCGGTCGACTCGATCCCGGCGGTCTTCGGCGTCACGCGCGACGTGTTCATCGTCTACACCTCGAACATCTTCGCGGTGCTGGGCCTGCGGGCGCTCTGCTTCCTGGTCGCCCAGCTGGTGCGGCGACTGCGCTACCTGAAGACGGCGCTGGCCCTGGTCCTGGCGTTCGTGGGCGGGAAGATGCTGATCGCCGACCGCTATCACATCTCCGACACGGTCTCGCTGGCCGTGGTCGGCGGCCTGATCGGGATCGCGGCGATCCTGTCGCTGATCATTCCCCCGAAGAAGAAAGCAGCTTAGACCGGCGGTGCGACAGCACGGGGAGCGCCGCGCGCACCCGGTCCTGGTAGGCGAAGTCCAGGCGGGCCAGGGCGACCCCCTCGTGGTCGCCGCACTCGGCGATCACCGCGCCCCAGGGGTCGACCACCAGGGCGTGGCCGTAGCTGCGGCGGGTCGGGCCGTGCGACCCGAACTGGGCGGGCGCGAAGACGAACACCTGGTTCTCGACCGCCCGCGCCCGTAGCAGCAGGTGCCAGTGGTCCTTGCCGGTCTCCAGCGTGAACGCCGACGGGACGGTGATGATGCGCGCGCCCCGCGCCGCCAGCAGGCGGTACAGCTCCGGGAAGCGCAGGTCGTAGCAGATGGTCAGGCCCAGGCCGCCCCAGGGGGTCTCGGCCACGATGGGCTCGCCGCCGGCCTCGATCGCCTCCGATTCCCGGAAGCGCTTGCCGCCGGGCACGTCGACGTCGAAGAGGTGCAGCTTCCGGTAGACGGCGGTGACGGCGCCGGTCGGATCGAGGAGGACGGCGCTGTTGCGGATCTTGCGCTCAGGGCCGGCTTCCGGGAAACCGCCCAGCAGCAGCCAGACACCCGCCTCGCGCGCCAGCGCCTGCATGGCGCCCAGGATTGGGCCGTTCGGGCCGGGCGCCGCCGAGCCTTGGTTTTTCGGAGCGGGGAGGGACTCGGCGATGGCCAGCCGGTGATCGCGGTCGTCGCCCAGGTAGGCGAAATTCTCGGGCAGGCCGACCAACTGGGCGCCGGACGCGGCGGCTTGACGCACCAGCTTCGCCGCCCGCTCCAGGTTGGCCGCGGTGTCGGCGGTGGAGGTCATCTGAACGGCCCCGACGACCATCTCGGACATGATCCCGGACGCTACCACGGGGACAGCGCGGCATGCTTCGGCTGGCAGAAAATTCGGGAGAATCCTGGTGCTTAGGTAGGAGACCGCTGTCTTGCGCCCTACAGATCGCCATGTTATAAAACGCGGCCTCGAAAGACTACGTTGCCTCCGTCAAAGGGTGGGCCGCGTGCCTGCCCTTTTTTATTTTTAAAGCCCCTTTGTCTCTCTCCCCCTTCACCCCCATGCGAAAGGACCTCCAAGATTTGTGGTTGCTCGCTGAGCCCTACGTTCGCGACGCCGGCTTCGATCTGATCGAAGTCCAGTTTGGTCGTGAGCAACAGGGCGCGGTGCTGCGGCTCTTTATCGACCGGCCGCCGGCCGGGACGGAGACGTCGGAGCTCATCGGTGTCGACGATTGTGAGCGGGTCAGCCGCGACATATCGGCGGCGCTGGATGTATCCGACCGGATTCCGTATGCGTATCAGTTGGAAGTGAGCTCGCCCGGGCTTGATCGGCCTCTGCGGCGAGAGCGGGATTTTGCCCGGTTCGTGGGGGAGAGCGCGCGTGTTCGGCTCGAGGCGGGTGTCGAGGGGCGGCGCAATTTTTCCGGAACCATCCGCGGGGCCAAGGACGGCCGCGTGGAGATCGCTTGTGACGGCCGATCTTACGAGCTCCCGATCGACGACATCGTGAAGGCGAACCTCGTCCCTGATTGGGAGCGTGAATTTCATCGGAGTTCCTCATGAACGAAGGTGCCGCCCTCGGCCTGGTCCTTGACCAGGTCTCCAAAGACAAGAACATCGACCGTGCGGTCCTGGTCGAGACGCTCGAGCAGGCCATCCTGACCGCGGCCAAGCGCGCGTTCGGCATGCAGCGCGAGATGGAAGCCAAGTTCAACGAGGAGACGGGTCGCGTCGACCTGTTCCAGATCATCGTCATCGTCGAGGCGATCACCCCCGGCAACGAGGGGAAAGAGGTCCTGCTCTCCGATGCGCAGCGGTTCGGCCTCAAGGCCGAGGCCGGCGATGAGCTCCTGTTTCAAATCTTCTACGACGAGAAGGACCAGGCCAAGGCCGAGGAGCAGGACGCCAAGTTCGGCGAGCTGCTGAAGCTGACTCGGGCCTGGAAGGGGTTCGGCCGCATCGCCGCGCAGACCGCCAAGCAGGTCATCCTGCAGCGCGTGCGCGAGGCGGAGCGAGAGAACGTCTTCAACCAGTACAAGGAGCGCAAGGGCGAGCTCATCTCGGGCATCGTCCGTCGCTTCGAGCGCGGCAACATCATCGTCGACCTGGGTGGCGCCGAGGCGGTGCTGCCGGTGCGCGACCAGGTCCCGCGCGAGTCGTACCGCGCCGGCGATCGCATCGTCGCGTTCGTGGTCGAGATCGACAAGGCCGCGCGCGGCCCGCAGATCATCCTGTCCCGCACGCACAAGGGGCTGCTCGAGAAGCTGTTCGAGATGGAGGTCCCCGAGATCTACGAGAAGATCGTCCGCATCGAGGCTTCGGCCCGCGAGGCGGGGGCGCGCTCGAAGATCGCCGTCCACTCGCGCGATCGCGACGTCGATCCGGTGGGCGCCTGTGTCGGGATGAAGGGCTCGCGCGTCCAGGCCGTCGTGCAGGAGCTGCGCGGCGAGAAGATCGACATCGTCCCCTACGACGCCGATCCGGTGAAGTTCGTGTGCAACGCCATCGCGCCGGCCGAGGTGTCGCGCGTGCTGATGGACGTCGGCTCGCACACCATGCAGCTGATCGTCCCCGACGAGAAGCTGTCGCTGGCGATCGGCAAGAAGGGGCAGAACGTGCGCCTGGCCTCGCAGCTCACGGGCTGGCGGATCGACATCCACTCGGCCACCAAGGTGCTGGAGATGGAGCAGCGCGCGCGGCAGTCGCTGTCGGCGATCAGCGGCGTCAGCGCCGAGACGGCGGAGGCGCTGTTCAAGGCCGGCTGGCGCTCGGCCGCCGAGGTCGCCGGCTCCAAGGCCGACGAGCTGGCGGGCGTGGCCGGCGTGACCAACGCGTCGGCGCTCATCACCGCCGCCGGAGCGGCCGCCGAGATCGAGCGGGCGCGACACGCCGAGGAGGCCGCCCGCGTGGCGGCCCAGCAGCAGGCCCTGGACCAGGGCGCGCCGAATCCGGAGGCCCCGTAACGATGCACGAGGGTCGTGTTGAGCGCGTCCGTTCGGACCTGTATCGGCTGCCGCCAGCGCGGACCGGCCTCGGAGATGATTCGACTCTCGCTGGATCAAACGGGAGTTCGGGTTGCGCGCGGACCGGGGCGCGGCGCTTCGGTTCATCCGCGCGCGACGTGCGTCGAGGGCGCCTTGCGGCCCGGCGCGCTGTCGCGGGCGTTCAAGCAGCCGATCGATCCTTCGTCCGACCTGGCCGACCGTCTTCGCCGGTTGGTCACCGTCTGATCAACGTCTCGCCTAACCCCCAGGGGACAAAATGATCGGGAGTGGATACGACAGAGCAGG
Source organism: uncultured Myxococcales bacterium (assembly GCA_964618005.1). Lineage (GTDB taxonomy): Bacteria > Myxococcota_A > Polyangia > Fen-1088 > Fen-1088 > JADGRB01. Next base: position 10,187 of record CAZTZM010000238.1, read on the forward strand.
GGCGCCCGAGGCGCCGATGGGACCGCGCGTTCGTGTTTACGAGCTCGCCAAGGATCTCGGTCTTCAGCCGAAGGACCTGGTCGCCAAGGTCCGCGCGATGTCGATCGACGTCGCCAACCACATGTCCCAGATCGAGCCGGGCGACGTGGACCGGATCCGCCGCGCCGTCGAACGCGAGCGGCACGAGAGCCTGGTCGAAGAGCGCTTGACGGTCGACGGCACGGTCATCCGCCGCCGGTCGAAGGTCGCGCCGGTGGCGCCCGCCCGTCCGGCCGCGCCCGCCGCTGTCGCTCCCCCGCCGGCCGCGGCGCCCAAGCCGCAACCGGTTGCGCCGGCCCCGGCCGCACCCGAGCCGGTCGTCGTCAAGCCGGTCGAGCCGGTCGAAAAGGTCGTCGAGAAGATCGTGGAGCCGCCCCTTGTGGTGGCGCCCGAGCCGGCCCCCGAGCCTATCAAGGCCCCGGCGCCCGCGGCGCCGCCGCCCGTCGTCGAGGTG
>CAZTZM010000239.1:0-9388 GCA_964618005.1 uncultured Myxococcales bacterium
AACACCGGGGGGCCGGGGCCGCCGCCCCCCCCACGCCCGGCCCCGTCCCGCGCAAAAAAAGCTCCCGGCCCCCGAAGCAGCCCCGACCCGGTAACGCCCGCCGAGAACCGGCCCGACCAACCAACCGTCGTCAGTCCTTGACGACGACCTGGTGTTCCGCGGACAGCCTGTAGCCGGTGCCGCGCACCGTCTCGACGAGGGCGCCGGCGTCGCCGAGCTTGTCGCGGAGGCGTTTCACGTGGGTGTCGATGGTTCGGGTGGAGACGCCGGGCTTGTAGCCCCAGACGTCTTCCAGAAGGTCCTCACGCGAGCGGACGCGGCCGCGGTGCTCGACCAGGTAGACCAGGAGGCGCATCTCCAGCGTGCTGACGTGGACCTCGGCGCCGTTCACGAACACGTGGTAGCCGTCCACGTCCAGCTCCAGCGGGCCGACCAGGTAGCGGCGCCGCTGCTGGGCCACCGCGGCGGCCGGCGTGGCGGCCGGCGCCGGTCGGCGCGCGCGCAGGATCGCGCCGACGCGCAGGACCAGCTCGCGCACGCTGAACGGCTTGACGACGTAGTCGTCGGCGCCCAGCTCGAAGCCGACCACGCGATCGATCTCCTCGCCCTTGGCCGTGAGCATCATCACCGCCGGCTGGCGCGCGTTGGTGTCGCCCCGGATGCGACGGCAGACCTCGGTGCCCGGGATGTCGGGCAGCATGAGATCGAGCAGAACGACGTCGGGCGCGAACCGCTGCACGGCCTCCAGTCCGTCGGTGCCGTTCTCGGTGGCCTGCACCGTGAAGCCGGCCGCGGTCAGGTTGTAGGTGAGCAGCTCTCGCAGATCGGGCTCGTCTTCGACGACCAGGATCCGGCGATCGACATTCGTCTCCCCAGTCATTCGGGCGCGAGGTTAGAGGAGCGCCGTGACGAACCCGTGACAGACCGGAAAATTGCGAGAAAACTCGGTCTCGGCTGGAATACACACAATTCGGTCGTCGGTTGACGCGGATTTCCGCTGATTGCCTATGGCGTTACGTTGATCTGCGCCGACGCGAAATCGACGCCGCCGCGGCTGTCGTTCAGGACCGCCCACAGATACACGGTTCCCGGCGTGGTGGGCGCGGTCCACGTGTTGTCGGTGAACGTCGCCGTGTCGTCGGCCGCTCGCCCGCCCGCGTCGTGCTCGAAGCTGCCGCCGGTGGCGAACCAGGAGACGCGCAGCGACTCGCGCTGGTCGATCAGCGTCAACGAGACGACGTCCCAGAACAGGAACGTCTCGGCCGAGTCGGCGGTGAAGTCGGCCTGGATGGTCAGCGTCTGCCCCGCCGAAACCGCGGCCGGCCCGGGCGAGGCCTGGCCCGCCGTGTACAGGATCGTGACCGATCCGTACGGATCGAGCACCAGGTTCGCCAGCGTCGGGTTGTTGTTGGGCGTGTAGCTGGCCGCGAACTGGGCGGCGTCGGCGCTGGGCGCCGAGATCAGCGGGCAGGTGATTCGCTCCAGCGCGAACGCCAGCTGCCCCGCGCTCTCCCAGTCCGCCTTCACCGGCTGGTAGTAGCCGCCGGTGGTGTCGGGATCGGCCGGCCGCGCCGCCGGCTGGCCTTTCTTCGGCGTCGGCGACTGCGGGCCGAACACCATGCAGGCGTTGTTCGGTATGTTCGCGGTGTAGGTCGGCGCCGGGCTGCCGTCGTCGGGGATGGTCAGACAGGCGTCGCTGACGTCGTTCTGCTCGGCCGGCGGGTCCGCCTCCGTGCAGATCGCCCAGCCGATGTCGGGGGTCGGGTTGGTGCCGGTGACGTCGACCGCCAGCAGATCGTAGGTGACCGAGCCGCCCTGCTTCGACTCGGCCGGCGTCCCGCGCACGGCCAGGATGCGCGGCCCCGTCACCAGCGAGGTGGGCGAGCCCAGGTCGGGTTTGCAGCCGGCGGCCAGCGGCGCCAGCAGCAACGCAGCCAGCGGGAGGGTTCGAGCGAAGCGCGGCATGGCCATCAGAACTCCAGCCTGGCGCCCACGATCGCCAGCGTCGGAAAGCCGGTGATGTAGGCCCGTTGCGTGAAGTTGTAGTTGTAGATGATCTCCTCGGGGTTCTGGCGATCGGTGATGTTCTGGACGTCGAGGAACAGGTTGATCTTCAGCCGCCGGTACGTGATCGACTTCTCGAGGCGCGCGTCCAGCTGGTAGAACGACGGGATCCGGATCGAGTTGTGCGCGCCGAAGACCGGATCGTACTGCGCGTTCGCCGCGTCGTAGTAGGCGCCGATCACCGGCGTGCGCGGGAACCCGGTCGTGTAGCGGAAGCGCGTGCCGACATCCCAGCCGTGTCCCAGCTGGTAGCTGGCCACGATCCCCAGCGCCTGCGTCTGGTCGTAGTCGAACAGGCGCCAATCGGTGTCGGGGTGATCGCGGCGCTCGCTGCGGGTCCACGAGTAGGTCACCCAGCCGAAGAAACCGTGCAGCAGCTCCTGGCGCAGCAGGACCTGGCCGCCGTAGGCGCGCCCGATCTCGTCCTGGGTCAGCGAGTCGGCCAGCGGCGGCGACGGATTCTCGTTCCGCGACACCAGATCCCAGAGCCGCTTGTAGAACCCGATGACCTCCAACGTCAGCGTCGGGCGCAGCTTGTACGAGAAGCCGCCCGAGAGGTGCGCTGCGCGCGAGAGCGTGATGTTCGGGTTCCCGAACACCGGGCTCATGTCCTGCGGATCGGGCGGCTGGCCGTAGATGCCGCCGCCGGCGGTCAGGGTCAGCCGGCGCGTGGCGCGGAACGCCGCCGAGAGCCGCGGGTTGGGCAGGTACTCGAAGATCCGCGCCGCCCGGATGGCGCGCGAGACCCGGTCGTTGGGGAGCTCATCGACCGGGTTCACCGGCAGCGAGAAGCTGGAGTAGCCGATGGGGGGAACCACGCCGCCGTTGGTGGGGATGAGGGGGCTGCCCTCGATCAGCGTCGGCTCGAACCGCAGGCCGGGGACCAGCGACAACCGGCCGACATTGATCTCGGCGTTCAGGAAGGGCGCCGTGTCGATGATGAGGACGTTCCAGTGGTCCTTGGCGATGTCGTTGCGCGGCGGCTGGCCGAACACCGTGATGTCGCCCTCGCGCGCCGGCAGCGTCAGCGACCCGAGCCGATCGAGCGTCGTCGACCGCGCCTGCATGTCGATCCCGAACGACAGCGTCGTCGACGGGGCCACGCGGCGGCGGTAGCTGCTGCGCAGCCCGAACTGCCAGGTGTGCGACTCGAGATCGACCGGCGTGCTGCCGAACTGCTCGGCGTCGCTGCTGCTGTCGTAGCCGAAGGACGGCGTCACCACCACCGAGGCGCCGTCGGGCAGGAGGCGCGTGTAGTGGACGATGAAGCGCCTCCAGCCGCTGTCGGTGTTCTCCGAGCGGACCTGGGTCGGGTCGTCCGAGGGGATGGCGCGGCGCAGGTGATCGTCGGAGGCCAGGAAGGTGAAGGCGATCTCTTCGTCCTGGCGGAGCTGCAGCGTGGCGCGGGCCTGGTAGTCGTCGTAGCGCGGGATGGGGACGAAGTCGCCCACGTCCTGGGAGGTGACCAGCGGCAGCTCCTTGTCCAGGTAGCTGATGCGGCCGGAGACCGCCAGCCGTAGTCGGGGCGTGATGGCCGTCGAGATCAGCGCCGACGTGTCGAGCAGATCGGCGGCCACGTAGCCGTGCGTGCCGTCCTTGGGGAGGGGCCCCAGGTCGATGCGGACCAACCCGCCCAACCCACGCCCGTACTCCGCGCCGTACGAGCCCGGCGACAGGTCGATCGACCGCACCAGGTCGGAGTTGATGGTCGAGCGGAAGCCGCCGACGTGGTACAGCGACGGGATCTCGACGCCGTCGACGTTGACCTTGGTCTCGTTGGGGGCCGAGCCCCAGATGATGAGGTCCCCCGACCCGAACGACGACCGGGCCACGCCGGGCAGGTTCTGCACGACCTTCAGCGTGTCGCCCTGCGTGCCCGGGACGCGGCGCGCCTCCTCGGTGCGGATGCGGGTCTCGACCGCTTCCTTCTTGATGCGCGGCGCGCGCACCACCGCCGCGTCGTCGACGCCTTCTTCCTTCTCCTCGAGGTAGTACTTCACGGTGCGGCGCTTGCCGACCGCGATCGTCTCCTCGGTGGTGATGGTCATGAGGCGCGGGTTGGTGATCTCCAGCTTGTGCTTGCCGGGCGGCAGGTCGAGAAAAGCGAAGTGGCCGTCCTGGTCGGTCATCGCCTGCAGGCCGCCCAGGTCCTTCAGCGTGACCGCCACGCGCGGCAGCGGGCGCTTCTTGAACCGCTCGAGGATGACGCCGTCGAAGTTGATCTGCGGCCCGGTCTTGACGATCTCCTCGACGATCGTGAAGTCGTAGCGGTAGGTGATCTTCACCGGCGCCGGCTGGTGATCGATCTCGGCCGGCTCGAACACGAACTGCTTGGCGGCGGCCACCGCGGCGGCGTCGAAGTCGGGCGCGGCGCCCTTGACCACCTCGACCTCGCCGACCTTGCCGTCGTCGCCGATCTCGATCGACAGCAGCACCGAGGCGGTAACGCCGGCGTCGTGCTTGTCCTTCGGGTAGACGGCCGGGACGAACGTCACCAGCTTGGGCGGCTTGGTGACGACCGGACCGTTGCCGTCGTTCGCGTCCTGGGCGCGCGCGGCCGAGACGAACGAGCCGATCGCCAGCCAGGTCAGAATCGGAACGAGCGCGCGCGTCATCGAGCTCAGTCGCCGAGCTCGAAGGTCCGCGAGACGACGTAGGTCCCGCCCGCCATCGGCTTGCCGCAGGCCATCGCCGGCTTGAAGCGCCAGTGCTGCAGGGCCGCCACGATCGCCGCGTCGAACGCCGTCTCGATGCTCCCCAGCACCTCGACGCCGGTGACCTCACCCTCGGCGGAGACGGTGAGGCGGGCCTTGAATTTCCCCTCCACGCCATCCGCCTGCGCCTGGGGGTAGAGCGTGTAGTCCAGCGGCGTCTTCACGATCGCCTCGGGCTTGGTCGGCTCCTCCTCGCACGGGGCGTCGGGGCTGCCCGCCTCTTCCTTCGTGCGCTGCGTGCGCCGATCGGAGAGCGCCGAGGCGACCCTGACCGGCGCGGCCGCGGCCGCCTTGGGCGCGCGACCCTGCAGGCCGATCCCAGGGCCGACATCCAGATCGCTGTTCGACATCGCCAGGTTCGTCACCACCGGCGCGGCCACCACGCGCGCGACCGGCGCGCTGGCCACCGCCTTCGGCGCGACGGGCGCGGCCTTGGCGACCGCGGGGTGGACGATTGGCCTGGGGGGCGCGGGGGGCTTGGGCGGCTTGGCCTTCTTCTTCTCTTCCTGCACCGCCACCGAGATGGCCTTGCGGCGCAGCTCGCGGTTCTTGGCGACGCTCACCAGGCCGACGGCCAAGGCGACGTGCAGCCCCACGGAGACGACGACCGTGGGCAGCCGCAACGCCTACTCTCCGCTCTGCTGGACGTTGATGGCGAACTTCGTGACGCCGGCGATCTTGGCCAGATCGAGGACGTGAACGACGTTCCCGTGCATGACCTCCTTGTCGGCGCTGACCACCAGGCTCATCTCCGGATCGGCCGCCACCGCCGCCTTCATCTTGTCTTCCAGCGCCGACTCGACGATCGGCTCCTCGTTCCAGCGCAGCTTGCCGTCCTTCAGGATCTCGACCTTGGTCGGCTTGTCGGCCGTCCCGTCCGTCGACTTGGCGCGCGGCAGCTGCACCTTCAGCGTCTGCGCCACGATGTAGGTCGAGGCGACCATCAGGATGACCAGCAACACCAGGACGACGTCGACCAGCGGCGTGACGTTGATGCCGGAGATGCCGCCGCCGCGGCGGCCGCGGCCGGTGGCCATGGTTCCCGCCATCGCGACTAGGCCTCCACCTTGGCCACGCGGCCGATGTGCTCGGCGGTGCGATCGGCGGCCGCCTCGGTGGCGGTCGGCGCGGCGTCGTCGCGGCGCTCACCACGCAGGAACGCGCTCACGACGTTGCCCAGGGCGGCGGCCTGCTCCTCGATGTCGCCGCCCTTCTTCTGGAACAGGTTGTAGAAGATGACGGCCGGCAGCGCGACCAGGATGCCGACCGCGGTGGCGATCAGCGCCTCGGCGATGCCGCTCATCACGTTCCCCATCGCGCCCATCGAGTTGTTCCCCAGCTCGCGGAACGCCGTGACGATGCCGAGCACCGTGCCGAAGAGGCCGATGAACGGCGCGTTGTTCCCCAGCGTCCCCAGAAACAGCAGCCCGCCCTCGAACGACTTGCGGCGCAGCCGGGTGGCCTTGGCCAGGATCTGCTCGAACGCCTCCGGTCCCTGGTCGTACCAGTCCAGCGCCTCCGCGACGATCGCGGCCTCGACCGAGCGGCTGCCCGAGAGGACCTTGCGCGCCCCCGCCACGTCGCCCTTGGCCAGCGTGCGGCGCAGCGACTCCGACAGCTTGTCCATGTCGTCGCGGCGGCGCCGGAAGAACCACCAGCGCTCGATGATCACGCCGATCGACAGCACGGACAGACCCAGCAGCACGTACAGCACCGCCTGGCTGGCGACCGACGCGACGAACACCAGCTTCTGCATGAGGACGTTGGAATTCATGGCTACCCCCTTGCGGCTCCTCTTCAGGGACTCTGCGAATAAAGCGTGAAATCGAAGGCCAGCCGGCCCGAGCCGGCGACGTGGGCGCCGCGCGTGTCGGCGTCGGTCGCCTCCCACTGCGCGAACCCGACCTGGGTGCCGTCGCCGGTGGTGGCGGTGACCTGCCACTGGGCGTCCGGCTGTCCGCACAACGAGTTGGCGTCGACGCGCACCGTGTAGGCGCCCGGTGGCGGCGTCTGCGTGAAGATGACGTTCTCTTGCCGGCGGCCGTCGATCACGCACGAGGCGTTCGAGTCGAAGTCCAAATAGCCGGCCGCGGCGATCTGGTCCGCCGTGTACGGCGGATCGCCGGGGTTGAGCCCCGCGAGCCCGACCGGCGCCTTGTACCAGATCTCGATCGGCGTCGTCGGGTCGGTGGTGTTCGGAACCACGACGTGGAGATCCATGTCGGACTCCGTGTCCCACTGCAGCGAGATGACCAGGCCCCCGGTCGGAACCGGCTCGGTGACGTTCATCTGGTAGACCAGCGCGGGCCCGGGGTTCCCGTCTGTCCCCACGCCGCGAAAGATGAGCGGGTGCTTGCCGACCGGGATCAGCGGCGAGAACGTGAGCTGGGTCGAGAAGTCGTAGCTATCGGTCAGCGTGATGTCCGCGACCGTGGTCGGAACGATCCAGTAGCCGACGTCATCGCCCAGGCCGACCAGAACGGCGCTGCCGTCCTGAACGGCTCCGCTGACCGACAGGTTCTGCTGCCCGGCGAAGACGTTGGTGTTGGGGAGGTTGATCTGCTGCGCCGCCGCCCCTGTCGCGGTCAGATCGGCGACCAGCGTCCCCGGCACGAACTGCCCATTGCTGACCCGCAGGTTCGCGGTGACGCCCGACAACGGGCTGGCGCCGCCGCAGCCGGCGCCCAGCAGCAGTCCCGCGATCAGGGTCGGGGCGCGGCGTCCCCAAAGCTGTCCCAAATGCCGTCTCAAAAACTGACCTCGCCGCGCAGCGTGAAGGCGTTCGAGGCCAGGTTGGCCGGATTTCCCTCGGCGTCGCGTCCGTTGTGGTTGCGGTTGAGATCGAACTCGGCGATCAGCCGCCCCGAAGGCGCGCGCAGCGCCGCCGCGAACGCCACCGTCTGGTAGGAGAGGGCGGTCGGCCGCATCGCGCCCATGATCGTGTTGATGGAGTCGGCGTCCGGATTGTAGAAGTCGTAGCGGATGCCGGCCTGCGCGTGCGGGCCCAGGTCCTGCGTCAGGCCGGCGTAGAAGCCCAGCTCGCGGTAGTCGCGGCCGAAGGCGATCGGATCGGCGGGCAGGATCCCGCGATCGAGGTTCTTGGCCCAGTAGACCTCGCCGCCCAGGACCGTCGAGCCGAGACCAGGCTCGTCGACGCCGATGCGCAGGTCGGCGCCGTAGCCAAAGCGCGAGAAGTTCTGCGACGGGATCGCCGCCGCGCCGGGGATGAGGACCAGCTCGTTGATCCCGCTCAGCACGCCGTTCCCGTCGCGATCGACCCACTGGATGGTGGGCTTGGTGGCCGCCGTGCCCGGGTGGAAGCCCTTGCCGGACAAGCCCGAGAACCCGCCGGCGACCCAGACGGTCGAGACGATCGGCGTCTCGACGCCCAGCCGGCCGACGTAGTCCTTGGCGCTGTTCGGGTCGTGGAGGGGGAAGCCCCCTTTCTCGCCCACCGGCTCGCCGTCCATGACGGCGAACGAATAGCGGACGAAGCGCCAGCCGCCCATCAACCGTGCACCCGCGTCGTACTCGCCCGGGAACAGGCCGTGCTCGGCGGTCGACCGCTCGAGGAACAGGCGCTCGCGATCGCTCTGTCCGACCTCGAAACCGAACGGGATCTTGAACATCCCGATCGTGGCCATGAGGATCGGCAAACCGCCGCGCTCGGCTGGCCACTTCAGCGAGGCTTCGGCGCCGATGATGCGGGCCGTGGCGCCGTTGACGGTGTTGCCGTCGAACTCGAGCAGACCCGCCACCCACCAGCGATCGATCGCCGCCCGTAAGCGCGCGCGGCGAATGAAGAACTCACTTTGATTGAGCGGCACCCCGGTGGGGCTCAGCTGATCCTGGGAGAGCTGGTTGTACGCCGTCCAGTCGGCCTGCAGGTATCCGGTCAGTGAGACGCCCAGCCGCGCGGTCAACACCTGCGGCGGCGCCTGATTTGCCTGCGTCTCGACAGCTTGGACGTGCGCGGCCAGCGCCGCTTCTGCCGTGGCCCGCGCCTTCTGGTCGGCATCGATCTGGGCGCGCAGCGCGTTCACCTCCGCGCGCAGATCGGCCAGATCACGTTTCTGCTGCTCGCGCGCCGCCGCGTCCGCGGCTTCGCGCGCGGCTGCTTCCGCCGCCGCGGCGGCTGCCGCGTCAGTCGCGGGCGCGTCGCCTGGGTTGGAGGTCTGGACCGGTTGCCCGGCGGGTGCGGGCGCCGGCTGCGCCACCGCCATCCGTCCGCCGATTCCCAACAGCGCGACCAAAGCCGCCGCCGTCCACCGCCGTGCCCGTCCTCCGGTCAACGATCTCAGTTCAAAGCTCGATGATGAATGCATGAAAAAACAGGCCTCAACCCGGTCCGCCTCCCGGTTTCCCGAGAGGCGGACACGATGAGGTCAGTGAGTCGGTCTACCGTTTGTCTTGTCCCGCCTACGGCGCCGTGCAGGTCGGCGGTGACGCCGCCGCGGCCGGCTGCGGCCGGGTGACGGCCACGCCGCCCGTCGTCGCCGTGTTCAGGAAGCACAGGCTCTGCACCGGAGCGCCGCCCACGCCGCTGCAGGCCACCGTGCCGGTGCCACCCGCGCCGCCGCCGCCCACGCCACCGCCGCCGTTGCCTGCCG
>CAZTZM010000240.1:0-7256 GCA_964618005.1 uncultured Myxococcales bacterium
CGATGTCGTCCGACGAGCTCTGGCGGTTGGCGCTCGGTACCTTCGAGAAGAAGAGCATGTCGCTGGGGTCGCTGATGGCGCACGCCGATGTCCTGTCGGTGAGCGAAGGGGGCATCACGCTGGCGTTCGGGCAGAAGCTGGACATCGAGCGCGCGGAGAAGGCGCGCGCCGACGTGGAGGTGGTCGTCTCGGGTGTGTTCGGTCGTCCCATGCGTGTGATCTAGCAGGCCGGCGGCTCCGGCGGAAAACCTGGCCTGGCCATGCGCTCCGAGGTCGGCAAGGAGAGCGAGGCCGTGGCAGCCGACCGGACGGCGCGCGAGGCGGAGGCGCGGCAGCACCCGCTGATCCGGCGCGCGCAGGATGTGTTCGGCGTCGCCCTCAAGGAGATCAAAACCTGATGTCGATCCCTGATCTGAAAGGGCTGCTGGAGACCGCGCAGCGAATCCAGAGCGAGGTAGCCCGCGTACGCGAGGAGCTGGCGCGCAAGACGGTCGTGGGCGAGACCGGCGGCGGCCTCTGCCGCTGCACGGCCAACGGCAAGGGCGAGGTCCTCTCGCTGGCCATCGACGACGCCATCGTCGGCGACAAGAAGATGATCGAGGACCTGGTCGTCGGGGCGGTCAACGTGGCGCTGCAGCGCGCGCGGGAGACCGCCGAGGCCGACCTGGCCCAGGTGACCGGCGGCCTGCCGGTCCCGCCCGGGATGTTCGGGGTCTAGCGGCGGATGTTCGCGTCGCCGATCGCGCGCCTCATCCAGCAGCTCGCGAAGCTGCCCGGGGTGGGGGAGAAGACCGCCGCGCGGCTGGCGTTTCACATCCTGCGGGCGTCGCCCGAGGACGCCGCCGCGCTGGCGTCGGCCATCGGCGAGGTCCGGCAGAAGATCCGCTTCTGCTCGACCTGCTGCGACCTGACCGAGACCGATCCTTGCGCCATCTGCCGGGACGAGCGACGCGAGGCCGGGCTGGTCTGCGTGGTGGCGCAGCCGCAGGACCTGATCGCGATCGAGCGGGCCGGGGGCTACCGGGGCCGCTACCACGTGCTGCACGGGCTGCTCTCACCCCTGGACGGCGTGGGCCCGGACGACCTGCGGGTGGCCGAGCTGGTGCGGCGGTGCGGTGACGGCGTCATCCGCGAGGCCATCCTGGCCACCAGCCCCAGCGTCGAGGGGGAGGCCACGGCGGTGTACCTGGCCAAGCTGCTCCGACCGCTGGGCGTGCGGGCCACCCGCATCGCCACCGGCGTCCCGATCGGCGGCGAGCTGGAGTACGCCGACCAGGCGACGCTGGCCCGGGCCATCGCCGGCCGCCGCGACATGTAGGCAAGGCCCAGCGCGCGCCCGACAGTTCACCGTCGGCACGAGCTGGGGTACAATGCTTGAAACCCCCGTCCGCGGATGATATTCGTGGGCATTCCCTGCACCGCGATGTCGACCTGCCGAGGAGCGCGATGAGTGGCCCCGATGTGATGTTCCCTGAAGAGCAGCAGCAGATGTCAATTGTCTGCGCGCGGCTCGCCCGGGATGCCAACGCGAAAGCCGTGCTGCTGATCGGTCGCGACGGGCAGCCGATCGCCGACGCGGGCGACACCGACGAGCTGGACGTGACCTCGCTGTCGTCGTTGACGGCGGGCAACGTCGCCGCCACCGGCGGCATCTCGAAGATCCTCCGCGAGAAGGACTTCTTCAGTCAGTTTCACGAGGGCGAGAAGACCCACATCCACATCACGCTGGTGGGGGGACGCGCGATCCTTCTCGTGCTGTTCGACGAGCGATCGTCGCTGGGTCTGGTGCGACTGCGCGTGCGCAAGTCGTCGGACGAGATGGTGCGGCTCTTCGATCAGGTCGCGAAGAAGGCCGCGGCGAAGAGCCAGCCGTCGATCCTCACCGAGATCACCGACAGCGACATCGACAACCTCTTCAATGACTAGCTCCCCGATCACCCCGCGCAGGTCGCGCCAAAGAGGTGATCTCCTTTGAGCTTCATCAATTACTCGTCGCGCGAGATCAACTGCAAGCTGGTCTATTACGGGCCTGGCCTGTGCGGGAAGACGACCAACCTGCACTACATCTACGCAAAGACCAGCCCCGACGCGAAGGGGAAGATGATCTCCCTCGCCACCGAGACCGAGCGGACGTTGTTCTTCGACTTCCTGCCGCTGTCGCTGGGTGAGATCCGCGGCTTCAAGACGCGCTTCCACCTCTACACGGTCCCGGGCCAGGTCTTTTACGACGCCAGCCGCAAGTTGATCCTGAAGGGGGTCGACGGCGTGGTGTTCGTGGCCGACTCGCAGATCGAGCGCATGGAGGCGAACATCGAGTCGCTCGAGAACCTGCGCCTCAATCTGACCGAGCAGGGCTACAACCTCGACAAGCTCCCGTACGTCGTGCAGTACAACAAGCGCGACCTGCCGAACGCGGCGCCGCTCGAGCAGCTGCGCGAGGTCCTGAATCCGACCAAGGTCCCCGAGTTCGAGGCCTGCGCCACCAGCGGCGCCGGCGTGTTCGACACGCTGAAGGCCGTCGCGAAGTCCGTCCTCACCGAGCTCCGTCGCGGGCAGTAACCTCTCTCCGAGATCCGGAGGGTGTGCGGGCAGCGCGTGACAAGCGCGGCGCGCCGGTGCTAATCAGGCTCGCGAAGCGAGGCCCGACATGAATGCATCGGTGCGTGCGACGAGGGGGGCGGCGCTCTGCGCGCTGCTGATTCTGGCGGCGAGCGGATGTGGATCGTCGGGCGGCAAGTCGCCGCCGGCCGACGCGGCGACGCAGACGGATGCGCGCGTCGATGTCGCGCCCGAGGCGGCGCCGCTGGCCCATTGCTGCGTGCTCGCCCAGCCCGCCGACGGCAGCGCCTGCGGCGCGATCTACGCCACACAGCCGCTGACGTCCGAGCCGTGCTGGGGCAGCAACGCGGCGGGCTCATTCGGCCGGTGGGCCTGCGGGGGCGCGGCCGACGGCGGCGTCACCTGCTCGGACGACGGGCGGTCCTGCGCCGTGGGCGCCACCTGTCTCCTGGTCGACGTCGGCTGCGCGGGCACGGTGCAGACCTGCACGGCTCAGCCGGGTGGGCCGTTGGACGGCGGCCGCGGCTGACCGTCGGTCGTCGCGGCTTCGCCGTCAGGCCTTGCGCAGGCAGGCCGTGGCGAACAGGCCGGCGATCGCCGCCTGGCCCGCCAGCCAGAGCGGCTCGACCGCGTCCGGAATGAACCGGAGGTCGACCGTATGCGCGACCGCGGCGAAGAGCAGGGCGCCTGCCACGCCGAAGCCGAAGCCCGCCAGCGCCGGGCGCAGCCGCCGGACGCCGTAGAACAGCACCGTCAGCACGACCGGCGCGATCGCGCTGTAGACGAAGGTCGCGCTCAATGGCCCGTGGGCCAGGTCGGTGAACCCGGCCGACATCACGCCCGCCGCGGCGTGCGCGTGCGCCCACGACAGCGGCACCGCCCACGTGAAGTCCAGGCCCGAGGCGCCGACCACGAAGGCGGCCAGCGCGCCCAGGCCCAGCCGCGAGACCGCCACGCCGCGCCGCCGCATCAGGAAAAGCCCGAGCAGCCCAGCCGCGGCGCCCAGCCCCAGCTCTTCCGCGCCGCGCCCGTCGCGCGCCTTGCGCAGGGCGGCCGCCGCGTCGACGATGCCGGCGCCGTAGTGATCGTCGACCCGCGCCCCCGCGGCCGCGTCGCGCGTCGGCTTGCGCGCCGTCGCCAGCAGGATCTCCTCGACCGCGGCCGGCTTGCGCACGCCGGCGCCTTCGATCAGCGCGGCCACCCCCGCCACGTGCGGGGAGGCCATCGACGTTCCCATGAACCACAGGTAGTCGGTCTGGCTGATGTTGCCGGGGACGATCGTGTGCTGGAGGACGCCGTCGGGCTTGCCGTCGCCGTCCTGGTCGACGCGCGTGTTGCCGCCGGGCGCCGCGATGTCGATCTGCGGCCCCCAGTTCGAATAGAACGTCGTGGTGCCGTCGAACTGCGTGGCGGCCACGGCGATGACGCCGGGGTAGCGCGCCGGGTAGCTGACCCGCCCGCGCCCGTCGTTCCCGGCCGCCGCCACCACCACCACACCCTTGTCGTGGGCGTACTTCACGGCGCTGGCCAGCGTGCCGACCGCCATCGGCCCGCCCAGGCTCATGTTGATGACGCCCGCGCCGTGGTCGGCGGCGTAGCGAATCGCCTGCGCGATCCCGCCGATCGAGCCCGACCCGCGCGCCGACAGGACCTTCAGCGGCATGATCGAGGCGCCGTAGGCGACGCCCGCGACGCCCAATCGGTTGTTGGTCGACTCGGCGATGGTCCCGGCGACGTGCGTGCCGTGGCCGTGGTCGTCGGCCGAATTGTTGTTGTTGTCGACGAAGTTGTAGCCGTCGACGAAGGCGGTGTCGCGCAGATCCCCGACGCGGGTGACGCCCGTGTCGATGACGGCCACGATCACGCCCTTGCCGCTCCCCTGCTTCCAGGCGGCCGGCATGCCGATCTGCCGCAGGTGCCACTGATATTTGAAGCAGGCGTCGTTCGGGAAGCTGCCTTCCTTGTCGTTGCTCCCGGCGCCGGCCGCGCACTCCTGCTCCATCGAGCCGGCCTGCGCCTCGGCGGCCAGCTCCTGGTCGCCCTCGCCGGGCGGAATGGTGGCCAGCGAGTCGAAGTCGACGCTCTCGACGTCGGGATCGGCGGCCAGTTTGGCGCGCGCGGTGGCGGCCGCGTCGGCGTCGGCGAAGTCTATCCGGTACAGGCGGTCGCGCGCGGTATACGCGCTGACCGGGACTTCTTTGAACCCGGTCGCCGCGATGGCCGCGTCGGACACGTCATCGCGGAAGTCGACCAGCAGGCGGGTCGGCTCGATCCCGGCGGCCTCGGCCAGCTCGGCGTCGGTCAGCGCCGGCTGGTCTGCCGGCTTCTGCCTCACCGTGCCGTGCCAGAGCCAACCGGCCCCCAGCAGCACCGCCCCGAAACCGGCCCAGGGACCCAGAGCAGAAACCAGGCGAGACGTCCGCATGGTCTAAGTATACGTCCGCCCGAGGCGTTTCGCAGGGCCGGGGTCACTTTATAGGGGGTCGTGATACAGTGCCCTCACGTACTTGGTGTCTTCGTCCGGGACCCGCCGCACCGCCGAAACCCCCTTGGGACAATCGCTTCTCAGGATCCGACTTCTGGCCTGTCTCGCAGGCTGCGCGGTGCTGGCCGCCGCTCCCGGGGCCGCGCGCGCCGACGCCGACCAGGCCGCCATCGACAAGGTCACGAAGCTCAACAAGAAGGCGGTCGACGAGTACGAGAATCTGAACTTTGACCAGGCGCGCAAGATCCTCACGGATGCGCTGGACGCCTGCGCGCGGGGCGGCCTCGACAACCACCAGGTCGCCGCGCGGACCCACGTCCACATGGGCGTCGTCCTCTTCGCCGGCTTCAAGCAGAAGGACGAGGCGATCGAGGAGTTCAAGAAGGCGCTCCAGATCCAGCCGGACATCACGCTGGACAAGCTGCTGGCCACGCCCGAGATCCAGGAGGTCTTCGACCAGGCCGGCTCGGGCGCCAAGGGCGGCGAGACCGCGCCGCCGGCGGCCGACGCCATCACCCACGAGCCGATCACGCGCTCGACGCAGGGGAAGCCGATCCCGATCAACATGACGCTCGATTCGTCGGTGAAGGCGAAGCGGGTCGTGCTGTCGTTCCGGGCCGACGGCACGGATGACTTCGGCGAGCGCGAGATGAACGAGGACTCGCCCGGCAACTGGATGGGCGAGATCCCGGCCTCGGCGACCCAGGGCGGGAAGCTCGACTACTTCATCGCGGTCCACGGCGACGACGATCAGGTGCTCGCCAGCAAGGGGTCGTCGGCGTCGCCGCTGCCGGTCACGCTGGTCGGCCCCGGCGGCACGCGGCTGGTGAAGAAGGCGCCGCCGCCTCCGCCGCCCGAGGAGAAGGAGGAGAAGAAGGAAGGGCCGACCTGGTTCGCCGCGCTGGGGATCGGAAGCGGGTTCGGCTGGACGACCGGCGCCGGCGAGGGGAACGGCTATCAAATCAGCCCCCCCGGGTTCGCCTGGTCGCGCCTGGGCCAGGTCTCGCCGGAGCTTGGCTACTTCGTGAGCCCGCAGCTGGTCCTGTCGCTGCAACTCCGCCTGCAGCTGGTGACTGGCGGGACCACCACGCCGGCCGGGACCGGCGCCTGCGGATCGAGCGCGGACTGCGCGGCCAAGGGGGTCGCGCTGTCCGGGTTCGCGCGGGCGCGCTGGCTGTTCGACTTCGACGATCTGCACCCGTTCGTGGGCGGCTTGCTGGGCGGCGGCGACATCCGCCATGTCGCCAGCTTTGCCTCCAAGCCGCTCTGCGGCGCCAGCGGGAATGACACCTGCGTCGACACCGTCGCTTCGGGCCCGATCTTCGTCGGCGGCAGCGGCGGGTTGCTCTACAACGTTTCGCCGTCCGTCGCGCTGCTGGCGGAGACGAACCTGGCCTTCGGCTTCACGCACTTCACGTTCAACGTCGACATCGACGTGGGCGTCGCCTTCGAGTTCTAGAAGCGGCCTAGCCGGTCTTCCCGATCTCGGTCGCGAAGAGGTGGGCGTGGGCGTAGATGGAGAGCTGGGGGTTGACGCCGAGGCCGGTGGGGAAGATGGAGCCGTCGGTGATCCAGAGGTTCTCGATCTGGTGGTGGCGGCCGCGTGAATTGACGACGGAGCGGGCGGGGTCTTCGCCCATGGCGGCGCCGCCCATCTGATGCGCTGAGAAGACGGTGTGGCGGTTGGGGCCGAAGGGGGCGTCGGCGATGCGGGGCAGGTCGGATTCGCTGCGAATCATGAGGGGCTGCTCGTGCAGGGTCATCACCTCTTGCGCCCCAGCGGCCAGCTGCAGGCCGGCCATGTCGGTCAGGGCGGCGACCGCGGCCTCGCGCAAGGCGGGGCGCAGGGGGTAGCGCAGCTTGATCCGGCCGTCGCCGTTGACGGCCACCGAGCCGCCCTCGTCGTCGTGCTGGCCGTCGATGAGCAGCGCGATCGTCGCCTGCGCGTAGGGGAGCTTTTCCATGATCGTCCGGTGCGTGTCGCCGTAGCCGGGGAAGGCCAGGGCGGCCAGCATGGGGTGAATGGGCGCGGTCTCCAGGAAATAGCCGACGCGATCGCCGCGATCGGCGAAGTGGTGGACCGAGATCGACTGCGGGGCGCCGTAGAACGCCTCGATCGGCTGATCGTAGAACGCCACGACGGGGACCGCGGGGTGCAGGAAGGTCCGGCGGCCGACCTGGCCGCTGTCGAGGCCGCTCTTGGACCGGAGCA
>CAZTZM010000241.1:0-6520 GCA_964618005.1 uncultured Myxococcales bacterium
CGGCGGCATCGGCCGCCTCGGGCGACCAGGCGCGCCGGGCAGACGCCAGCAGGTCGGCGCCGTCTCGCTTCTCGCCGGTCATGACTTGTGCCGCTCCAGCGCGCGCTCGAAGACGGCGCGCACCTTGCGCAGGCGGGTGTAGGCGGTGTTGAGCGGGATCGACAGCGCCGCCGCGACTTCGGGGATGGTCATCTCTTCCAGCACCGCCAGGATGAAGACGTCGCGCTTCTTCTCATCGAGACCCTCGAGGAAGGACCCGACGAACGAGGCCGCCTCCGCGTCCTCGACCCGCTCCAGTGGGCTCGGGCCGGGGTGCGCAGGCTCCATGACCAGTGGCTCCAGCGGCGCCTGCTTGCGTCGGGACCGGCGCTGATGGTTGGAGGCCACCCGGCGGGCGATGCCGAAGAGCCAGGTACGCGGCGCCGAGTCGCCGCGAAAGCTGGCGAGCTGCCGGTGGACGACCAGGAAGACGTCCTGCGCCGCGTCGTCGAGCCCGGCCGCCGGAACCCCCAGTCCACGAAGGCAGCGCCAGACGAAGTCGAAGTTCTGGTCGTAGATCTCATCGAAGCTCTGGGATCCTCCGGATGGCACGCCGTGGCTCTCGGGCGGTTCGCTGGGATTGAACTGGGCCGACTTCAAGACAGCGTGCCTCTGGGTATGTCTCCGAGGACTCACGGATCCGTTCGAAAAAAAGAACGTTGCTAGAACGACAGCGCGAAACCGGCGGTCAGGCGCGCGCCAATCCGGTCGGGCCGGTAGACCGGGGTCGTGCCGTCCAGCACGAACTCGGGGCGGGTCCGGGCGAGCGCGGCGCCGGCGCGCAGGAAGACCGAGGTGTCGCCGCTCACCGCGGCGTCGAGGCCCAGCTCCGCGCGCGCTGCCTGCCAGAATGCGGCGCCGGTCTGAGGCCGGGCGACCCCGAGCCCCGTGCCTGTGCCCGCCAGACGGCCCAGCTCGAACCCTCCACAGGCCGACGCCGTCCAGCGGCCGCGTCGCGGCGCGAAGCAGGCCAGCGCCCCCCCTTCGACCAGCCCGAAGCGCCCACCGGTGCCGCTGTCGGCGCTGGCGTCCTGGGAGGCGTACCAGGCGCCGAGGACGACAAGCCACAGCGACCGGCGTTGCAGGCGCCCCTCGAGCTCCAGGCCCAGCCCGGCGCTGGGCAGGACCCCGCTGCCGGTGGCCAGCGCCAAGGCGATGCCGGGACGCCAGGGTGTCGAGGGCGGTGGTGTGGGTACCGGGTGGGGCGGCGCAGACACGGCGACGACGGCGGCCGGCGCGACGGGCGGCTGGGTCGGGCTCGGCGACGGCGCGACCTCAGCCGCGATCGATCGGACAGAGACAGAGATCGCCACCGCGGCGGCCTCGGCCAGCTCCGCGCAGGTCGCGCCCTCGATCGTGCGGGTGCCGCGCGCTTCGGCCGCGGCGCCGGAGCGGCCGAGCATCTCCAGATGCAGCCGCCAGCGCGCCCCCGAGGCGCGCCCGATCTCCACGCGAAAGTCGACATCGGGCACCGCGGCCAGCGGTTTGCCGATCAGGTCGCTCACCTCGTCGCTCAGCGCCGCGGGGTCGACGCACGCGGCGGGCGCGTCGACGATCAGCTGCGCCGCGCGCGCCGGCCGGCCCGGGGCCAGGAGCCCGATCGCCGAACAGACGAGCAGGCCCGCCCGCTTCGCCGCCGCACGTCGCATCGTCCTGCCCATCTTACTCGTGGTCGCCGCTCGTGGTCGCCGCTCGCGGTCGCCGGTCCGACGTATCATCGTCGGGTGCGGCGTGTGCTGGAGGCTCTCATCCGCTGGCTGGGCGAGGCGCTGGTGCGCCTCTACTATCCGGTGCGCGTCGTGGACGGGCGCGAGCGGATCCCCGACGGCAAGCCGCTGATCTTCGTGCTCAACCATCCGAACGGGTTGCTCGACCCGATCGTGCTTCAGGTGGCGGCGGGCCGCCGCTCGCGCTTCCTGGCCAAGAGCAGCCTGTTCGCCAACCCGATCGGCCGGCTGGCCATGACCGCGTTCGGCAGCATCCCGGTGTACCGCGCGCACGAGGGCGACACCGGCCGCAACGAGGCGACCTTCGCGCTCTGCCGGGCCGAGCTGGCGGGGGGCGGCGTGCTGGCGCTGTTCCCCGAGGGGACCTCGCACTCCGATCCGCAGATGCGGCCGCTGAAGACGGGCGCGGCGCGGATCGCGCTCTCGGCCGAGGCGGAGCACGACGGGCGGCTGGGGGTCACGCTGGTGCCGGTCGGGCTCAGCTACGAGCGCAAGACGCTGTTTCGCTCGTCGGTGCTGCTGGTGGTGGGCGAGCCGATCGCGGTGGCGCCGCGCCTGCCCGACTACCGCCACGACGAGCGGCCGACGGTCGACGCGCTGACCGACGAGATCGCGGCGCGGCTGGACGACATCGTGCTGCAGGCCGAGTCGCGCGATCTGCTGGTGGGGATCGCGCGCGTGGCGCGCTGGACCAGCGGCCCCGAGAGCGGCGAGGACCCGGAGGATCCGGCGGCGCGCAACCGCCGGGCGCGCGAGATGGTGGCGGCCTACGGGCGGCTGCGGGCGCACGATCCGGCGCGGCTGGAGGCGATCGTCGACGAGGCGCGCAGCTACGGCCACGCCCTCCGGCGGCTGGGCGTGCGCGATCCCTGGGCGCTCGAGCTGTCGACGGTGCGCGCCGGCGCGGTGGCCGGCGCGATCGGCCGCCTGCTGCTGGCGGCGCCGCTGGCGGCGGTCGGCGCCCTCCTGGGGTGGGTCCCGTATCGCCTCTCCGGCGTCGTGGCCAAGCGGGTCACGGACGACGAGGACGTCCTCAGCACGGTGAAGTTGATCGCCGGCGCGCTGTTCCTGTTCCTCGGCTGGACCGCGGAGGCGGTGGCCGTCGGGCTCTGGCGGCGGAGCGCGCTCGGGGGGGCGCTGGTCTTCGGGGCGGGTCTCGCGTGCGGGTACATCGCGCTGCGCTTCGAGGAGCTGGCGCGCGGCGCGCGCGAGGGCTGGCGCGCGATCTCGCTGCGTGCGCTGCACTTCCAGACCGCGCGCCGCCTGTCCGAGCGGCGGCGCGCCCTGGCCGACGAGGTGGCGCGCGCGCTGGCGGATCAGTGACCGTTCAGGAACCGTAGCAGCGTGGCCTCCAGGATCTGGCTGGAGAAGCTGCCGGGGACGAAATCGAAGGCGTGCTGGGCGTAGGGAATGAAGAGCGAATCGTGGGCGACGCCGGCCAGCGCCAGGCTCGATCGCAGCCGATCCATCTGGTCGGGGTTCACGAACTGGTCGCGGCCGCCCTGGACCAGCAGCGTGCGGGGCGCGCCGGCCGCCACCCGCTCCGACGGTGACAGCGCGCGGTAGCGTTCCGGCTCGCGTGTGGGGGCGTCGCCCAGGAAGGCGCGCAGCCGCGCCGGGCTGTCGGCGGCGCGCAGGTTGGCCGGGTGGTCGTAGGCCCAGGTGAGATCGGTCGGTGCGTAGAGCGCGATCACGGACTCGACGGACGTGTCGCCGGCGGCGCAGCTCGCTGGCAGATCGATCTGCCCCGCCGTGTAGGCCGCCATCAACGCCAGGTGGCCGCCGGCCGACCGGCCGAGCAGCGCAACCTTGCGCGGATCGACGTTCCAGTCCGCGGTCGAGGCGTGCTGCTTGACCCAGCCGACGGCGCACTTCACGTCGGCGACGCTGGTGGCCCAGTTCGGCTGCGGCGACAGCCGGTACTCGACGTCGAACACCGTGAAGCCGAGGTCGGCCAGCCGCCGGCTGGCCAGCGTCGCCTCACCGCGCTGGCCAGCAGCCCAGAAGCCGCCGTGCACGACGACCAGCGGACGCCCGGGCGTCGCCGCCGGCTGGGTCGGCAAATAGACGTCCAGCGACAGCACGCGCCCGCCGTCCACCGTCGCATAGGGAAGGGTGCGGTCCGGGCTGCCGGGCCCGGCGCTGTCGATGCGGGCGCGCAGATAGCGCGGCAGATCGAGCGTCACGCCGCGCGCCTGCGCCACCTGCCGCGCCTGCAAGAGCGGGATCATCGCCAGCGGGACCCCGGCCAGCGCCAGCAGGCCCGTCACCGCGCCGAGAAAGGGCGAGCCGATCCCGCGCAGCACCAGCCCGATCCCCAACGCCACCACGCCGGCCGCCACCAGGAAGGCGCTGCGCTCGGAGGCGACGATGGCCGCCAGCGCCAGCGTCCGGTCCGGCGCCGGGAGCACGATCAGCGCGCCGCCCCCCGCGGCGGCGGCGGCCAGCGCCAGGCCGAGCACCCGCAGCAACAACCGCACGGGCGTTTGACCTTCTTACCCTGGGCGGGTGGTGTCGCCGCGGAACTCGCGGTGGCGCATGCCGACGGCGTTCCAGACCTTCAGCTCGTCGGCCTTGCCCTTCACGCGCACCGCCGGCAGCGGGACCGCCGCCACCTGGTCGTGCACCTTCCGGAACGTCGCCTCCGACAGGATGATCTGCCCGGCCTGCGCCACGCTGCACAGGCGCGAGGCGGTGTTCACCGCGTCGCCGATGGCGGTGTACTGCAGCGCGCGCGAGCTGCCGATGGCGCCCGTCACGACCTGGCCGGTGTTGATGCCGATCCCGATGTTGATCTCGTGCTGCCCCTCGGCGGCGCGGGTGCGGTTGAACTCGGCCAGCACGCGCATCATGTCCAGCGCGCACTGGACCGCCTTCACCTCTGCGCTCTTCATCGCCACCGGGGCGCCGAAGAGGGCGATCACCTCGTCGCCGACGAACTTGTCCAGCGTCCCCTCGTACTGGAAGATCACGTCGACCATCAGCTCGAAGTACTCGTTGAGCATCCGGACGATCTCTTGCGGCTGCCGCGACTCGCTCATCGAGGTGAAGCCGCGGATGTCGGAGAACAGCAGCGTCACCTCCGACAGGGCGCCGCCCTTCTCCAGCTGCAGCTTGCCCTGGACGACCTGATCGACCAGGTTGGGCGACAGCAGGCGCTGGAACTGGGCGCGCGTCTTGGCCTCCTGCTCGATCTCGCGGGCCAGCTGCGAGTTGTGGATGGCGATCGCCGCCTGGCTGGCGATGCTGCCGAAGATCTGCAGGTCCTTCTCGGTGAACGCGTTGGTCGCGATCATCGAGTCGAGGTGCATGATCCCCAAGAGCTCGTCGGCGTGCAGCAGCGGGACGGTCATCGTGGAGCGGATGCCCTGCATGATGACGGAGTGCGCGGCCGAGAACCGGCTGTCCATCGTGGCGTCCGACGACAGCACCGAGGCTTTGTTGGTGACGACCTCGTTCAGGATCGACTTGGAGAGGACGATCTGCTCGTTCTTGCCGTCGCGGGTCTTGGCGATCTTCGGCGACGGGACGCCGTCCTCCATCAGCAGGATCACGCCCCGATCCGCCGGGATCAGCTCGAACGCCTTCATGATGATCTGCTCGAGCAAAAGCTCCAGGTTCACCTCGAGCCCGATCGAGCGGCCGAGCTCGTGCGCCAGGCGCAGCTTCTCGTAGTCGCGCCGCAGCACCTCGATGTCGGAGATCTCGCGCTCGGGCAGGAACTCGTGCGTCGTCGAGGGGGTCTGGATCTTCTGCCGGATCAGCGCCTCGGCCGCGGCCGGCGCGATGGTCACCTTCTGCAGCAGCGACTCCTGGGCCGACTTCTCCTGGAACGTCAGCGCGGTCGAGCCGAGCATGATCTCGTCCCCCTCGCGCAGCAGGTGCTCGCTGACCCGCTCGCCGTGTAGAAACGACCCGTTCAGGCTGCCCAGGTCGCGGAACAGGTAGCGGCCGTCGGGCTGGCGCAGCACCTGCGCGTGCTCCTTGGACACGATGCGATCCAAAATCTGCAGCGTGTTGTCGGGGTGGCGTCCGATCGTGTTGACGGCCCCGAGCTCGTACTCGCGCCGCTGGTCGTTCCCCGTGACGATGATTTTGGCCATGGGCGCGTGACGCCTAGGGCGCCATCATACCCTGCCGGGCGCCCCGGAACGGAAGGAAAGCGCCCCTCGGTCCGGGAACGGACGCGGCCCACGAACCGGCGCGGATTCGGTAGTAAAGTGGCTGGCGAAAACGGGTCCATGTCGTCCCTCACTCCCACGCCGATGCCGCATCCTCGACCAGACGAGGTCACGCAGCCCAGCCTGGTCCCCGGGATGGCGATCGAGGACGCGCGCCGGGGGCTCGGGCGCTCGCCCGCGCAGTGGGAGGCGGAGGCGCTGGCGCTGATCGAGGAGGCTGACGCGCGCGAGGGGGCCGCCGCGGGCGTGCTTCGGTACGCGGCCGCCCGCCTGTTCGAGGACGAGGTGGGCGACGTGGCGGCCGCGATGGACCACCTGCGGATGGCCATCGAGGAGCGACCCGAGGCGACGTTCGCGCCGGTCTTGCGATCGCTGCGCCTGCACGCCGTGGAGGCCGGCAGCTACTGGGCGGCGCTGGACCTGCTGGACATCGAGCGCAAGGCGGCCGGCGACGCCGGCGCCCGCGTCGACCTGGCGGTCGAGAAGGCCTATCTGCTGGAGCACCGGCTGGACGCGCCGGCGCGGGCCCGCGAGGTGCTGGAGGCGGCGCTGGCCGAGCAACCCGGGCATGCG
>CAZTZM010000242.1:0-5182 GCA_964618005.1 uncultured Myxococcales bacterium
GATCGCGCAGCTCCCGGACGCGCGCGGGCGCGCCGAGGTGACGGTCGGGCAGATGACCGTCGAGGTCGGCGCCGACGAGCTGCGGCCGCTGGCTGGCCCGGCCCGGCAGGCGGCGCGCACGGCGGCCGCCACCGCCGCTCGGTCCGCGGCCGCCGCGTCGCCCGAGGACGCCCTGGCGCTGGTTTCACAGACCAGCGCGCCGACCGTCGACCTGCGCGGCCAGACCGGCGACGACGCGCTGGCCGCCGTCGAGGCGGCGCTGGACCGCGCCGCGCTCTCGGGCCAGAGCCACGTGGTGGTGGTCCACGGCCACGGCACGGGCG
This sequence comes from uncultured Myxococcales bacterium, assembly GCA_964618005.1. GTDB lineage: Bacteria > Myxococcota_A > Polyangia > Fen-1088 > Fen-1088 > JADGRB01. The sequence goes on from CAZTZM010000242.1 coordinate 324, forward strand.
CGCTGCGCAAGCGGGTCCGGGCCTACCTGGGCGAATCGCCCTACGTGGCCCGCTGGGCGCCCGGCACCCCGCGCCAGGGCGGCGACGGCGTCAGCATCGTCGAGCTGCGCTGACCGCCCGATCGCGTGAGCGGAGCCGGGCTTTGCCCGGCGGAGCTCTTTGCGGGGGATCTAAAGGACCCTCTCAGGGTCCTTTTCTTAATTGAACACCCCGACGACCAGGTTGACGGCGGTCGCCAAGATCGCCGTGTTGTAGGCGAACGACAGCAGGCTCTGCCCCAGCACCGCGCGGCGGAAGCGGCGGGTCGAAACCGAGACGTCGGAGACCTGGAAGCACATCCCGATCGTGAACGCGAAGTAGGCGAACTCCAGGTAGGCGGGATCGCCCTCGCCGGGGAACGACAGGCCGCCGACGTCGTGCCCCTCGCCGTAGTAGAGGTGCGCGTAGCGAAGAGTATAGGCGGTGTGGGTCAGGATCCAGGCGCTGGCCACGGCCAGGACGCAGGCGCCGATGAACAGGCTCCGCGCTTCGGGGGAGTAGAGGCGCGACTGCCGCAGGACCACGGCGGTCGCGAACAGCGAGACGACGCTGGCCAGGATCACCAGGCCGCCGACCGCGCGGCGCCCGGGATCGTGGGCGGCGGCGTGGTGGCGGGTCTCCTCCGGCCCGGCGTGCAGGATCAGCGACCAGCTGAGGATGCCCATGATGACGGCGCCCACGTCCCAGGCGGCGATCGTTCGCAGCGCCGGCCCGAAGTGCGCGGGGAGCAGCAGGGCGGTCGCGCCGCCCGTTGCCACGGCGGCCAGCAGCCGCCCGCGCGCCCGGTGTCGGTGGCGGCCTCGCAGGACCCGCGGGGACGGGGTGCCCATCGCGACCAGCTTCGCCGACCCCGGCAAGCGAGTCCAGGCTGCCCGCGGGCCGGCTCGGCATTATGTTGACGGCCGTGAGCCAACAGACGGGACGGGGCGCGACGATCGGCAGGGACGGCCGGGTCCATTTTTCGGTCTGGGCGCCGCGCGCGGAGAGCTTGCGGCTGCGGCTGCAGGCGCCCGACGGGAACGTGCGCGCCGAGCTGCCCATGGAGCGGGGGCCGGACGCGGTCTACACCCTGGCCGTCGACGGCGCCCAGGCGCCCGCGGGCACCGACTACGCATATCTGGTCCCGGGCCTCGGGCCGCGACCCGATCCGGTCTCGCGCCGCCAGCCCGCCGGCGTGCACGGGCCCTCCCGCATCGTCGATCCGGGCGCCTTCGGGTGGAGCGACGGCGGCTGGAAGGGGTTGCCGCTGCAGGACCTGATCTTCTACGAGCTGCACGTCGGGACGTTCACGCCGGAAGGGACGTTCGACGGCGTCGCCGGCAAGCTCGATCACCTGCGCGACCTGGGCGTCACCGCGATCGAGCTGATGCCGGTCGCGACGTTCCCCGGCGCGCGGAACTGGGGCTATGACGGCGCGTCGCTGTTCGCGCCGCACGAGGCCTACGGCGGCCCGGAGGGGTTGCGGCGCCTGGTCGACGCCTGCCACGCCAAGGGGCTGGCGCTGTTCCTGGACGTCGTCTACAACCACCTCGGCCCCGAGGGGAACTACCTGGGCGACTTCGGGCCGTACTTCACCGACCGATACCACACGCCCTGGGGCTCGGCGCTGAACTTCGACGGCCCGGACAGCGACGAGGTGCGCCGGTTCTTCGTCGACAACGCGCTCCACTGGCTGCGCGAGTACCACGTCGACGGCCTGCGCCTGGACGCCATCCACGGCATCTACGACTTCGGCGCCCGCCACATCCTGCAGGAGATCGCCGACGCGTTTCACGCCGAGGCGGCGCGCCTCGGGCGCCAGGCCTGGCTGGTGGCGGAGAGCGACCTCAACGATCCGCGCGTGATTCGCCCGTCCGCGGCGGGCGGCCACGGCCTGGACGCGCAGTGGAGCGACGACTTCCACCACGCGCTGCACACGCTGGTGACCGGCAACCGGCGCGGCTACTTCGCCGACTTCGGGCGTGTCGCCGACCTGGCCAAGGCCGTCACCGACGGCTTCGTCTACGACGGGCGGCGCTCGGCCTTCCGCCGGCGCCGTCACGGCGCGCCGTCGACGGCGGAGCCGGGCGTGGGCCTGGTGGCGTTCAACCAGAACCACGATCAGATCGCCAACGCCTGCATGGGGCGCCGGCTGGGACAGATGGTGGGGCTCGAGCGGCAGAAGACGGCGGCGATGATCCTGTTCTCGACGCCGGCCCTGCCGCTGCTGTTCCAGGGCGAGGAGTACGGCGAAGAAGCGCCGTTCGACTACTTCACCAGTCACACCGACCCCGCGCTGGCCGATGCCGTGCGCAAGGGACGGCACGAGGAGTACCTGCACCTTCTGGAAGAGGGCTCGGACTCGGCCAGCTGGGCCGACCCCCAGGCGGAGGAGACGTTCCGGCGAGCGCGGCTGCGCTGGGAGTCGATCGGCCGCCCGCCGCACGCCGAGGTGCTGGCGTTCTACCGGGCGCTGATCGGGCTGCGCCGCCGGCTGGCGCCGCTCGCCAACGGGCGCAAGGATCTCACCCGCGTGACCACCGACGACGCGGGGGCCCTGACGATCTGGCGCGGCGACCCGTCGGGCGCCGCGACCTTCACCGCCGCCAACCTGGGCGGCGCACCGGCCGAGATCACGCTGCCGGCCGAAGGGGGGCCCTGGCGGCTCGCGCTGGCCACGGCGCCGTTTGCCGTCCCTGAAGCGCCCGCGGCCGCGACGCGCTTCACGCTGCCGGCGTCGGGCGCGGTGCTGTTCGCGCGCGGGTGAGCGCCCGCGCCGCCAGGCGCCGGCTCAGTGGCAGAGCTGCTGGCGCGCCGCCATGGCGGCGACCATCGTGCCACCGCTGGCCGCGCAGGTGCCGCACGTCGTGTAGTTGGCGGTCTGGCCGCAGGTGACGGCCGCGGACTGCGTGTAACCGCCGTGGTCGTTGGCGCCGCAGGCGGTGATCAGCCGCGTGATCGGCGGGGTGGTGATGATCGTGGCGGCGATCTCCACCTCGGACACCGCCTCGGTCAGGATCGGCGTCGTCAGGCAGATTCCGGTCTGGTTGCAGGCCAGCGAAGCCTGCGCGCTGGCGCTGGCGCAGGTCGACGACGTGGCCGCGCCGCAGCCCCCGGTCCCGCAGGCGGCGGGGCAGAACGTGCAGCTGGCGCCCGGGTACTGGTTGAACTCCATCTCGGCGGTGCCGTCGCAGTCGTAGTCGAAGGTGTGCGTCCCGAGGCTGACGGTCCCGAACCAGCCGGTCTGTCCGGGATGGACGTTGGCGTCCTTGTCGTCGCAGTCGGTGTTGTCGGCCACGAACCCGACCGGCGGCGTGCCCGCGCAGCCCGCCTTGGCGGTGCCGGCCGCCAGCGTTCCCGTCTTGTCGCCGTAGCCGTCCACGTCGGAGTCCGCGTAGAAGATCTGGCAGGCCACGCCGGTGGCGCAGCTGACGCCCGGACAAGCGCACTTCCCCACCGTCCCCGTGTTGCAGCTGTTGGGCGAGTCGCAGGCGGTGTTGCAGCAGACATTGGCGCCGCCGTTCGAGGCGATGGCGCAGTGTCCGTTGGTGCACTCGGCGTCGGTCGCGCAGGTGAGGCCGTCGGCCTTCTGGGGCGCGCACATGCCGTTGCCGTTGCAGTAGGAGGTTGCCTGGCAATCAGCGTTGGCGGCGCAGTTCGTGCGACAAGCGGCGCTCGTGAAGTCGCAGACGTAGCCGTCCGTGCAAGCCGACAGGCCGACCCCGCAGTTGCCGTTGCCGTCACACTGCAGGATCGCCAGATCCCTGCGCGTGTTGCAGAACTCCTTGCCGCAGGAGGTACCCGACTTGGCGAACGCGCCACAGTGGCGGGTTCCGTCGCACTTCCCGCCGCAGGCCGCCGGCATCGCGACCACGCCGCCATCCGGCACGTTGATCGTCTCGGCGTCGGGCGAGCCGCCGTCGGCGTGCGCGCCGGCGTCGGTGGCGCCGGTCTTGGTGCCGGCGTCGGCGTGCGTGCCGCCGTCGCTTCCGGTCGTCTGCCCCGCGCACTCGTTCTCGGGGTCGGTCCCGGCCGCGTAGGCCGTGCAGATCCCCTTGCTGTTGGTCAGGCCGCAGGAAGAGCACTGATCATTGCAACGCTCGGCGCAGCAGACGCCATCGGTGCAGAAGCCGCTCGCGCACTGGCCGTCGGCGTTACAGGTGGTGCCGGTCCCCTTCAGGCTCCCGGTCGCCGCGGTCAGGGTGATGGTGGCGGCCGTCGCGCCCGACGAAATCACGACGCCCGTGGTCTTCCCCGAGCCAATCAGGACCCCGGTCGCGTCGAGGGCATCGAACTCCAGGTCGAGCGTCCCCGTCGTCGCCTTGGGGATGTAGCGGAAGCGCAGCTCGCCGCTGGTGATGGCGCTCATGTCGTTGAACTGCACCGACTCGGTGTCGGCGCCGGTCACCAGCAGGGAACCGTTGACCGCGGCGGTCAGCTGGTCCGGCTTCAGCGCGTGGGCGTCGACGGTGATGTTGATGCCGAACGAGCCGGGGGGCGAGGCGGTGCTCTTGCAACCGGCGACGGCGGCCAGCGCCAGCGCGGCGGCCAGACCGAAGCGCGTCCAGGTCTTGTCCAGGCGAGCCATCAGCGGATTGCCGCCGCGTGAATATCGGGCGCGTTGTTCCATGGGGTGGTGCTCGACGACAGGACGACCGCGGTGACGACGGCGCCCGCGGCCACAGCGCCCACCACGACCCAGAACCAGCCGCGCTTATAAAACGGAGCCGGCGCGGCCTCGGCTGGCGGCGGCGCGACCATCACCAAAGACGGGGCGCCGCTCAGCGGCGGCGGCGCGACGGCCGGCGGTGGGGGCGCGACCGGGGCGGGGGCCGGCGTGG
>CAZTZM010000243.1:0-19301 GCA_964618005.1 uncultured Myxococcales bacterium
CGCCGTCGGCGGGCTTGGCCGGCGCGGGCGGCGCGGGGGCCGCCGCGGGCGCGGCATCGGGTGCACCCCCGTCCGGCGGCTGTCCCGGGAGCGGCAGCCCCCACATCAGGCGCCGCTGGCGATACAGCGCCTGGCCGTAGAGCAGCTCGGACAGGCAGGGTTGGTACGGGAGGTCCCAGCTCTCCTGCCCGACCGCCAGCTCTGCCGCCTGATCGGTCAGCACGCGCTTGGTGCCTGCCTTCTCGGACCAGTGGACCTCGATCTCGATCTCCGAGGCGTTGGCGATCGGGTCGGGGAGGCGCTTCCAGTTCTCGCTCAGCACACGCTTGAGGCTCTGGAGCTGAAACGGCGTCTCGAAAGCGAACCGCTCCGTCCCGCCCCGGACCGCCCTGCCGCCGTTCTGCCCCTCCAGGTCCAGGGCGCTGACCACGCGCGGCGGCGGCGAGGTGTTGATCTCCAGGGCGTCGAAGTATCCCTGCAGACCACACATGTCGTCGAATCCGACCTGGCCTGGTGGAATGGTCGAGAGATCGCGCTGAACGGCAATCCCGCACCCCACGGCCAGCATCACCAGACCAGCCCCCACGAAGAGAAGACGTTTAGACGACATGCGGCGTGCGAAGAGTATCGGCAGGGACGGGCCTCAGCAAAAACCTTAGTTTCAGATCTGGCGTCACCCCGTACGGATGAACACCTATTTGGTCCTATGGAAAGTTGGCCTTTGACCCGAGCTATAACTTGCCCGACCATCAGGCAGATTTTCGCAGGGAAGTTTTCGTCAGGTCCAGATAGCTGAAGCACGAGAAAATCGGCTAGTATCACCGCAAATAGCGACTGAGGGTTGGCTTACTTATTCGAATTCCCCGAGATAATCGTGTGCAGTTCCAGGTAGTTTGCAATCGTCAGCCATTTGCCTACAGTCTCACGTGCCGCAGCGAGCAAGCACCCAGATGAAAATGCTTCGACATCCTCCCTCAAAAGAGCTCTGGAAGTTCTGCATGGAGCGCCTGCGTGAGCTCCGCGGACCCGACACCCGCGAACGAGACCTGGCCAACATCCTTGGCTTCGAGCACTCCCGCGCCGTTCGCTGGAAAGAAGGGCAGATGTACGTCGATCGCGCGGAGTACCTGGTCCGCCTGGCCGACGCGTTGGACGTCGAGACCATGCTCCTGGTCGCGATGGCCTCCGGAACGCTGACCGTGGAGCAGGCGCACCGGCAGCTGGCCGGCGTGGTCGCGCGCCCCGAAGACGGAAAGAAGAAGAAGAGCAGCGGCCCGCGCGTCGAGCCGGTCGAGGTGACCACCGATGCTTCGCTGTTCGCGCTGGACGGCGCCAAGCTGGAGGCCAGCGGCCGCGGCGTGGTGCTGCTGATCGCCGGCAACGGCGAGGGCCGGCTGGAGTTCGGCGAGGCCCTGGGGCGGCACCCGGACGTGACCGGCATGGTGACCACGGGCCTGCCGATCGGGATCTGTCTGGCCGAGCGCTATCGGCCCGAGCTGGTCTTCCTGGACCTGGGCGTCGCGAACGTTCACGCGTTCGAGGCCTGCCGGGTTCTGTCGAGCCTGACCAGCCGCGCGCAGCGTCGCTGCCGCGTGGTGGCCGGGACCTCGACCGTCACCGATGCGGTCGAGAAGCCGGCCCTGATGGCGGGCGCGGCGAACGTAACGTTGTTCCCGTTCGCCGCCGGCCTGTTCGACTCCGAGCTCGATCGCCTCGAAGAGCGCCTGGGCGCCCGCAAGACCGCGCGGAGGTAGGGGGCGGGCGGCGGCCCGACCGACCTGATAGGGTGCACGCGGATGGAGCGCATCCGCCGGCACGCCGCGTGGTTCCTGGTGGCCGCGGCGTATCTGATCGTCTCCCCGTACTACGAGCGCATCAACAACCCGAACGAGAACGTTCGCGTCTGGGCGACCCGCGCGATCGTGGTCCACCACGCCCTGTCGATCGACGCCGAGGAGCGCGACTGGGGCTACGTCAACGACAAGGCCAAGAACGGCGCGCACGTCTACTCCAGCAAGGCGCCGGGGGTCAGCTTCCTGGGTGTTCCGGTCTTGTTTGCGCAGACGGCCCTGCGCGCGCTGGCCGGCTGGGGGCCGCCCGCCAAGCGCGCGGTGACCTTCTGGCTGCGCCTCTGCGCGGTGAAGCTCCCGCTTTGCGCCTTCCTGTGGCTGTTCGCCGGCTACGTGGAGCGGGCGACGCGATCGCCGCTGGCGCGCGACCTGTTGGTGGTGGCGCTGGGGCTGGGGACGATGTTCTTCCCCTACGGCCAGATGTACGTGGGGCACGCGCTGGCGGCGGCCGCCGCGTTCGCCGCCTTCATATTAATAGATGAGGCGCGCCCGGATCCCGCGGCCGGCGGCCGCGCGCTGGAGCGACGCCTGGGCGGCGCCGGCCTGCTGGCGGGCCTGTCGGTCCTGTTCGAGTACCAGGCGATCCTGGTGGCGGCGGCGCTGGGCGTCTATGGCGTCGTCCGGCACCGGCGGGCCGCCTGGGCGTTCTTCGCCGGCGCGCTGCCGCCCGCGATCGCGCTGGGTGTCTACCATCGGGCGGCGTTCGGCAGCCCGTGGGCGTTCCCCTACGCCAACATCGAGAACCCGGTCTTCGCCCGCAACGACCACCGGGCCGGGTTTCACGGGCTGACGCTGCCGCACCTGGCGGCGTTCCCGACCTTCCTGTTCTCGCCCGCTTACGGGCTGTTCGCCTTCTCGCCGCTCCTGGCGGTCGGGCTGGTGGGGGCTGTCGCCCTGATCGTCCGCGGGCCGCGGCGGGACGGGTTCCTGGTGCTGGCGATCGCCGCGCTGATGTTTCTGTTCCTCGCGGGGATGAGCAACTGGCGCGCGGGCTGGTGCGTGGGACCGCGCTACATCGCCACCGTCGTGCCGTTCCTGCTGCTGCCGATCATCCGGCTCTGGCCGGCGCTGACCCGGCGCTGGTGGGGCGGCGCCGCGCTGGTCGGGCTGCTGATCCCGTCCGTGGTGCTGAACGTGGTGTCGGGGGCGCTGTACCCGCACTACCCGGAGCCGTTCGACAACCCGGTGTTCGAGCTGGCATTCCCGCTGATGGCTGCCGGCTACACGCCATACGGTCTGGGTCTGACGCTTGGGCTGCGCGGCGTCTGGGCGATGGTGCCGCTGGGGGTGATCGCGCTGGCGGCCCTGGCCCTGACAGCCGGCCGGGACGATTCGCGGCCCGGGCGCGCGCCTGCCCGGCTGGGGGTGGCGATCGTGGTGGCGGCGCTGTTCCTGCTGCCGCTCAGCGCCTACGGGCGGAAGCCCCGTGCCGACAAAGTCCGCGCCACCGCGACCGTCCGCGCCCTGTGGGATCCCCCGGCTGGAATGCCGAATCCTGGAAATCGCCCGCCGGGGCTGCGATAACCGAGGGACAACGTGCCTGCCCCCACGTCGGCCATCGACCTGAGCGTCGTGCTCCCGATCTACAACGAGCGCGACAACCTGATTCCGCTCCTGGACGAGATCGCGGCGGCGCTGGAGCCGACCGGCAAGCGGTTCGAGGTCATCGCGGTCGACGACGGCAGCCGCGACGGCAGCCAGGAGGTCCTACGCGAGGCCGCCAAGACCCGGCCGTACCTGAAGGCGATCTTCTTCCGGCGCAACGCCGGACAGTCGGCCGCCTTCGACGCCGGGTTCCACTCCGCCAGCGGTGAGATGGTCGTCACGATGGACGCCGATCGCCAGAACGATCCGCGCGACATCCCTCTGCTGATCGCCAAGCTGAACGAAGGCTACGATCTGGTCACCGGCTGGCGGCGGGACCGCAAGGACGGCTTCGTCCTGCGCCGCTTCCCCTCCCTGATCGCGAACTTCCTGATCCGGAAGGTGACCGGGACGAAGATTCACGATCTCGGCTGCTCGCTGAAGATCTACCGCAAGTCGCTGACCGACGAGATGCGCCTCTACGGTGAGATGCACCGGTTCATCTCCGTGCTGGCGGACGGGATGGGGGCGCGCGTGGGCGAGGAGGTGGTCAACCACCGCCCGCGCGTGGCCGGCAAGTCCAAGTACGGCCTGCTGCGAACCGTGAAGGTGGTGCTGGATACGACCACCATCTGGTTCATGCGCCGGTATCAGATGAAGCCGATCTACGTGTTCGGCGGTCTGGGGGCGGCGATGGTGACCGCGGCAGGGCTGATCTCGGCGTTCGTGCTGTACGAGAAGATCCACGACGGGATCTGGGTCCACCGGAACCCGCTTTTCCTCATCGCGGTCACCAGCGCGCTGATGGGGATGCAGTCGATCGGGACCGGGATCCTGGCCGAGCTGATCGTGCGAACGCACTTCGAGTCGCAGAAGAAGATCAGCTACATCGTGGGCGCGCGGCTCGGCTTCCCGCCGGAGGCCTGACAGATGTGCGGCTTCGCCGGCTTCATCGCGCGGCAGGCGGATCCGGCGGCGCTGCCCCGGATGCTGCGCGAGATCGCGCACCGCGGACCCGACGGCGACGGGACCTGGCTGGGGACGGCAGGGACGTCCGACTCTTGGCAGATCGCGCTCGGGCACCGGCGGCTGGCGATCATCGATCTCGCCGGCGGCGTGCAGCCGATGACGAACGAGGACGGCCGCGTCGTCATCACCTACAACGGCGAGCTCTACAACTTTCAAGCGCTGCGGGCCGAGCTGGAGCAGCAGGGGCACCAGTTCCGCACCCGCAACAGCGACACCGAGACCATCGTCCACTTCGTCGAGCAGCACGGCACGGCGCGAATGTCGGCGCTGGAGGGGATGTTCGCGTTCGCCGTGTGGGACGCGCGCGCCGAGCGGCTGACGCTGGCGCGCGACCGCTGCGGCATCAAGCCGCTCTACTACGCCGAGCTGGCCGACGGCGGCCTGGCGTTCGGCTCGGAGCTGACCGCGGTGCTGGCCCACGGCGGCGTCGATCGCGCGCTGGGCGCCGACGGGCTGGCCTCGTACTTCTTCTCCGACTACGTCCACCCGCCGTACACGATCGTCGGCGCGGTGAAGAAGCTGCCGCCCGGTCACACGCTGATCTGGGAGCGCGGCCGCCTGCAGTCGCCGCAGCCGTTCTGGCAGGTGCCGGAGGCGAAGGCGGCGCCGCGCGAGAGCGACCGCGCGCTGGCCGAGCGGCTGTGGAGCGAGATCGAGCGGGCGGTCGAGGCGCAGCTGCTCGCCGACGTGCCGGTGGGGATCTTCCTGAGCGGCGGAATCGACTCATCGTCGGTGGCGGCGGCCGCCGCGCGACGCGCCGGGCACCGGATGAAGGCGTTCTCGATCGGCTTCGAGGACGCCACGTTCGACGAGAGCGCGTACGCCCGGATGGTGGCGGACCAGCTGGGCGTCGAGCACATCGTCGAGACGCTGCGGGAGGAGAACCTGCTGGAGGTGGTCGATCTGGCGCTCGACAAGCTGGACGAGCCGCTGGCCGATCCCTCGTTCCTGCCGACGTTCTTGCTGTCTCGGCTGGCCGCCCGCCACGTGAAGGTGGTGATCGGCGGCGACGGCGGCGACGAGCTGTGGGGGGGCTACCCGACCTACCGCGCGCACCGGCTGGCCGCCGTCTACGGCGCCATCCCGGGCTGGATCCGCCGGCACGTGATCGAGGCGGCGGTCGCGCGCCTGCCGGTCGACGATCGCTACCAGAGCCTGGAGTGGAAGCTGCGGCGGTTCACCGGGCGCTGGGACGACGCGCGCACCGTCCGCCACCTGCGCTGGATGTCCAGCGTCGACCTCCCGGATCTGCCGCGGGCGGTGCCGGCGGCGCGCGGGCTGCGCCCGGCCACGCTCGGCGCGCGCGTGCCGGCGGGCGACGACCGGATGAACCAGATCCTGGCGCTGGACTTCAGCACGTACATGAGCGGCTCCGTGCTGGCGAAGGTCGATCGCGCCTCGATGGCGCACGGGCTGGAGGTGCGGCCCCCGCTGCTCGACGACGCGCTGGTCGACCTGGCGTTCAGCCTGCCGTCGCGGGTCAAGCTGCGCGGCGGGCAGCTCAAACATCTGCTGAAGCTGGCGGCGCGCGGGCGCATCCCGGACGCGGTGATCGACCGGCCCAAGAAGGGGTTCGGAATCCCGCTGGCGGCCTGGCTGCGCGGACCGCTGGCGGCGCGCCTGGACGCCGTGGTGGCCGAGTCGCCGCTGTGGGACCTGGGCCTCGTCGATCGCGCCACGTTCGCGGCCTGGAACGACGAGCACCGCGGCCTACAGCGCGATCGCAGCAAGCCCCTGTGGGCGCTGTACGTGCTCGACCGCTGGCTGCGCCGGACCGGCGCGACGGGCGTCAGAAGCTAGGGACGAAGCTCACCAGCACGACGAAGGGCGGGCGCGCTTCGGGGACCAGCGTGCGGCCCAGGCAGGTCCCGGTCTGGGCGCGGCGGTTCAGCGGCACGGCGAAGTCGATCGACAGCAGCTGCTGGTAGACGCCGAACGCGTCGTGCAGGACGCGGAAGCTGTACCCGACGTCGTAGTACACGTTCTCGGTCGAGAAGCTGTAGCTGTCGCAGGTGGTGATGGCGGCGGCGTCCGCGAACAACGTCCCGGCGAAGCCGCGCACGGTGGTCAGGTGCAGCAGGTTCCAGTCGAGCCCGTTGATGTAATCGCTGCGCAGCTGGACGCTGCCGAGCACGTGCGCGCGGGCCAGCAACTCGTCGGCGAAGTAGCCGCGCAGGCCGGTGGGGCCGCCCGCGCCGGTGAGCTGCCCCGGCAGCCGGAGGTCGCCGAAGGTGGCGGCGGCGCTGGTGTCGAGCCCCAGCACCTGCCCGGGCCAGAGCTCCAGCAGCCGCAGCGCCTCTCCGGCCAGGCTGACCTGCGACAGCCGCTCGCCGTCGTCCAGCAACGTCAGCGCGTAGCCGACCCCCGCGTCGAGCCCGGTGGCGTGCCAGGGGTCGTAGAGAAAGTCGCGCGTGTCGTGCAGCAGCGCCAGGCGCCCGGAGATCTGGTAGCCGGGCTGCGGCTGGTCGTTGGGGCCCAGCCCGAAGTTGGGGTTGATGCGCGACAGGTTCAGGCCGCCCACCAGCGAGCTGGTCAGCGTGTTCCGGTCGGCCTGCGCGCCGAAGTTCCAGTAGTAGGCGCCGCCCACGCCGATGTCGGTCGTCTCGCTGTGGTACGCCGTGAGCAGGATGGCGTGGCGCAGGTCGTGCTGCGGCTTGAGCAGGAACGCCGCCTCGAAGTTGGCCGTCAGCTCGGAGATGTTGAGCAGCGCGCCGAACCCCTCGTAGAGCAAGCGCCAGCGCGGCGGCCTCCGGTTGTCGTAGAGCGGATCGTCCGACGGGCGGAGGCTGCCGAGCGCGGTCTCCACCAGCCGCTCGCGCGGGTCGACCTCCACCGATTTCAGGCCGGCCGGGAGGTCGACCTCGAACGTGTGGGCGGGGGCGTCGTCGTCCCAGCGCAGGACCTGCACGGCGCTCGAGCGATCGGTGACCGCCACCTCCACCGGCTCGCGCACCGTCGCGCCTTCGCGCCGCACGTCGATCGCGACGTGGTCGCCGCCGCCGGCGGCGGGCGTGACGCGGACCGACTGCAGACGGTAATTCACCCGGGGCAGCGGCCCCAACCACTGTCGCCAGAACCAGCCCAGGTCGGCGCCGAAGATCTCGGCGGCGGTGGGCCGCAGGGGGCGCTGCTCGGCCAGCGCCAGGCGCGCCAGCTTGCCGAAGCGCGCGGGCCCCAGCAGATCGAGCAGCTTGTTGTAGACGAGGCGCGGGCTGGGCGCGGTCGGGTCGGCGAACAGGCGGACGTCGTCACGCACGCGATCCTCGTCGCGCACGTCGCTGAAGTAGCTGGATGACGACGCCAGCAGCGGCGCGTACAGCAGCTGGTCCACCGCCGGGACGAAGTCGAACGGCCGCAGGATGTCGGCCGCGTACTCCAGCTTGTGGAACTGCGAGGCGGCGTAGATCTCGGTCAGGTAGTCGCCGAAGATGCCGGCGGCCAGCTCGCGGTCGCCGTCCTCGACGGCGGCCAGCCGCGCGTCGACGACGGCGGTCAGGATCGCGCGCACGAGCTGCAGGTGGTGGTACTTGCGGAGCCGGTTGAGCGGGAAGATCCCGAAGATCTGGTCGGTGACCAGGATGACGTTGCCGTGGATCTGCACCAGCTGATGGCGCAGGGGCGCCTCGACCAGCGTCACCGGCAGTGACAAGGCGGGCGCCCCGGCCTGCGCCGGCGGGCAGGCGCCGCCGCAGATCACGGCGTCGGCCAGCTCCAGCGCGCGACGCGCGGTCGCCAGCACCAGCGCGGTGACGTCCTCGCGCACGTAGGGCAGCGGCTGGTCCTCGCTGGCCGGCGGCCGCGGGTGGCGGTGCAGGTACGTCACCTGGTGGCGGCCGACCTGGATCGTGTCGGGGCGCAGGACGCGGTCCGTGACGATCGTGGGGTACGCGACGTCGGCGCTGTCGACGGTGACCGCCGCCGGGCCGGGCCAGACGACCGGCTGCCCGTCGACGACCAGCGCCAGCGCCGACCGCGCGCGCAAGGTGACGCGCGCGGCTCCGGCGCGCGCAGGGGCCGCGCGCAGATCGAACCCACCCGCCACCTGACGCGCCGGCATCGGGTAGAAGCCGCCCATCAGCCGGCAGCGCCGCCCGTCGCAGCCGAAGCCGCCGTAGCGGTGCGGCAACTTGGTGTCGAAGTCGAGGTCGATGACGACCGCCGCCCCGGGCGGCAGCGGCGCCGCCAGGGTCAGCTGCGCGATCGTGCGCGCCCCCGCCGGTGTGTCGACCAGCGTGACCCCCGCCGGCGCGCCGCCGACACGCGCGTTCGACACGGTCATCCCCGCGGGCGAGAACCAGCCGGGGTACAGCCAGTGGTAGTTGACGTCGCCCAGCGCCGGCGACCGCGTCGCCAGGTGGTTCGGGTACAGCCAGAGCGGGATCTGCGCCAGCGGGGTGCCGGTCTCATTCACGACCCGTAGCCGCGCGTGACCGGCGGCGCGCGACGCTGACGGATCGAGCGTCAGATCGAGGGTCACCCCCGGATCAGCCGCTTCGGCGCGCGCGCCGGCCAGCGTCGCCCCCAGCGCCAGCAGCGCCCCGAAGCGGAGGAGCTTCATCGCCGGCGGATCGCGCTCAGGGGCCGAGCTCCGGCGCGCCTTCGCCGCCCGGCGTGGGGATGGCGGTCGAGGCGGCGGCGTCGCCCGTCGACGGGATGTCGCTGTAGTCGACACCCGGCTTGCGCACGTAGGCGACGATCGGCTTCTTCACCTGGCCCATGATCCGCCCCTCCAGCACGTTGACGGGAACCGGATCGGCCAGCTCGTAGTAATAGCCGCGGGTCTTGAGCGCGTAGTGGTAGACGTCGCCGTCGACCTCCAGCCGCTTCTTGAGGTTGAGCGGCACCGCGCCGACGCGCTTGAACTCGCGGTGGCGCAGCACGAAGTCGAACAGGCGCACCGCGCGGTTGTTCACCAGGCGGTGGCAGCCGTGCGAGAAGCGGCGCGCGATCGAGGTGTAGTCGTCCGACCCGTGCGTGCGGATCTGGTTGTCGAAGCCGCCGCGCGCCGGGTCGGCGTGGATCCCCATCACCAGCCCATACGCCGAGCCGTACCCGGGCCCCATCACGTCCGTGTTCACCACGGTCACCGGCCCGACGTTGCGGTCCAGCACCTTGCGCACCAGCAGGTCCTTGGCGGGCGTGCCGTCGGGCGGGATCCAGACCGGCGTCGCCACGATCTGCTTCCAGACCCGCGGCCCCACGTCGGAGTTCTTGTACTTGAAGTAGACGTGGCCGTCCTCGTGCATCTCGCTGCGCCACGACCCGATCGTCGTGCGCCACCAGCAGAGGGGGATCTTCTGCCCGTGCCATTTCACGGACAGCGTCAGGTGCGGGTAGTGGTCGCGCCGCTGCACGATCGGCCTGCCCTTCTTGTCGAACGGGAAGTCGTACCAGACGTCGCCGCGATCGATCTCGGCGCTGAGGTCCATGTTCTTGCCGTCGCCGTAGTAGGCGGGGAGCGGCGGCGGCTTGAAGGCGACGTGCAGCGTGCCAGCGCCGGCGGCATTCGCGCGCAGGAAGGCGATCGCCTCCTCGGGCGTCGAGACACCGACGGCGGCCAGCAGCGCGGTGACGTAGTCGTCGATCAGGTTGGTGACAGGGTGCGAGGCGCCGGCGGCGTCGCGCCAGGTCGGCGGGTTGCGCTTGCGCGCCAGGTTGATCGAGCCGTCCTCGACGATGCCGGCGGCGTCGGCGATCCGCTCGGCCAGCGTGCGCTTGAGCGCGTCCAGCAGCAGCGAGCGCGACGGCGCCAGCAGCATCCCCAGCGTCTCGCCGCCCAGGAAACCCCAGCCGAAGATGTCGTTCTTGCGCTCCCAGGTGGCCAGCGCCTCGTGCGTCTGCAGGTCGTAGGTGCCGGGCGTGTAGCGGCTCTTGGGCGAGAGCAGCCCCTCGCACAGCAGGCGCGCCTGCGCCGCGCGCACCGCCCGTACGCGCGCCGTCCCGCGCAGGTAGCGATCGACGCGTCCGCGCGACTTCGGGTCCTCGCGCAGCGACGCCAGCGTCAGCTCCGGGGTCGTGGTCGCGCCGGCCGTCTTGGCGGTCGCGCTCGCCTTGTCGATCCAGCGCGCGTCCGACTGCACCTGTTCGAAGTCGCGCTTGGAGCGATCGCGGTCGAAGTAGCCGACCTCGCCGGTGAACAACTGCAGCGCATCGCGATCGACCGCGTCGGTGCAGGCCTCGCGCGCCGGCGCCGCGTCGGCCTCGGCGCGCGCCGCCAGCACCGACAGCGTGGGCGGGATGCCGAAGACCTCCAGGTAGTTGTGCTCGCCGGGGTGCGCCGGCTGCCCGTCCTCGTCCAGCCGGTCGTTGGCCAGGCCGACGAACGTCGCGCGGTAGTCGTTCGGCTTGGCCGAATCGCCGTCGCCGTCCTGCAGGATGTAGGGCGCCCAGCCGTCGCTGAGGTCGACGTCCAGCAGACCCTCGGCGCGCGCGGCGTCGATCGTCAGCTTGCGGGCGACGCCGCGCGCATAAGCGTAGGTCTCACCGGCGGCCAGGGGGGGCTGCGCCGGACGCGGCGGAATTGGCGGGCGGGTCGGCTTGACCGCCACCGGCAGAGGGGCCGGCGCCGACGCCGGCTCGCCGCGGTGACGGCAGCCGAGCACGCCGGCCGCCAGACAGGCGATTGCCGTCCAATTCCGCGTTGTTCTGCGCCCCGACACGGCCCGGGATTCTAGCCTCCAGGACAGAGGGACGCTCGATTTCGGGACTAGTCCCGGAAGTTCACGAACTGCAGGTCCAGGCCGTAGTCGCCCTTGCGCATGAAGGCGATGGCCCCCTGCAGGTCGTCGCGGTTTTTTCCCGAGACGCGCAGCTCATCCCCCTGGATCTGCGCCTGGACCTTGAGCTTGGCGTCCTTGATCGCCTTGACGATCTTCTTGGCCGTCTCGATCTCGATCCCCTGCTTGATCAAGATGAGCTGCCGCACCGTCTGGCCGCCGGCCGCCTCGACGTCCTTGGGATCCAGCGCCCGCTGCGACACCCCGCGCTTGGCCATCCGCTCGCGCAGGACCGTCAGGGCCGCGGTGGCGTGCGACTCGTCCGACGAGCGCAGGATGATGCCCTCCGGCGTGCGCTCGAGGTCGGTGTTGGTCCCCCGGAAGTCGTACCGCTGCCCCAGCTCCTTCCGGGCGGTGTTGAGGGCGTTGTCCAGCTCCATCAGGTCGACTTTCGAGACCACGTCGAAGGAAGGCATCCGCCTACATCATAGGGCCAAAGTCGCCCCGATTAAGAGCGCGGCCGAGCTGGGCCGCCCACCGGGCGGCACGTCGTCGGGCATGGTTCGCTTCGCTCACCGTCGCCTTAAGGCGACGCCCTCCTGGCCGATGTCCATTCTGGGAGCCCATACTGAACACATGGCTCAGGCGAACGCTTCCCCCGCCGCAGCGGCCTCCGACCGGGCCGAGCTGCCCGGCGCCGCGGCGCGGTTCGTGCGGGCCGAACACCTGACCGCGGTTTACTCGGCCGGACGCCACATCGCGCTGACCGCGACGCTGGCCGGCGCCATCGCCGCGCTGGGGGTCAGGCTGGCGCTGCACGCGCGTCCGATCGATTGGCTGCTGGCGCCGATCTTCGTGGTGGTGGCGAACTTCATCGAGTGGATGGTGCACCGGAACCCCATGCACCACCCCCAGCCGCCCCACATCATGTACAAGAACCACACCCTGCTGCACCACCTGGCCTTCACCGACGGCAACATGCCGGTCGGTGAGATGAAGGAGCTGGGGCTGGTGATGATGCCCTGGTACACGATGCTCGGGCTGTTCGGGGTGGCGTCGCCCGTGATCATCGTGGCCGGGCTGCTGCGCGGGCCCGGCCTCTCCGGCGTCTTCCTGCTGACCGCCGTGGCGTACTTCCTGATGTACGAGGGCCTGCACGCCTTCTATCACCTGCCCGAGGCCACGCTGGCGCGGACGGGCGCCGCGCGCTCGCGGCTGTTCCGGTGGCTGCAGGCGCATCACCGGCGGCACCACGTCCTCGGGCGAATGGCGCACGTGAACTTCAACGTGACTCTGCCGCTGATGGACGTGGTGCTCGGGACGAACGAGAAAGCCGGCGCTTGAATCGGGCGCCGGTCGGCTACTTCATCGCCGGCGCGAGCTTCTTCGCCTGGTCCTTCGTGCAGACCTTCGTCGAAGCGTTCACCGTGACCGAGTAGCCCTTGCCCGGCATGTAAAAGCCCGTCTGCGCGAGCAGCATCGGCGCCGACTTGGGCGACTTGGCCTTGTCCGCCATGAAGACCTTGCCGACCTTCTTGTAGGAGAAGAACGGATCGTTCGGCGCCGTCAGGACCTCCTTCTGCGCCGGCGCGTAGACCTGGACGTAGGTCTCGGTCTCCTTCTCGCCCGCGACCTTGAAGAAGTACTTGCACGTCTCCTTCTCGCCTCCGTCCTCGCCCAGATAGGTCGCGTCCGATTCGCCGCAAGCCTTCTCGACCGCCGGCAGCGGCAAGTGCGCCGCGATCGCCGGGTCACAGCACTTCTTGCCGTAAAGCTTGCAGTTCGTCGGCGCCGCAGCCGCTGGCGCGGCCGGCTTGCCGTCGGCCCGCGCCGTCAGCGACGGCAGATAAGCCGCCGAGAACCCCACCCCCGCCGCGAGCGTCAAACCGAACAGGATCTTCCGATGCGACATCCAGCGCCTCCTTCAGTGGAAAAAGTGGCCCGGACGGTACCACAGCCACATGACCGCGCACCTTCGGTTGACACCCGACGCCGGCACGTGTAGATCCACCGACCTGCATCACCTGGGGTGGTAGTTAAGCTTGGTTATAACGCCGGCCTGTCACGCCGGAGGCCGCGGGTTCAAGTCCCGTCCACCCCGCCAGAAATTATTGGGTTTTCCTTGAGTTCCTGACCCGGCTAAACACGCCGGAGGCTGTGCCGCTAAGTCCGCGAAACTAACGCCCGAATTTGTGGCGTATTAACCGGGTATTAATGACTTGCACGGCGAGCAGCCCAAAACGAGAGCGAAAAGCCGGTCGGGACCCGGCCAGCGGTCTGAACCTAATGGCCACCTTTTCGTCGCCGCGATTGGTCCCTAGGAGCTAGCGGGCTGCTGATAGGCGCTCCCTGCGCGCTTAGGGACACCACCCGTAATTCGCGGGGCGCGATCGATTAAGATGGGCGGCTGCGCGAACCGGCGAGATGAGGATTCGCGCAAGACTATTGCTCTATAGCATCCGGGTTGCTATAAAGCAAACATGCGACGCCGCGCCCTCTCTGCCGACTTCGGCCAGCACCTGCGGTCGGCTCGATTGCGATCGGGAATGTCGCTGTCCACGCTCGCCGCGCGCTCCGGCGTTTCGCTCACCAGCCTGTCTCGTTTCGAGGGGGGCACCCGGCAACCCGGGTTCGGGGACGCGTGCGACCTTGCCAAGGCGCTTGGGACCCCCCTGCTCTTCTTGGCCGATGGGCGCGATCGAACGGGCAGCGATTCCCGCGATCTGATCGCACACCTTGCCCACTGGGGTCTCAACGACCTGGCTCCAGGCGAAGTCGCCCTGATCGGCGAGGCTCGCCCCTTCGAAAGCCTCATTGCCACCAGTCTGACCGACGCCACCACGCCCCGAATTCTGGAGAGCATTCCCGCGCTCCTGCTCAAAAACGATTTTTCCGCGTCCGAGCTGGAAGCCCAGGCCACCGGCGAACGCGTGCTGCACCGGTTGGGGTGGCTGGCCGAATTGGCGGAGTGGATCGCGGCCCAACTCCCGGTCAGCCGGGCTCACCCGTCGGCGTCTTCAAAGGTCAGACAGGTTCGCCAGTTTGCCTGGAACCGCCGGCAGCAAGACTTTGCCAAGCTGTCGAAGGCGGCGCGCTGGCCCGAAGGTTGGGACCTGTTCGGGAAGGCCGAAGCGTCGCCCAAAGGCGGGGCGTCCAAGCACCTGGCAGACACTTCGCCCATCGCCAAGAAATGGAAGATCGCGTACCCAGCGCCGCAAGAGGACTTCCTGGCGCGCGCCCGCGACATCTTGGGCGCCGGGGCAGCGTAGACCGATGGCTCCGTCCGTTCGAGACTCGCTCCTCGGCTATCTCGCCGTTCTCGATCGTCGCCTGATCGATACCGGGAAGTCGACGCGGCTGTATTTGTCCGGCGGCGCGGCCGTCGTGCTGACCTACGGCAGCACCGAGCGCACCAAAGACGTCGATGCCTTCGTGGCCGAGCGCAACGAGGTCCTCGATGAACTGCAGGTGTGGGCGGGAAAGAACACCGTGATCGCCAAGCGCGAGGGGTACTTCTTCGAGGTCGTACCGCCGATCTACCCCCTGGCGCCGGGCATGTTCGATCGGGCACTGCCGATCGAAGGGCTGAACCTTCAGGCCATCACCCCGTTCTCGATCGAGCTGCACGACATCATCATCACCAAGCTCGGCCGTTATCACGCCAAAGACCGCTCCGATATCGAGCTTCTGACCAGGATCCCCGGTTTCCGCCACGAGCGCCTGACCGAGCTGTATGCGCTCGCGCGCGACGACATGACGAGTTACTGGCCCGACAAACTTGAAAAGACCGACAGGAACTTCAACCTCGTGCGCACCGTCATTCTTGGTCTTCCGCCCGCGGATTGGGGAGACGACTACGATTGATGAGGCCAAAGACCAATTCCCGCGAAGCGAGTCCGTGTGAAACACGCGCTCAGTGGCGGCCTCGCCTGGCCCATCACGATGATGGTGGTGCGTCCATGGCAATTGTGTCAGCAGCGCTGACACTTTCTTTTCGCGCTGCTGGCGCTCCGGCCCCGGCCCCGACCGGACGACCGATCGCCGGCCCGCTCACCGAGCCTTCGCCTCAGTCGCCACGCGGTGGACGCCCGGGGGCTTCCAGCTTCCGTCGAGAAACGAGGGGGGTTGGTCTTTGGGCCAGTACATCCGCAGGGTCAAGTTGAAGGCGCCCTCGGCGGGCGCCGGCAGCCAGTTGGGCTCGCGGTCTCTGCCGGGCGGGTCGCGCTGAATGTCGATGTCGATCGAGCCGTCGGCATTGGGGCGCAGCGGCATCCAGCTGCTGATTGCGTAACGATTGAGGGGGTTGTCGACAAAGAACGAGTCCACGCCGTAGAGGGTCACCGACCAGAACGCGTTCACCGGCGGCAGCTGGCCCTTGTCGAAGTGCAGGACGTAGCGGTTCGTGCCGCGGAACGGCTGCCCGTCAGCGTCGAGGAAGCTGGTCGGATAGACGGCGTCGGCCGGGAGGTTCGCGCCGAACGCGATGAAGGCGATGAGCGCGCGGGTGTGGTAGTCGGTCCCGAAGTTTCCCAGGTTCATCCCCGGGAAGAACCAACCGTTCACGCCGTTGTCCCGATGCTCCGTGCCCGGCTGCAGCTTGTGCAGCGCGACGGCCACCGCGCGCTGCAGCCCCGCCGCGATGTCCGGATCCAGGCGCGACATGTCGAACGGTTGGCCTGGAACGACGCCGATGGTCGCCAATTTCGCCAGCATGGGCGCGTCGGCCGCCGGGGCTGGATTCGACTTCATGAGCCGCGCCAGCAGATTGAAGTAGGCGCCCGCGCCCATGGCCTTCAATCTGTCGACGGGGGGCACCTTCGCGTTCAGCGCCGGATCGACGGCGCCCTTCGCGGGCGCGTAGGGCTTGCCGAACGCCGAGAGCGGCACCAGCCGATAGCCGTGCTGGATCGCGCGCACGGCCGCGTAGTCCTGCGGGCCGTTGGTCTGCGTGCGGCCCAGGATCCAGACCACGTTCGTCGGTGACTTGAGCGCGCGCAATCCGGCGGGCAGCGTGCCCTTCCAGTCGGGCCCCACGATCGCGAAGTCACCCGCGGCGTTCCCCGTCGTGCGCGTGCCCGGGGACGCGAACACATTGGTCCAGGCGTCGAACATCGGCAGCAGGTAGTACCGCCCGTGCGTATCCGGGACCGAAAGCACGATCGGCTCCTTCGTCAGATCGAGAAAGGCGGACGAGTAGAGGGTGTCGACGTTGGCCCGAACGACCTGCTTGAAGGAAGCGGTCGGGAATGCCGAAACGTTGGCGAACTGATTGACGGGGGCGGCCATCCCGAGGGGCACCGCGACGTTCGTCGCGTTCTGCATCGTCAGCTCCATCATGACCAGCGGCAGCCCGTAAAGGACGGCCTCGACGCCGGTCTGCAGAGCGGCTTGTTGCTTCGGCGTCAACGTCGTTGCCGTCCCATTGATTCCTTCGGGAGCCGCCACCGTTCCGAGGGTGAGGGCCGCTAGAAAGATACTCTTCATGCGGCGCAAGATAACAAATCGAGCGACCGGTCCGGCGACGAATCGGCCACTCCCGAGGGTGGCGGGACCGCGGCCGATCACCGGCCACCGGTGGCGTGTCGTGGGTCACCGCCGCGTCGGCGTCGGATCAAAAACAGAGGCGCAGGCCGCCGCCCCCAGGGGTCGGGAAGACTGACAAGCTCAGTCGCCTTTCTGGGCGCGGGGCGAGCTCGCCGGCGCCGTACCGGCGCAGCGAATCGATCGCGGGGTTGGGCGCACGCTCCGCGACAGCCGTGGGGGGATGGATGCGATCCGACCGCGGCCCACAACAGCGCGTCAGCCCGATGAGAGACGGCCAGACCGGACCAGATCACCCACTCGGGCCAACGACGTCAGACGCGCGCCTTCGTGCGCACCAGAGCGGCCGGCAACATCGCGATCGCGCTCCAGGCCGGATGGATGAATGCGAGCAGGATCGTGACTCCCGCGCCGGCGACCAGCAAGCGTGAGCGCGTGCGAAGCTGGCCGGCTCTCTGCGGCGACAGCGCCTGGCTGTGAAGCGTTGGGCTGCGCAGAAGATGCGCTGTTCGCCGATAAGAACACAACGTCATCGCCAGGAGGTGGGCTCCGTACAGGACCGCCACTGTCACGTGCGAGCGGTAAGCGGCCGACAGCGCGGTCGTGAACGGGAGCAAGCTGATCAACGCCAGCTGTGCGAGCTCACTCCAGAGCATCACACTGTCCAGTGATACGCAGAACGTGTAGAGCCGCTGCTGCCCCAGCCAAAACAGTGCCATGATCCCGAAGCTGGACAACCAGGTGAGCCCCCGGGGAAGCAGGTCCAACATCGCTGTCTGCAGGGCCTGCTCGCTCACATCGCGCGGGAGCGACGGAACCTTCAAGTCGAGCACCAACAGCGTGAGGGCGATGGCATAGATCCCGTCGCTCAGCGCTTCCATTCGTTGCTTTCCGAAAGGTAGGCGCTCGGCTTGCGTCTTGGTCATCTTGTCATCCCGGCGTCGGGTCTCGGTTGCCGGGGATGCTGCCCCCTCCTTCGCTGCGCTGCAACGATATCCTTGCTCACCTGGGCTGAATCCGCCCGCCGCCGCGACTTCTGTCGGCGCGCGACTTGCCGCCAGAAAACTCCGCCGCTGGACCGGGCCCGCACGCGACGTCGGCCGAAAGACGTCAAGAATGTCGCGATTGAAGGCGGGACTTTCGTCGCTTCTCCAGATTGGCCCTGTTACGTTGCGCCCATGCGTCGAGCAGTAGGTATTGCGGTGCCGATTCTCGGGGTTGTCGTAGTCGCCTGGCGCTCCGCTGGTGCGGGTCCGGCGCCGCTGCGCGCGGGCGCTGTGGCCCGGCCATGAGAGGCTTGCGTGCGGGGTTGGGCATCGGGACCCTGGTGACTTCGCTGCTCGGGTGGGCGGCGAGCTCGGCGCGCGCCGACGCGGTCGACGTCGCCGATGTCGACCAGCGATACGGGTTCATCGACGCCGAGCTGGAGCGCACTCGGTGGCCCGCCCAGGCCTGGTGGACGGTTTGGACGGCCAGCTATTCAGCGGCGACACTGGGTGGCGCGGGGGTCGCCGTGCTGGCGACCAGTTATTCTGTGCGGGTGAGTGGCCGTGTGCTGGCGGCGAAGTCCGCCTTGGGGGTTGGCTCCCTTGCGCTAACCTGGCGACCGTTCTGGGGAGCGACGGCGGAGCTCCATGCGATGGACGCAACCACCCCCCAGGCGCGGGCGGCGCGTCTGGCGCAGGCCGAGGTGCTTCTGGAACGGCGAGCCAAAGCCGAATCGATCGCGCGCGGGTGGGTCACTCAGGTCGCGTCCATCACCGTAAATCTGGCCGGAAGCGCGGTGCTTTGGTTTGGATACGGCCTGCATAGATCGGCGCTGATCGAGGGGGCAACGGGGTTGGCGATCTGCGAGCTCCAGATCTGGACTGCGCCTCAAGGCGCGGTGGATGCGCTCCAGCGCTACCGCGCCGGCGACCTGACGCCGCGGACCGAGCGGCAAGTGAGCTGGTCGGTCGTTCCCTGGCCCCTCGGCGGCGAGTTACGCGTGTCGTTTTGACGGACAATCGGATTGCGATCGTCGATCGCGCCGGGCGGGGACGGCCACGCGCTGTTGAGATGCGTCCTCAGTTCCATCCTGAATCGCGAATCGCGGTTGGCGTTCCCGCGTCGACTAGATACCGATCCGATTGGACGGTTTCGCTGCTTCGACCACCCCCATGCGTCACTGCGAGAGGACGAGAAAGAGCATCACCCGATTGTATTAAATTCGTATTAGCGAAATCGTGTTCTGAGGTGGTCGCAGGTGACATTCTCCAGTGATTGCGTCTTGCCCCGGCCCACGAATTCAGCTACTTCTGCTCACGGGAGTTCACGGCAGATCACATTCTGAAAGGCCTGTCACGCCGGAGGCCGCGGGTTCAAGTCCCGTCCACCCCGCAACTGTAGGTCCTTGAATCTCTGGTTCAACTCACTCGATGGTGGGTCGTGCCGAGAAGCCGTTCAGGCACACGCATTTAGGAGTCTGAGTCTGTAGTTCCGGAAGCTCCTATAGCCGTAAGCCCGCTTTTTTACGAGCTTCGCCTTGTTGTTGAAGCCCTCGGTCCGGCCGTTGGTGAGGCCGGTGGCGAAGTGCTCGAGG
>CAZTZM010000244.1:0-26003 GCA_964618005.1 uncultured Myxococcales bacterium
GATCCGCGCCGCCGTCGGCGCCGGCGCCGGCGCCGGCGCCGGACGGTCATAAGCGTCGATCTCGCGGGTGCGGCGGTCTATCCACCTCGCGTCACGGGAAGCTCAGCGAAGGGTAGAACGCGCCGGCGTTCGCCTTCAGCATCGTCACCGTGGTGGAGGCCATCGTGGCGTTCGTGAAGAGTGCCTCGCGCATGAGGACTGCGTCCGGTTGGCTCAGGTCGCCGCCGCCGCCCAGGTGGATGGCCGTCGAGGCGTTGAGCTGGGCCTTGGGGGGAGAGTGCGAGAACTTTTGGGTGCCGTTTAGAAACGTGGAGACGGTGTTCGAGGTCGGATCGAACTGGGTCACCACCAGGGCGTTGGCGACGGGCGACGTGCCGTAGTCCGCCAGGTCATTGTCCTCTTCTTCCTCCGCGCCCACGCAATAGGACGTCGACGAGCCGCAGTTGACGGCGATACAGCAGCCGCCGGAGTCTCTCCACCCGTACGCCAGGGCAAGCATGAAGTCCGTTCCGTGGGTGTCGGATGCGTTGTACTTGTGCGTGAGGCCGATGACGCCGCAGCAATAGACGCTGTTTGCGACTGGCTTGCCGTTGTACATGATGCCCATCGCCTTCGAACCGCCGTTGATGCCGGTGGCGTAACCGTCGCCCGACAGGGCGTACTCTTGCGGCGAGACAGTGGTCAGGATGGGGAGCCCGGTCGCGGACTCGATCGTGAACTTCGAAGCGCAGGTGAACCCGCCCGCGCTGCAGTCGGGACCATATGGCGCCTTCCACACGGCCGGCACCAGGTCGTTGCTGCCATTGTGAATCTGCGCGTAGATCTTCGAGACGACGCAGCTCGACTGGCTGCCACCGCAAAAGCTGCTCCACGTCGACAGGTCGGCGGCGTGCGCGGACGTCTGGCCGATGTTCTGCGTGGTCTTGTCGGAGGTCCGCGCCAGCTGAAAGAGCGGTCCGGTGTAGCTCGCCGACATCGCCCGGGTGACGCTGTACGCCTCGGCGCACCCGCCCGGGATCTCGTCGCAGGGTCCCAGGTACGCGGCTCCCGCGTCCGTCCCGGATGTCGAGCCGCCGGTTCCGGTGCTCCCGCCAGAGGCCGGCGCGCCGCCGGAACCCGTCCTTCCGCCGGTGGCCAGCGTCCCCCCGTGCCCCCCCACGCTGGTCGTCCCGCCGGTGCCGGTGGTGCCACCGGTGCTGGTCGTCCCGCCGGCGCCGGTCGTGCCGCCCGAGCTCGCGCCGCCGCCGCCGCTGCCGGTCGTGCTGCCGCCCGTTCCGGGCGCGCCGCCGCTGCCGGTCGAGTTGCTCCCGCCACCACAGCCAGCAAGAGCCACCATCGCCGCGCCCACGAGCGCAGCACCAAGGGTCAGATCGGTCCTCTTCACACTCGATAATTCCCGCTGGAGGCGATCCGTTGTCACGGAATCAGCCGCTCGACGCTTCGCAAATCTGGCCCACGCCGTCGTTTCCGATAACTCGCACCTCCAAATGAAGAGAATTTAGGGTGCTCATCCCCTTGGGTGAGCCGTTCGCCGCGTCAGTTTGAGCCGCCGGCTCAGCTCGTCTTCTATTTTCAAGCGGCTGCGCATGGGGCTGAGCGCGGTGTGCTTGCCAAGGGGAGAATTCATGCGTCGGCGCAGGCCGCCAAGTCGCTCTTGCGAGCCGCCCGCGACGCGGAAGGTGTGGGATCCGTGCGGACGACCGGCGACGACGCTCTCCGCGCCGGAGCCGCACACGACGTCAACGAAATTCGAGTCGCTGACAGCTCGCCATGACCTTCGACACGCCAGCCGCGGACCGGCGCGATTTGTGACCGTTGGCTTCGAACCGGAAGCGAGTGGAGCCAGGCGCTCTTCAGGACGACCCCTTCCGTTCGCGCCCGATCGGATGTTCGAGGACAAACGCGCGGCGCTCACCTCAGGCTCAACGCCATGAACGACGGCGTGATCGGCGACACGGCTCAGTCTTTGCTCGACTCGACCTTCATTGCCGAGACCCAAATTGAAGGCGTAGAGTCGAACCAATGGAAACGGACGAGGACCAATCGGACAAGAAGTTCGAAAAGAGCATCCATCGCGGCCGTGGCAAGCGAGTGGAGGTCATGATCGCGGCGCTGGTCTTGGTCGCCGCGCTGATTGTGGTTGTGTTCGTCGCGTTCCGGGGCCGGCAGATCTCGCGAAGTGCCGCCGCGATGGCGGAGCCCGATGCCGGGACGCCGAAGGCGGGCTCGCCTTCTACCCAGACGCTATGAAGCGCGGATCGCGCGCCGCGGTGACGGCGACCGCTTTACTGGCTGCGGTGGGCTTAGCGTGCGCCACGACCACCACCTGGACCGACCAGCCATCATTGGGGGGTGCGCCGCGGACCGGGAGAATCGAGTCGGTTCAGGAGGTCGTCCACCACGTCGAAGGAAATCCTGCAGGTGGCGCGTTACTCGGGGGACTGCTTGGTGGAATCCTCTTCGGAGGTCGGGGTCCCTCGAGACTCTTCGGGGCCGCGGCTGGTGCCGCGGTGGGCGCCGCCGCCAGCCAGGGCTCCTACGAGCACCGCGATTACCAGGTGCTGGTGCGGTTCGACGATGGGACCTTTGGCATGTTCACGTACGCCAATTACGCGCCATTTGCTCCGGGCGAGGCTGTGGTTCTCACGCCGCAGGGGCTCGCTCGAATGTAGTCAAACTCGCGGAGTCGCGCGTCTGTCGAAAATAGGGAGTTGGCCGCGAATGTCATCAACCTGATGTTGGCCAGGATGCCGGGGTCAACTCAGGTCGATACCCGCCATTCCTCGTCCAGACGCGCCGGGTCTTGTCGATAGAAATCGCGAAGGACGTTGTAGAGCTCCGCGTGGTGCCGGTCCATCTCTGTTGGTCGGTCAAAAAAGTACTCGGTCGCGACGGCAAAGAACTCGGCCTCGTTCGTCGCGCCGTAAGGATCCAAAAAGGTGCGTTCGCCCTTCGCCGATCGGGCGCGTAAATCCAAGAACTCGCGCTCGCACACCTTGGCCCAGCGAGCGTATTCCTCTCGCCCCGTGAGCGGCGGCGTACCGTTGAACCCACCGTCGAGCGAATCGAGCGCGTGCGCGAACTCGTGATAAACGACGTTGTGCCCTGTCTCTGGATGCCGCGCCGCTCGTTTCACCGAATCCCACGCCAGAATCACCGGGCCCCGCTGGTGCGCCTCCCCGAGGATCGGCATCGGCTCGTTCATTGGCGCCCGAGGGACTTCGAACACGCCGGGGTTGCGTTCTGGCGGCACGATGGTGCTCGGATAGATCAAAATCGAATCCACGTTGCGATAGAAGTCGTGGGGAAGCGCAAGAATCAGGAGGCAGGCTTGTGCGGCGATGGTGACGCGAATCTCGTCGGTGAGCTCGAGGCCTCCGCATCCTTCCCAGTGCTTCTCCGCAACGAAGATTCGGATGAGATCCTGGAAGCTGTGCCGCTGATCTTCCTTGAGACGTCGATAGTGAACGACGTTCTGACGCAGCAACCCGTCCCACGCCGCGGGGAAAGGTGTCTTCAGGATCGTCTCTCGTCGGTGATCTCGGAGCCAGTGCAAAAGCTGCATGAGATGGCCGTCGAGATTCAGGCTTCCTTCGGGGCGTCCGGCGGTGGGCCTTCGGGCGAGGCGCTTCGACCGTCGGCCTGACGCCGCCAGCGGTCGCGAATGTCGTTGCGAAGCTCGCGTCCACGCTTCGGCGCCAGGATCAGCGCGATCCCGGCACCCACCAAGAGCCCGAGTCCGAAGATCCCCAGCGTCTCGCTGAGGCGCGCTTTCGTCGAAGGTTTCTTCTGCAATCCCAGGAGGACGAGGAGCTCGTCCTTGCTGAGTTTCGGGATGTCGTCGAGAGTCATGTCGTTCCTCCTGCGCCTTGCGCATTCTCGTTGCGGATGAATTCTTCGGTGAGCGCCGTGATCCGCTCGGTCAGGATGGGGACCAAGGTCGTCCGCAGCCCCACGCGCAGCCCAAGCCGAACGATCCGCGACGTCAACGGGGTGATGATTCCGCCGCCCAGCGCATAGCCGATCCCCAGCGCGAAGTCGACGGTGCCGTAAGGATGTTCGTCGAGGCAGGCCTTGACCCCCGCCAGCACGACGGCGCCCGCGGTCGCGTCTGAAGCTGCGGGGCTCTCGGGAACGTCGTCAGTCATGTCGCCCCCCACCCGGTCACAGGCGCCTCGCGATCTTGCCGATGACGTATCCGACCGCCAGAGCGCCCAGCAGGCAACGCACGGGGTTCTCCTTGATGTAGTCGGTCAGAGCCTCGTTCCACGACGAGAGCTGCCGCTTTGCTTGTTCCACCTGGGAGTCAATCCGGGCGGCGGCCTCGCCACCGACGGCTCCGTTCCGTTCCGTCGTCTGCATGATGATCCTCGCTTCCTTCTCGTTAGCGGCCCCGCCGCCCGAGCCAGTACCCGACCGCGAGCGCACCCGCCAAAACGGCCAGCGGATGCCTGGCGAGCCAAAGCCGCCAATCGGATTGTCGGCTCACCTCCCTGCGGAGCGCCAGGACCGAAAAGGCGACGCGCGCACGCGCCCGTTCGACGTCGGCCTCGGCGCGCGCCAGCTCGTCAGACGCCCCGGCGCGTTCGGCGCGCGCGGTCAAGAGGCCTCTCCTTGCGTCGGGTGGACGAGCGCCCGCACGCTGCCACGCACCTCATCGGCCGCTTCGTGGAGGATCCGCGTCCGGTGCAACTTTCGCGAGACGGACCCCAGGATGAGGGCGCCGGCCACGAGATGCGGCGCGGCCACCAAGCCGAACCCCCAGGGAGCGCCCCACCGCCGCGCCAGCAGGCTCCCCACGGCTATCCAACCGAACACCTGTGTTTCAACAATGGACCGTATCACAGCGATCTGCGGTTCGGCATCGTGACACTCTCGCTGAGCTGGGGCGTTGATGATCTCGCTCGCTCGCTCGCCTACCGGGCATCAGCCGTCACACCATTCACACGAGTGGAGCCACCAGACGAGCGACGCCTTCGAGCAAGGGGCGCCGGCGCCCGCCGAGGCTTAGCCTCTCTCCGCAAGCGGCGAGGGTCCCCTGGAACCAGCGCTCGACCGCGTCGATTTCTTGCGCCGAGCTGCAGAGGAGAGAAAGCTCGAAATCGAGGAACAGGCTCCGCATGTCGAAGTTCGCAGAGCCGACAATCGCCAGGCGATCGTCGACGAGGAGCACCTTCGCGTGCAACATTCCGGAAAGAAACGGTCGGACGTGCGCACCAGCGGCTTGAAGGTCCCGCAGATAGCTCACGCCGGCGAGGTCCGCCAGCCGATGGTTCGAGCGGAGGGGGACGATGATCGTCATTTCCACGCCCCTGCGAAGCGCCAGAAACAGGGCGCGCATCAACGTCTCGTCGGGAACGAAGTAGGGTGTTGCGATGGCGACCCGCGTCCGCGCTTCGAACAGCACGGTGAGCAAGGTGTCGTAAAATGGATCGCTGACGGTGTCGGGCCCGCTGGCTACGACCTGCACACGACCGCGTGAGGCGCCGCCGGCGTCCGGTGTTTCAAGCACGGGTTTGACAGAAGGTTCGGCGCCGGGCGATTGCGCGTGTGGTCGGGTCGCGAAGGCCCAGTCGCTCTCGAAGACGTGCCCTATATCGCCAACGGCCGGGCCGCGGAGCGCGATGGCCACGTCCCGCCAGCGCCCTGCGAGCGGTGTCGGTCCCATGTATTCCTCCGCGAGGTTCATTCCGCCGGCAATTGCCCGGTCGCCGTCGACCACCAGCAACTTGCGATGATTCCGGAGGTTCGCGCGCCCGCGGAAGGGGCGCCGCAAGACGAGCGGCATGAAAAATGCGACGTTTCCTCCGGCGGCGCGCAGCCGGGCAAGCCCTGGATGGTTCGCTCGAAATGCAAAGAACGCGTCGACGAGCACGTGCACCGTCACGTTCTCACGGGCTTTGCGCTCGAGCGCGTCGAGCACCGCGTCGCCCGTCGGGTCGCGGGCCAGAATGAACGTCGCGAGATCGATCGTTCGCTGCGCCGATTCAATCAGGTCGATCGTGCGGGCGAACGTCACCTGGCCATCGGAGAGCAGCTCACAGTCGTTGGCGTCGCGGGCGGGAGGCACGCCGGCGGCGGCCAGGACACGTTCGATGGTCGTAGTCTGGCCGGCCACGTGGCCAGATCGGTAAAGCTTCATCTTTGCGGCGGTACGCCGGCGCAGCTTCCGGCCGCCGAACGCGAGGAAGATCGGGACACCGATCCACGGCACGAGGACCATGGCCAGCAGCCAAGCCCATGCGCTTGTCACAGGCCGCCTGTCGATTCCGCTTCGGGCGATGAAGACGACGGCGAGAACGAAGCCGACCACGGTGCCTAAATGCGGAAGAATCAGATGCAGCCAAGGACTGAACCCGCTGTGCATGTGGCATCGTACCTCGCTCAGCGAGGACTCCGCGTGCCCCTGACAGCTCCAGGGATCGATCCCGCCGAGCACAGAGTGCTCGTGGTAAGAGAGGGGAAGTACCCTCGAGCGGAAATTGGGGCGCGCTGGGTTGACCACCAAGCCGTTCCTCTCGTCGTGGCGCCGATCACGTTTGCGATGCCCGTGCTCGTCCCCGGGCCGACAGCCTTCGCGTGCCGCAACTGTTCGTTGACTTCGAGCTGATGGGCGACAGGATGTCCCTTGTCTCGCGAGCAGCAATCCCGCCGCCCCGAGATGGTCCGAAGGGGGTCCCATGGATATGAAGGACGAACAGAAATGTGTGGCGGTGTTTGATCAACATCAGCAAGCGGAGGCCGCGATCCGGCAGCTGCAAAGCTCCGGGTTCGACATGAGGAAGCTCTCAATTGTCGGACGCGACTACCACACGGAAGAGCATGCCGTCGGCTTCTATAACGCCGGCGATAGGGTCAAATACTGGGGGAAGCTCGGCAGTTTTTGGGGCATGGTGTTCGGGATCCTGTTCGCGCCTGCGTTCTTTTTCATCCCAGGCATCGGTCCGATCCTCACCGGCGGCATCATCAGCTCGCTCGTCATGGGGACTCTCGAGGGTGCCGCCGTCGGTGCAGCGCTCGGGGGCGGTACGAGCGCTTTGGCAGCGGCGCTCACCACCGCAGGAATCCCGAAGGACAGTGTCATCCGCTATGAGCGCGACCTCAAGGCGGACAAGTTCCTCCTCATCGCGAGTGGAACCGCAGCCGATGTGGACAAGGCACAGGCGATCCTCGCCGAACGCGGCGGCCACGTGGAGATCCACAACCAGTGAGCGCGCGGGTATCCGCGATCCGCACAGGTCAATGTTAGGCTGGCTGAAGCGTCGGCGCCGGGAAGCGATCCGAGAAGCGGCCTTTCCAGAACTCGCGCGCGGCTCGGCTGGCACGCGTAGACAACCAAAGTCGTCCTGGAGGGGATCAGCCGTTGCGCCGCTCGAGGGACTTGTCGCGACGAGCCGAGATCACCACCTCCTCGATATACGACAAAAAAAGGCGGTAACTGGCCGAGGCGGTCTGGCCGCCGAGCGTCAGCGGCGCCGCCGCCACGCCATTGATCGACGGCATTCAGGTCGTCGACCTCCTGGTGGTGGGTGGGGAACATCGACCGTCGTGCGAGATTGCCAGACGACGCCAGTCGCCCGCCCAGGTTGGAGTAGGTCTGCTGGGTGGACGCGATCGTCACCGCCGCCAGATCGGGCCGTGGTCAGCGCTGCTCATGATCACCGGCAAGACAGATGAGCAACGGGCCGGCGCAACTGCGTAGTCAGCCTGTCAACCGGCTCGGGACCGTCACCTCGGGAACTCGCTCATCGAGCCGGTCCACGATCCGCCCATCATCGAGGACTGCTGCCGCTCGGCGCGGTCCTCGTCGTCGCGCGTCGAAGGAGTTAGCTTGATCTGATCGGGCGGCGTATGCGGGCCACCAGCCTCCCGCGCCAGCACGGCGCGCGCTGTCTTGATCGCGCGACCCGGCCGGTCGCGCTCGATGATATCGGTCAGGCTGATGACGCCTGCCGGGAGGCCTCTGTCGTCCAGAACGACGACGCGCGACTTCTCTTGCTCCCGCATCAACTTCTCGACATCGGCAATGGAGTCGTCGTCCCGACAGGTAAAGACCCCCTTACTGGCGACGTCGATCACCTTGGTTGCGCCCGCGCTCCTGTTCTCGGCACACACACGGGTGGCCAGATCTCGATCGGTCACGACGCCGGCCAGCCGGACCGGAGACAGATCGATCACCAGCAACATTCCTATGGACCGATCGCGCATCACTTGCGCGGCCTGTTGGGCGGTGGCCTGGCTCGAAATCCACTGCAGCTCCAAGCTCATGATGTCGCGACACTTCATTGGCTGATTCTCCTCTCAGGACGGCACTCCCCGCCACAATACGGGTTGTGGCCGTAGACTGAACTCGCCCCGCGATACCAGTCAAGTCGCGTTTGAGCGGGACGCGCACGTATCGGTCCATTGTCTCAGTGGGACAGGTACGGACCTGCAAACATCCGTCTTGTCGGCCGGCGATCCGGTTGGACCACTAATCCCAACGTATAGGTAGGCGTATTCGTCGAAAGCACACCATGGATCGCGCCCTCGAGCAGTGACTGCGCGTGCTAGATTCGCCGGGCTTCAAGAGCGACGGCATCCGGTTCATCTGGCCCATGACAACATCAAAGGGGAACCACCTATGAATCCAGTGACAGCGATCGGTGTCGCTGGTGTGGCAATCGTCTCTATTACCAGTCACGAGGCCGCTCACGGCTTCGTCGCTGACCGCCTGGGCGACCCTACGGCGCGCGACCAGGGTCGGCTCACGACAATACGTTTCATTGGGTTTCCGCGGGCCCTCGCAGGGTGACGATCCTCCTCCCTTTTCGGCGCTCAGGCTCCCGGTATACCGTTGGGATAAAGGAGGTGCCCCGAGCGCCGCGCCTTCGTCTCAAGGTAAGCGTGATTCAGTGGGCCGGGCTCCATGACATGCGGGATGCGTGCCACAACCGGAATCCCGGCGCTGGTGAGCTGACTGATCTTCTTCCGGTTGTTCGTCATGAGGGACACCGACCGCACACCCAGTCGGCGCAGCATGCTCGCGGCGAACGCGTAGTCGCGGCAGTCGTCCGGCAGACCGAGCGCCAGGTTGGCGTCGACGGTGTCGAGCCCCTTCTCCTGTTGCAACCGGTAGGCGCGAACCTTGTTGGCCAGCCCGATTCCTCGTCCTTCCTGGCGGAGATAGAGCAGCACGCCGCAGGCGCGAGTGGCCAGACGTTCGAGGCCGCGGTCGAGCTGCTCGCGACAGTCGCAGCGCAAGGAGCCGAATGCGTCGCCGGTCAGGCACTCCGAATGGATGCGGGTGGCCACGCGCTCCTGCCCGAACACGTCTCCCGCGACCAAGGCGACATGCTCCGAGCCAGCAGCGCTGTCGGTGAAGACATGGATTCGAAACAGTCCGTGTCGCGTGGGCAGGTCGGCGACCGGCGCCAGCTCGCCGGCCCGATCGGCGTCGTTTGCAGGCAGGTTCGTACGCACACTTGAGCAACGCGGCACCCGGTCGTCCGGTTACAGACGATTGGACGGGCCCTGGCCTAGGCGGCTCGGACGGTAATCTGGCGTGGCCGCGCCTTTTCGACCTTCGGCAGCTCGAGCCTCAGCACGCCGTCACTCAGCTGCGCGTCGATCTTCGGTTGGTCGATTGCCTCCGACAACGTGAACTGGCGGAAGAACGTCCCCGGCCGGTACTCGCGAAGGACGGTCGACTCCTTGGCGGTCGCGGGCGTGGTTACCCGACCCGTCAACGTCAGGACGTTTTCGCGCAGGTCGATCTCCAGATCGGATGCCTTCACGCCGGGCATGTCTGCCAGCAGTGTGATGGAGTGATCGTTTTCGAAGATGTCGACGGGGGGCGCATACACTGGGCCGGTGCGCGTCTGCTCGGGGGCGGTCGCGACGGTTGACGTTTCTGCCTTCTGGACATTCGTGGTGGCTTCCGTGGCCATAACGTTTTCCCTCCTATCCTTCTTTCTATTTTGCCTTTCTATTTTGCACGCCGCTCAGGTCCTCACCGCGATCTGCCGCGGCTTCGCCTGCTCCGCCTTGGGCAGCGTCAGCGTCAAGATGCCGTCGGCATACCGTGCGTCGACGCGCTCCGCGTCGACCTCGCCCGGCACCGTGACCACGCGATCGAAGACTCCCTCGGGTCGCTCTTTGCGGTGGTAGCTGACGCGGTCGTGCTCGCGGGGGATCTCCCGCTTGCCCGAAATGGACACGCGATTCCGCAGCGCGGATATCGAAACCTCGGACGGCTTGATGCCCGGGATCTCGGCGCGCAGGTAGAAGTTCTCGTCATCCTGCGTGATGTTCAACGGCGGGAAGACGCCCGCTCCTGGGTCAATCGACCCGTCGCCAGTGGACGCGTCGAGCAAGCGCAGCATCTCGCGCCGGATCTGATCAAAGTCGGCAAAAGAGCTTTCGAATGTCGGCCTGGAAGGCCAAACCCGTCGAACGAGCATGATGGACCTCCTGGGGCTAAGTGCCCGAATAGATTCAGTAACTGTCCTCTGCGCTCCGAAGTAAAAGCACCGCCAGTCGGGCGTCAAGAGCCCGGTGCTTCGATCGACTTCAGGCCGTCAACCCGATCCCCCGCTCGGCCCTCGTCACGCGCGGACCCGAAAACACAGCGGTCGATTCAATCGCCCTGGCACCCGCGTTCAAATCGAGGTGTTGGACCTCGGCGAAGCCGACCCGGCTTTGTAGCACCGACAGCGCCAGCAGGGTGGGACAGTCGGTGATGACATCTCGGCCGACCTGCCTGGCCGAACACCCGTATGCCTCGAGCACGTCCCCGGCGGCCCGGGCAGTTGTCACGCTTGAAAACGACACGCGCAGCACCTTCAGCTCCTTCGTTGTCCGTCGCCCGTAAAACCGGGCGGTCATCAAATCTATTTCCCCGTGCCGCGCGCGCCCGACGGGATGAATTTCGGATGACGCTCGGTTTCGGCATTCGCACGGGAGGTTCAGAACAGCCCAGCGATCACCAAGAACGTCGACCTTGTCGATCTGGAAGCGGTGATTACTCGGCGGCAACGGAGCAACTACCACTGACGTCGGCCGACCAGGCGTCGAGGCTTCTCGGCGACCGAAGCGCCGCGCATCTGGTGCGGTCTATGGCCACTTCGGCGTTCATTTCGGGATGATTGGGCGGACGGATGAGCCGCCCTTGGAGGGCATGCCATGCAAGAACCTGAAGGACGACTCGACAAGCAGACCGAGATCCGGCACCTACTGCGAAACATAAAAACGTCGCTCGAGCTGGCGATCGTGGCGCGAGCCCCATCCGACCTTTTGAATCGGTTGGGTCGGGTGGCGGGCCTCCTCGATGCTCTCGGCCAATTGCCGATGGACGATGGACCGACGCAAGCGTTGACGCGCGGTCTGATCGCGGACGGTCTGGCCGCGATCGACGCGTGGAGCAAGTGGCAACGCTCCCACACGCCGGCCGCGTAGGCCGCCTACCGGGCGGCACGTCGTCGGGCATGGTTCGCTCCACTCACCGTCGCCTTTCGGCGACGCCCTCCTGAACGCGCGACGAAGGATCGTCGTCACGCGGTCCAGAAGGAGCGTGCGAAAGTGCCTTACCGGGGCGTCGCGGCAGATTGAGGCGGCAGATCCTGCTCGCGCGCAAAGTCCCTCTCGATGACGCTGCGGCGGTAGTCGAAGATCTGTTCGAGCTGCCGGCGCACGAACAGAGCGTGAGCCAGCTCGCCGAGCGGGCCGAGCGGCAGCGCATACTCGACACGGTCACGGATCATCGTGCCTCCAGGCACATCCACGAACTCATGCAGGTGCCGCCACAGGGCGTAGGGCCCGTTGGCCTGAACGTCTATGAAGCGCGATCCGGGCTCGAAGACCTCGATGACGGTTCGCCAGCGGAACGGGAACCTGAAAAGTGAAAGCCGGTACTCGATGATCGCGCCCGGCCGCATGGCGATGGGCAAGGATGTCTGGATCGAGAACCTCAGGTTCGGTGGCGTGAGACGCTCGAGGTTGGCCGCGTCCGCGAAGAACGCGAAGACCTCTGGCCTCGGCCGGGGGACGAGCTGCTCTCGCGCGAGGACGTACCGCATACATACATGAACGCCGTATTCGGAGCGGCGGTAACCGGAAATGGAATCTCCCGACTGTCTGTGACCGCCTCCGGCACCATTGCGTTCGAGCCGGGTATGAGACACGACGGACGTAGGGCGTTCTGACGGGCCCCAGCCACGTCATCGTGGGCGGGCCCAGCCGGCGGGCTGGCGGCTGCCGCGGTTCATGGGAGCAGGAGAACCTTACCTGCGCCACCGCCCTCGACGAGAGAGTGCCCCTTTGCGGCGTCCGCGAGCGGAAGACGATGGCCGATCGGAATTGACAACCTTCGGCTCCTGACCGCTTCGGCCACGTACCGCAGCGTCTCCGCGCTCTGCTTGGATATGAAAGCGACCACGCGAACCGAAGGATGTTGCTGGGCGTTCGCCGGCGCGCCGGTGACCGATGCGAATGTCCCGCCCGGCTTCACCTTGGTGAGCAGCCTGTCCGCCGTCTCGCCGCGCACGGTGTTGGCGACGACATCGACCTTCGATAAGGCCCCAAAGGCGTCGCTGTCGTCGATCGCCACCACCTGATCGACGCCGAGAGCGGCGGCCGCGTCGAGCTGTCGCCTGAGGACGCCGGCGATTACCTTTGCGCCTCGGTCCTTGGCAGTGAAGACCGCCGATCGACCGACCCCGCCGAGAGCCCCCGAGACCAGCACGGTCTGGCCGGCGGCTAGCCCGCTGGCCACGGAGATGAGTTGACTCCCCGTCGTTCCCACCAGGGGAAGGGCCGCTGCGGTCTCGATGTCGATCTCTGCCGGAACCTTGGCGACGACCGCCGCCGCGACCCGGCACAGCTGCGCGTACGTGTGGTATCCCCAAGCAAAGACATTGTCGCCTGGCGCGAACCCCTTCGCGTCGCTCCCGACCGAGACGACCTTTCCTGCCAGATCCCATCCGAGGATTGCCGGGAACGTCGGGTGCCAACCTCTCGTCTGGCCTGCGCGCTCCACGGTATCGATCGGGTTGATACCCGCCGCGGCGACCCGGACGAGAATTTCGCTCGGGCCGATCTCGGGGTCGGCGACGTCCTCAACATGCAGTACCCCGGGCCCCCCATATTCACGAATGACCGCCGCCTTCATGACCGCCTCCTGCTCGATTCAGGGTGTTCCGCCCGACCTCGGGGCTGAGCTCCGAGGTCGGGCGAACAAACCTTGGTTCGTGGAACTATTCCCGAATAAACGATGGTCGGCCCCCGACCTTTCTCTGCGTTACTGTTCGCTAGAGCTCCGCGGATAATCCTTTGGGTCGATGTGAGGCTAAGGATTGAGCGGCGACATTCAAGAGTGGCATTCGGGGGTCAGGTGGATCCGGCGGGGTAGGTCGGCTCCGGCGCTCGATCGACGTCGGAGCCCTACGCTACTGCGTCTCGCGGGCCTACCTGGCCGGGTGATCGCCACCCTCCGCCGGGACTGCCTCGAGCACTTCATCGTCCGGGACGGACACCTGCGGCGCGCGTCCCCCGCGAGTAATTGTCCCTCTACACCTGCCTCCGCCTGAGCCGTCCAGACCGACTCAAATCGTCAGCAAAGCGATCCGAGCGACGAGGGAGCGTCAGCGCTGTTGCCCCGGCGAGTGATCGTGATCCCTAACTTTTCTGAGCGGGACACCGGGTCCGAACCGGCGCTTGGGGGTGACGACGGCGACCGTGTACGCACGTTTGTGACCAGGCGGAGCGTCTTCGGGTGCGCCGAGCCGCGATCAGCGCTGCGAAGCGTGTTGTGCGTTGACAAGGGGAAATCCCGACGTGTACCGTCGGGTCACAACTGAAGGGCGATGGAGTCCGCCGTAACCGTCCGCGATCGCGCGGTCTGATGGCCCCTACCACCTTCGACGAGGAGCCTCGTCGGGAAGCGTAGGAACACCGTGCAGACGCCGACACAAGACGACCGGATCTCTCCCCTGGGACGCTCTCTGAACGAGAGCCTCCTGATCGCGCGCCACGTTCTCGTCGTCGCCGCGCCGATGGGGATTCTCGTGGGCCTGGCGATCGCGGCCTACGACTGGACGATCAACGAGCTGCTCTGGGCGCACATCACCCGCTACAGGGCCACGTTGCAGATGTGGTCGCCGCTCGCCGCGATGATCGCAGCCGGCATCATCCTGCGGCTGTTCAGGGTCCCGAGCTCCTCGATGGCCGACGAGGTCGTCGATGCCTACCACCGCCCCGGGGCCGGCATGCCGGCCAAAACTGCCTGGGGGAAGCTGGTCGCCTCGATCGCGACCATGGGTCTGGGCGCCAGCGCCGGAATGGAGGGGGCGAGCAAGTGGCTCGGCGCCACGATCGGCTCGGTGCTGCAGACGGTGTTGAACAAGCTGCGCCTGCCGGCGGCCCGCGGGGACGTGAAGACGACGCTGATCAGCGGCGGCTCGGCCGGAATCGCGGCGATCTTCCGCGCCCCCCTCTCGGGCGCGATCATGGGCGTCGAGTCGCCGTACAAGCACGACCTCGCGCACGAGGCGCTGTTGCACGCGCTGGTGGCTTCCGCGACGTCGTTCTGGGCCTACACACGCCTGCGGCCGGCCACCCCGTACTTTCCGGTCAGCTTCCATTACGTCCTCACGACCAAGGACCTGCTGGTTGCGTTGCCGCTGGGCATCTGCGCCGGTCTGGCGTCGCACGTGTTTCTCTGGTCGCTGCGGTACTGGCGGCGCCGCTTCACCAACTTCGGCGGGCCGCTTCCGGTGCGGATGGCGGTCGCTGGACTGTTGCTGGTGCTGCTGGCGTTCACCGGCTACTGGCTTCTCGGGCGGCCGGTTACGCTGCAGGCGGGCCTCCCCATTGCGAACCTGCTGCTGAACGGCAACTTCGGACTGCGGGCAGCCCTGCTGGTGTTCGTGCTCAAGCTCCTCGCGACCACCATCACGTTCGGCGGCGGTGGCGTGGGAGGCCTCTTTGTCCCGACCGCCACGGTAGGCGCAGCCCTCGGCGCCTGCTTCGACCAGCTCTTCGCGGCCAGCCACCCCGGTGTTTTCACCCTGCTCGGCATCGCGGCGTTCTCGGGCGCCAGCTACAACAGCATCCTGTTCTCGGCGGTGTTCGTTGCCGAGGCGACGGGCAACGTCTTCCTCGTGGTGCCCGCGCTGATCGCCTCGTCGTTCGCCTTTCTGGTCTCCGCTGGCGTGTCGAATTCCAGATCGCAGCAGCGCCGGCGGCCCGGCTGGCGGGAGACGCTGGCCAAGATCCCGGTCGAATCCGCGATGACCCGGAAGATCGTCACCGCCGAACCGAATCAGACGCTGGAGTCGTTCGCGCAATCGGTGCTGGTCAGCCACCATCTGAAGGCGTTGCCGGTGATCGGGGACCAGGGCGTGCTCCTCGGGATGATCTCCGTGACCCACTTGCGCAGTGTGGCCATGGCGGCTTGGCGACAGACGCGGGTGGGCGACGTGATGGACACCAAGGTGCGAACGCTCTGTCCGGACCACAGCGTCGCGGACGCCGAGAGCGCCTTCGAAAAGATCGAATACGACTACGTCCCTGTCGTCGACCCACGAACCTACCAGCTGGTCGGCATCCTTTCGCAGTCAGACATCTACCGTTCGATCCGACCCAAACAGGCCGAATGGGCCGCATAGGAAGGACCAGGAACCCTATGACGTTCTCCACGATGTGCGCGTTGCGTGTCTACTTGAAGCGCGGGGACGACCACCGAGAAGAGGGCTTCTTCCGGCGCCTCTTCCGGCGCCCCCTGTCGACGCATCTTCTTCAGCAGGCTCTGAAGCACGGCGTCACCCACGCATCCGTGCATCTCGGGCACAGCGGCTTCACGCGCGGCGCGAAGTCGGTGGCCATGGACATAGCGGAGATCCCCGTCTCCACGCTGCCCGTCTGCCTCGAGCTGGTCGGCCCGAAGCCGCTCCTGGAACAGTTCGTGCGCGAACACGCGAAGTCGCTGGCCGGCGCGACCCTCATGATGCTGGAGGGCGTGCACATCGCCCCGGCGCTCGAGAGCGTTCCGGGGACCGCGCAGCACCACGTCGAGTACATCAAGGCCGAGGGCGTGACCGTGCCGGTCGATCACGTCGACCTGGACACGGCCGATCCCAGCTCCGCAGAGCCGCCTGTCGCGAAGTCTGCCAAGTAGCTCCCGCCGGATCACTCGCGGCCCACGCTGCCGCCCCTATTCGGCGCGGGGCGGGAAAGGTGGGACGCACACTCGGCGCACCTCCCTTTCGGATCGCTGCTCATCAACCTGCTTGACTCGTTCCTGATGCTGACACGGCAGCCGATGAAATGTGAGTGCCTCCCACGCGGCGCGAGGCCGGTGCGACCCGCACGCCGCCCCCCAGAGGCAACCGTCGCTGCCGCCGCTATGCCGCCATCGCTGAGCGTTCAGCTCCAGGACCGGAGCTACGAATCGCCGCCCAGAACCGAGACGGCCTCAAGCACCTCGCGGCTATCCATATGTTCGCCCATCGTGATGGGCACGCTGGGCGAGCTCACGAAACCAGGGCCACGCTGACCTTCGAGCGTCTCTCCCGCGAGCGCACCGCGGCCGTGCTTTCCGAGCCTTCGCTCCGCGGCGTCCTCGTGGCCGGCGGGCTACCGCTCCAAGGTCGTTCGAGAGCGTCGCGTACCCCGTCGGCCGCCGAACGCGACGGTTGGACCCATTTGTCGGCGTATCGTTTCTGAGTCACCACGGGATCATGTCCGAACTCGCTGGTGATCGTGTCGAGCGTCCGCGGGATGCCGTTACTGTCTGACCCTCGGCGCGTGTCGCGTTTGTCGACGGAGACCAACGGACATTTAACCCGGAATTGACTGCGATTACATGTGTTCGACATGGCGCGCTTGATATGACTGCCAATGACTCCGCGGTCATCGCAAATCGTTGATCGCCACTAGGGGCCAGCACGTACAACACGCAACGATTGTTAGGGGGCGACGAATGCGCAGTTCCGCACAGCCACATCGATCACACCGCTCGCACTTGAATCGACTATTACCGACACTCTCGCTGTCCTTGTCCGGATTCGCGCTCGCCGGCTTGATGGCGCTGGGCCCTCCGGCGACGGCGGGAGAGCTGCCCACGTCCCAGGTCGACACCACGGGCTTGGCCGTGACCGATAGCGAGGTGACGGTCGGTCAGTTGCACAGCGCCACCGGCACGATGGCCATCAGCGAGACTGGCTCCATCCAGGCGGAGCGGCTGGCGATCGAGCAGATCAACGCCTCGGGCGGGATTCTGGGCCGTAAGATCAAGATCATCCAGGAGGACGGCGCCAGCGACTGGCCCACCTTCGCCGAAAAAGCCAAGAAACTCCTGGTCGCGGACAAGGTCGCCGCCGTCTTCGGCTGCTGGACCTCGGCCTCGAGGAAGGCGGTGTTGCCCGTCTTCGAGCGTGAGAACGGGCTCCTCTACTATCCGACCTTTTATGAGGGGCTCGAACAGTCGAAGAACGTCTTCTACACGGGGCAGGAGGCCACCCAGCAGATCCTGGCCGGACTGGACTGGCTCAACAAAGAGAAGAAGGCCAAGACCTACTTCCTCATCGGGTCAGACTACATCTGGCCGCGCACATCCAACAAGATCGCCAGAAAGCACATCGAAAACGTGCTCCATGGCACGGTGGTAGGCGAAGAATATTACCCCCTCGGTACAACCCAGTTCGGATCGCTCATCAACAAGATCAAGCTCAAGAAGCCTGATGCCATTTACGCGATCATTGTCGGTGGCAGCAACGTCTCGTTCTACAAGCAGCTCAAAGCAGCGGGCGTCACCTCCGACAAACAAACCCTCCTGACCATCTCCGTCACCGAGGACGAGCTGCTCGGCATCGGCGGGGAGAACGTTCAGGGCTTCTATGCCGCGATGAAGTACTTCCAGAGCCTCAACAACGACAACAACAAGAAGTTCGTCAAGGCCTTCAAGGCCCGCTGGGGCAACAACTCAGTGATTGGGGACGTGACCCAGGCCGCATACCTCGGCCCCTGGCTCTGGAAAGCCGCCGTCGAGAAGGCCAAGAGCTTTGATGTCGACAAGGTCGTGGCCGCCTCTGGCGGTATCGAACTGAAGACGGCGCCGGAAGGGTACGTTCGGATCCACAACACGAACCACCACCTGTGGAGCAAGCTGCGCATCGGACAGGCCCAGGCGAACGGCCAGTACAAGGTGCTCTACGAGTCCAATCTCATCGAGCCGAATCCGTTCCCGAAGGGCTACCAGTGAGACCGAACGGACGCGTGATCGGGTAATCGACGACAGAGCACCGCAGCAGGGGGTTGTGAACGATGTCCGCAAAAGACTTGCTCTCGATATTCGCGATGCAGGGGTTCAATGGACTGAGCAACTTTTGCGTCCTTCTGCTGATGGCGCTCGGCCTGGCGATCATCTTCGGCCAGATGGGCGTCATCAACATGGCTCAGGGCGAATTCATGACCATCGGCGCCTATACGACATATGTGCTGTCGGAGATCAGCCAGCGATGGGCGCCGTGGTTACACAACTCGTACTTCATCATCGCAATGGCCGTGGCGTTCGTGGTCGCGGCCGCGGTGGGGTGGGTGGTCGAGCGGTTCATGGTGAGCAAGCTGTACAAACGACCGCTCGACACGCTGCTCGCGACATGGGGCCTGAGCCTGATCATGCAGCAGATCTTCCGCTCACTGTTCGGGGCGAAGGAGGTCAGCGCCGTCCTGCCCGACTGGCTCATGGGGTCGTTCAAGCCCACCGACTCGATCGACATCCCCATCAACGGCGTCATGGTGATGGTGGTGACGGCGCTGTTGACGGCGGGGCTGTTCGTCTTGCTGTTCAAGACGCGGGTCGGCGTCCGGATCCGGGCCACGACGCAGAACCGGGTCATTGCCGGCGCCTGCGGCATCAACACCCGGAAGATGGACAGCTGGGCCTTCGCGGCCGGCTGCGGTCTGGCCGGGATCGCCGGCGCCTCTTTCACGACCATCGGATCGACCGGCCCGACCAGCGGGTCGCTGTACATCGTCGACACCTTCCTGGTCGTTGTCTTCGGCGGAGCGCAAAGCCTGATCGGAACCATCGCATCGGCCTTCGGGATCGCGCAGACGCAGGCGACCACCGAGTTCTTCCTGACCGGGTCGACAGCCAAGGTGCTCACGCTGACGGCTGTCGTGATCATTCTGATGATTCGCCCGCAGGGGCTGTTCGCCATGCGGGTACGGAGATAACGATGACGACTTCTGGACAGCTGGTCGCGCCCGGGCCCGTGCCGGCGACGACCCCGATTCGAGCCCGCGCACAGGGCCTCTTCTTCGGCGCGGCCGCCGAGCGAAACGCCTTCCTGATCGCCTCGGCCCTGGTCCTGGTGGTGTTTCCTGTGTTCCTGTCGCCGTTCCGGCTCGGGCTGGTCGGGAAGTACCTGACCTACGCCTTCGTCGGCCTGGGCTTGGTCGTCTGCTGGGGCTACGCCGGCATCCTCAGCCTGGGGCAAGGCGTGTTCTTCGGGCTCGGCGGCTACTGCATGGCGATGTTCCTCAAGCTCGAGGCGTCGGACAAGGTCAGCACCGCCATCCAGTCGACACCCGGCATCCCCGACTTCATGGACTGGAACCAGCTCACGGCCTTGCCAGCCTTCTGGAAGCCGTTCAAAAGCCTCGCCTTCACTCTGATCGCCGTGCCCGTCGTGCCGGCGTTGCTCGCGCTCATCATCGGCTTCGCGATGTTCAAGCGCAGGGTCGGCGGCGTCTACTTCGCCATCATCACGCAGGCGGTCGCGGCCATCCTGTCGATCTTGATCGTCGGCCAGCAGGGCTACACAGGGGGAATCAACGGCATCACCGATCTCAAGACGATGCACGGCTGGGACATCCGCACCGACTCGGCCCACCGCATCCTCTACTTCGTCAGCGCCTTCCTGCTGCTGGGCGCGACGCTGCTCTGCTATCACCTGACGCGCTCGAAGCTGGGTCGTCTGCTGGTGGCGATGCGCGACCGCGAGGATCGGGTGCGGTTCTCGGGCTACGACGTCGCCAACCTAAAGACATTCGCCTTCGTCTTCGCGGCGGTGCTGGCGGCCATCGGCGGGGCGATGTTCACGCTGCAGGTCGGCTTCATGTCGCCGTCCTTCGTCGGGATCGTGCCGTCCATCGACATGGTGGTCAGCGTTGCGCTGGGGGGGCGCGATTGGCTGCTCGGCGCCATCTACGGCGCCCTGGTGGTCAACTTCGGAAAGTCGTTCTTCTCGGAGATGTTCCCGCAGCTCTGGCTGATCATGATCGGCGGCCTCTTCATCGGAGTGGTCCTGGTCTTCCCGCGCGGACTGGCCGGGATCAGCCGGAGCGCGATCCGGTCGAAGATCCTCGCCTGGAAACTGCGGCGGGCCGAACGACAGTCGAAGCTGACCCTGTCGCCCGAGGCGCCGGCGGCGGCTCCTGGATCGACGGTTGCCGGGTCACCGGAAGTGAAGGAGTCGATGCCATGACCACACAGGCCCAGAAGATTCCGGATCGCGCCTACCTGCTGGCCGTCGAGGGTCTCACCGTCTCGTTCGACGGTTTTCGGGCGGTGGACGACCTCTCCTTCTACATCGACAAGAATGAGCTGCGCGCCATCATCGGTCCGAACGGCGCCGGCAAGACCACGGTCCTCGATCTCATC
Organism: uncultured Myxococcales bacterium; assembly: GCA_964618005.1. GTDB lineage: Bacteria > Myxococcota_A > Polyangia > Fen-1088 > Fen-1088 > JADGRB01. The sequence continues at coordinate 20,645 of CAZTZM010000244.1, forward strand.
TCCGGGCGGACGCGCGCCGACAGCGGCAGCGTCTTGTTCCAGGGAGAACAGATGATCCGGCTCCGCGAGCACCAGATCGTCCGGAAGGGGATCGGTCGCAAGTTCCAGACGCCTTCTGTCTACGAATCGCTGACCGTGTTCGAGAACCTCGAGATGTCCTATCCGAAGGGGCGGACGGCCTTCGGCGCTTGGGGCTTCACCCGAACGCCGGAGATCATTCGACGCGTCGAGGAGATCGCCGAGATCGTCGATCTGGCCGCCAGGCTGTACTCGCCGGCCGAGCTGCTGAGTCACGGGCAAAAGCAGTGGCTGGAGATTGGGATGCTCCTCATCCAGGACCCGCTGCTCATGATGCTGGATGAGCCGGTGGCTGGAATGAGCGTGCCGGAGCGCGAGAAGACCGCAGAGCTACTCAAGCGGATCGGCGCGCACTGCGCCGTGATCGTTGTCGAGCACGACATGGACTTCGTCCGCAGCATCGCCCACCGCGTGACCGTCCTTCACCAAGGCAAATGGCTGGCAGAGGGGAGCATGGATAACGTTCAGAGCGATCCGAAGGTCGTGGAGGTCTACCTTGGACACTGACACCGCGACGCCGGCGCTGCTGCACGTCGACCACCTGAGCGTCAGCTACGGTCAGAGCCAGGTCATCCCCGACTTCTCGCTGTCCGTGAAAAAGGACGAGATCGTTGCGGTGATGGGCCGAAACGGCATGGGCAAGACCACCTTGTTCAAGGCGATGATCGGGATCCTCCCGGTCAAGGCCGGGCGGGTCGAGGTCGGCGGAAAGGACGTGACGGCGGAGGAGTCGTACGACCGCGTGGCGGACGGCCTCGGCTACGTTCCGCAAGGTCGGATGGTCTTCCCGACGCTGACCGTGGAAGAGAACATCGAGGCCGGCCTGCGCACCAGCAAGGAGCGGGTCCCGCCCGAGCTGTATGAGTTTTTCCCGGTGCTGCTGGAGATGAAGAAGCGGCGGGCCGGGAACCTTTCGGGCGGGCAGCAGCAGCAATTGGTCATCGCGCGCGCGCTGGCCAGCAAGCCCAAGGTGCTGTTGCTCGACGAGCCGACGGAGGGCATCCAGCCGTCGATCATCAAGGACCTGGTCGACATCCTGAAGCGCATCCGGGACAAGTGGCAGATCGGCATCGTGGTCTCGGAGCAGGTGCTGACGTTCGCGCTGGCGGTCGCCGACCGGATCCTGGTCATCGAGCGCGGGCGGATCATTCGTGAGAGCGCTCGCGCCGACATCGACGAGGACATGCTCGGGCGGCTCCTCTCCGTTTAGTTACGTGAACCAGAAGGCCAAACTCTAACCTCGGGGAAAAACCCATGCCCAAGACTCTGATCAAGATCGATCTCAAGAAGACCTGTGCGGAGCAGGAGATCCCGGGACACAACCGCTGGCACCCGGACATCCCGGCCGTCGTCTCCGTCAAGCCGGGAGACTCCTTCCGTATCGAGTGCAAGGACTGGACGGACGGGCAAATCAAGAACAACGACGACCCGGCGGACGTAAAGGACGTCGAGCTGTCGGTGGTCCACGTCTTGAGCGGACCCATCAACGTCGAGGGCGTTGAGCCGGGCGACATCCTGGTCGTCGACATCCTGGACATCGGCTGCTTGCAGGGCGACGAGTGGGGCTTCACGGGGATCTTCGCTCGTGAGAACGGCGGCGGCTTCCTCACCGATCACTATCCAAAGGCCGCCAAGGCCATCTGGGACATCCAGGGGATCTACGCCAGCTCGCGGCACATCCCGGGTGTCCGCTTCGCCGGGCTTTCGCACCCGGGTCTCATCGGATGCGCGCCGTCCGCCGAGCTGCTGGGCAAGTGGAACAAGCGCGAGAAGGCACTGGTCGAGAAGGGGGGGCCGGACTGGAAGCCAAAGGTTCCGCCCCTGGCCAACCTGCCCAACCCCAAGAACGCCGTCCTGGGGACGCTCAAAGGGGCCGCCTTCGATCGGGTTGCCTCGGAGGCCGCGCGGACCGTGCCGCCCCGCGAGCACGGCGGCAACTGCGACATCAAGAACCTCTCCAAGGGCTCGCGGATTTACTTCCCGGTCTACGTATCGGGGGGGAAGCTCTCGATGGGCGACATCCACTTCTCGCAAGGCGACGGTGAGATCTCGTTCTGCGGCGCGATCGAGATGGCGGGCTTCCTGGACCTCCACGTCGACGTCATCAAGGGCGGCATGGCGAAGTACGGGATGATCAACCCGATCTTCAAGCCGGGTCCCGTCGAGCCGCGCTACTCCGAGTTCCTGATCTTCGAAGGGATTTCGGTCGACGAGACGACGGGCGAGCAGTACTACCTCGACGCGCACGTGGCCTACCGACGGGCGTGCCTCAACGCGGTCGAGTACCTGAAGAAATTCGGGTTCACCGGCGAGCAGGCCTATCTGCTGCTCAGCTGCGCGCCGGTCGAGGGGCGCATCAGCGGCGTCGTCGATATCCCGAACGCGTGCTGCACGCTGGCGCTGCCGACCGCCATCTTCGACAAGAGCATCGTTCCGGTCTGATCCGGAGGGAACGACATGCCGCTCTATGAATATGTCTGCCCATCGTGTGGTGTGTTCGAGGCGTCGCATCCGATGACGCGCGCCAACCTTCCCGATCGGTGCCCGGCCTGCTCGCGGCGATCGCCGCGAATCTTGTCCGCCGTTCACCTGGCCGTCGGGAAGAGTGGGCGCGGGCGGGCGACGAAAGCGCGCGAGCCGCGGCTGCGTCGAAGGATCCACCCGCACACGCCGGCAGCGCCGAAGGTGTCCGCGTCGGAGGGGCGCCCCTGGGTGATAGGGCACTGAGCTAACGGCAGGAGCGCCCCGGCACCACGGTCGGCGCGAGGTGTACCGACTCGCCCGCATCATGTCGCGGCCGGGTGCGTAGCCCTCGTCTACCCCAAACAGGCCGAATTGCCGGCATGGAAAGGACCCAAGACACCATGAGGTTCTCTACGATGTGCGCGTTGCGTGTCTATTTGAAGCGGGGGGACGATCACCGCGACGAGGGGTTCTTCCGGCGCCTGTTCCGGCGGCCTCTATCGACGCATCTGCTGCAGCGAGCTCTGAAGCACGGAGTCACCCACGCTTCTGTCCACCTCGCGCATAGCGGCTTCACGCGCGGCACGACATCGGTTGCCATAGACGTGACCGAGATCCCTGCTTCGACGCTGCCGGTCTGCCTGGAGCTGGTCGCCCCGAAGCCGCTCCTGGAGCAGTTCGTCCGCGAACACGTGGCGTCGCTCGGTGGAGCGACGCTCATGATGCTGGAGGGCGTGTACATCGCCACGGAGCTCGAGAGCGCTGCGGGAACCGCGCAGCGTCCCGTCGAGTACATCAAGGCCGACGGCTTGACCATGCGCGTCGATCACGTCGGCGCGGACGCCCCGAATACGACGGCTGCGGAGAGATCCCAGTCGAAGTCAGCCACATAGTGCCTACCGGGAGCCAGAGCGAGGCTCAGAGCCCTCCGACGGATGGGGCGGTTTCCAGAAACCGTTGGCGCTACTTGCGGGCGGAGCGGGATACCGGGTTCGAACCGGCGACATTCAGCTTGGGAAAACGAAAAGGGCCGTTTCTGGCCGTAACGGGTAGTGCCAAGTAGTTGAAAACATGATCGGTGGCGTAACCTGGACGTCCAGCCCGTTACGCCAGGGTGGTGGGAAAAGTGGTGGGAAAGAAGGGTCGCGAAAGGCCCGAGAAGGCGCGGTCCGGAGTGTCAGCCGGTTCAGCCGATAGGTTCAGAAATCTCGTCTTAGGAACCGCGTGTCTGCTCCGCAATAGCCCCGATCAAGGCAGCCCGCTTCGGAGCCGCCCCGGCCCGCCGGCACCCACAGTCAGCGGCCCCCGGCGACGTCGACAATCGTGCCCGTGCAATATGACGCCTCGTCGGAGACCAGCCAGAGGATCGCGTTCGCCACCTCTTGCGCGGTACCCGGGCGGTGCAATGGCAGCTCCGGCGCCAGGCGTTGGGCGCGCGCGGGATCGCCGCTGCTGGCGTGAATCTCGGTGTTGATGATCCCGGGGCGCACCGCGTTCACGCGGATCCCCTCGGCGGCGACCTCGCGGGCCGGGCCGATCGTGAACACGTCGATGGTGGCCTTCGACGCCGCGTAATCGACGTATTCCCCGGGCGAGCCGTACTTGGACGCCGCCGAGGAGAGGTTGACGATGTTGCCTCCGCGGCCTCCGTGCCGGGTCGACAGGCGCCGCACCGCCTCGGCCGCGCATAGGAAGCTGCCGACCAAGTTGATCGCCATCATCCGCTGCAAGCGTGCCTCGTGGATCTCGTCGACACGCGCCCTGCGATCGACGATTCCAGCGCTGTTCACGAGCACCGACAGCGGCCCGAGCTCGCCAACCGCCTGGTGAAACAGTCGCTCGACCTCCCTCTCCTGGCTGACGTCCGCCCGGATCGCGACTGCGGCGCCGCCCGACGCTCGGATCTCGGACACGATGACGTTCGCGGCCCGATCGTCCTTTACGTAGTTCACCGCGACCGCGTAGCCGCGCGCGGCGGCCAGCCGCGCGGTCGCCGCTCCTATTCCGCGGCCACCGCCGGTGATGAGCATTGTTCCCGCCATGGCTAGAGTCGAGCGCCCGATTATGCGTTCGTCAAGGACCGCTCCAGCATGCGGACGGTGCTACCCGATCGGGTCGGGCTCTTCGGCCAAGCGGAGCCGCGTAACAGCCCGATCACACAGGCGCAGGCGCCGTGAATGGAACACGTCAGACAACCCCGACACTTCGGGGGCTTGCACAGACTCCCGCGCGCTTGCCGTAACTTTCGTGAGGTCTGGTCGGTTCGAGTTTGGGACGGTTGGATCTGTTTGGGCAGCTGCCGGGCAAGAGCTTCCGGCTACTGTCCTTCGCTCGGGAGCATGTGCGTTGGCGAACTGACGACATCCAGCTTGGGAGATAGCTGCGAGGATCCGCGCAGTGGAGATGACCTCGGACCGTCAGATCGCGACAGCAATGTCGCTGTTCTCTCGCCATCTTCGCCCAACGCTGCACAAACCGTGGTGGTCCGCTGCTTGCTAGCGTTACCGCGGTACGATGGCACTGAGCTGGGAAGAGCGGTTGCGACAGATGGTCCTGGCGGGGGGAATGCTGACCGCCGGGTGCGGCATCGGCGGCGTCATCCCCTGCGGCAACGCGAGCTCCGATCCGTGCATCTGCGACCGGCCGAACTCGAGTAGCGCGGCGGCCGAGGCGTGCTCCGAAGAGAGGGCCTGTGCGAAGGCGGGTGGCGTCTGGCAGCCTGGTACGGGCGAATGGGGCTCGGGGGGCAACTGCGAGCATGACAGTGGGACGACGTCCCCGGACGGATCCGCCAACGATGCCGACGGTGGTTCCAGGG
>CAZTZM010000245.1:0-2240 GCA_964618005.1 uncultured Myxococcales bacterium
CGCATCTGCTGCTTCAGGTAGGCGCCCTTGGCGCCCAACTCGGGCACGCGGTCGACCACGTCCTGAACCAGATGGAACCGGTCCAGCTCGTTCTGCACCCTGATGTCGAAGGCCGTGGTGATGGTGCCCTCTTCCTTGTAACCCCGGACGTGAAGGTTGCGGTTTGTCCGACGGTAGGTGAGACGGTGGACCAGCCAGGGATATCCGTGGAACCCGAAGATGATGTGCTTGTCCTTCGTGAACAGGGAGTCGTAGTCCTGATCGCTCAACCCATGGGGGTGCTCGGTCCGCGGCTGAAGCTTCATGAGATCGACGATGTTGATGACGCGGATCTTCAGGTCGGGCAGATGCTTCCGGAGGATCGTCACCGCGGCCAAGACCTCCAGCGTGGGCGTGTCTCCGCAACAGGCCATGACGACGTCGGGTTCGCTGCCCCGGTCATTGCTGGCCCACTGCCAAATGCCGAGTCCCTCCGTGCAGTGCACGACGGCGGCGTCCATGGTTAGCCACTGTGGCAGGGCGTGCTTCCCGGCGACCACGACGTTGACGTAGTGCCGGCTGCGCAGGCAGTGATCGAAGACGGAGAGCAGACAGTTCGCGTCGGGCGGCAGATAGACCCGCACGACGTCGGCCTTCTTGTTGATGACGTGGTCGAGGAAACCCGGGTCCTGATGCGTGAAGCCGTTGTGATCCTGCTGCCAGACGTGTGAGGCGAGCAGGTAGTTCAACGACGCGATCTTCCTTCGCCAGGGAAGCTCCGAGGTCACCTTCAACCACTTGGCGTGCTGGCTGAACATCGAATCGACGATGCGAATGAAGGCCTCGTAGCTGTTGAAGAGGCCGTGGCGCCCGGTCAGGAGATACCCCTCCAGCCATCCCTCACACTGATGCTCGCTGAGCATGGAGTCCAACACGCCGCCGGTGGGCGCGAGAAACTCGTCATTGGTCTCTGTCCTGGCGTCCCATTGACGGTTGGTGGTCTCGAAGACGGCACCCAGGAGATTCGAGAGGGTCTCATCGGGACCGAAGACCCGGAAAGTGCGCGGCTCCCGATTCAACGCCGCTACGTCACGCAAAAACGAACCCAGCACGAGTGTGTCTTGAGCAACAACCGCGCCCGGCGAGGGCACGTTCACCGCGTGAGCACCAAAGTCCGGCATGCGCAGGTCGCACAGCAGGAGGCCGCCGTTCGCGTGCGGGTTGGCGCCCATCCGGCGGTCGCCCTTTGGGGCCAACTCGGCCAGCTCGGGCAGAAGCCGGCCCGCGCTGTCGAATAGCTCGTCGGCTCTGTAGCTCTTCATCCAATTCTCGAGCTCCTTGACGTGGTCCGGATGCTCGGAATCGACCAACAGAGGAACCTGATGCGCGCGGAACGTACCCTCGACCTTCAGCCCGTCGACGACCTTGGGTCCCGTCCAGCCCTTGGGAGACCTGAGGACAATCATCGGCCAGCGCGGCCGCGTGGCGTCGTTCTTGCTCCGGGCCCGGTGCTGGATCTGCCGAATCTCATCGACGGCCTTGTCCAGCGTTGCCGCCATAAGCTGATGCATCTTTACCGGGTCATCACCTTCCACGAAATGGGGCGTCCAACCGCAGCCCCGAAAGAAGTGGTCCAACTCCTCGTGCTCGATGCGGGCGAGGACGGTCGGGTTGCTGATCTTGTAGCCGTTGAGGTGCAAGATCGGCAGCACGACGCCGTCGGTGATCGGGTTGAGGAGCTTGTTGGACTGCCAGGAGGTCGCCAGGGGACCTGTCTCCGCTTCGCCGTCGCCGACGACGCAGGCGACCACGAGACCGGGATTGTCGAAAGCGGCCCCGAACGCATGGCTGAGTGAGTATCCGAGCTCGCCACCCTCGTGAATCGAGCCCGGCGTGGTGGGCGCCACGTGGCTGGAGATACCGCCAGGGAACGAAAACTGCGTGAAGAGCTTCTTCAGGCCGGCTTCGTCCTGGGTCACGTTCGGATACACATCGGTCCACGTGCCCTCGAGGTAGACGTTTCCCACAATCGCCGGGCCGCCGTGACCCGGGCCGGCGATATAGAACATGTCCAGGTCGTACTTCTTGATGATCCGATTGAGGTGCACGTAGATGAAGTTCTGACCAGGCGTCGTGCCCCAGTGTCCGACCACCAGCGGCTTCACGTGCGACAGCTTCAGCGGCTCCCTGAGGAGCGGGTTGTCGTAGAGATAGATCTGCCCGACGGACAGATAGTTGGCCGCGCGCCAGTAGGCGTCCAT
>CAZTZM010000246.1:0-7072 GCA_964618005.1 uncultured Myxococcales bacterium
GGGGTCGCGGACGGACCGAGCAACTTGCCGCCGGGGACGCCGTTCGCGCGGATTCCCGAGAGCTGGCGCTGCCCGGACTGCGGAACGGACAAAAGCAAGTTCCGTCCCCACCTGCGGCCGGCCTGACACAGGACGTCTTCGTCTGATTGCACGGCACTCTGCGAACAGGCCGTGGCGAGCAACCTCACTATGTCTATCAGGAGCCCTTCAAGTCGTGCGGACTCACGGCGGTTGACGGGGGCCTCGCGGTTCGCGTCGTCTACACGGCTGGCATCGCGCGCGACGAGACCCGACATGCCGCGCTCGCTTGGGCCGTCGACGGCTGGTCGCAAACGCTGCTCCATCCCGCAGCCCGTCGCCGCGTCCGCGAGGCGCGGCGCGAGGCGATCGAAGGCCTCGTGAACGCGCCGCTCGCCGACTTGCCGCGCGACGAGCGCGCGCAGGCCGGGCTGCCCGACGAGGACGACGCCTCCCGCATGGCAGGGGAGCTCGGCACGGCGCTGGTTTGAACTATTGGCGGGGGCGCGGAAGTCAGCAGTCTCGGAGAGGATCGGCTGTATTTGACACGGCGATCACGCGGATGGCCATTCGCCAGGGGGCGGCCGAGGGCAATCCCCCGTGGCGCTACGTGTCGGTGACCGACGACTCCTTCCGTGAACGCGGGGAAAATACCGCCGAGCTAGCCGGCCCCGAGCGCGTTGACTCGCGCGGCGACGTTGGCCACGGTGGCGCGAAATCCGTCTTCCCAGGCATCCGCGCCCAGCCACCCGTGGTCGGCGAGCGCATCTGGGATGGCTGGAGGCATGATCGTCGTTGGCGCGCTCGCGAGCGCTGAGGTCAGGCTCCGTCGGACAGGGGCCCCGCCGCGTTCGCAGCACCACTCTACGATCGCCCATGCCAGGGCGGTATGCGACGCTTCGTCGCGAGCGATGACGGTGAGGGCGGCCCGCACTCGGCGATCGCGAGTCCGGAACAGCGCGCGTCGGGCAACGTCGGCGGCCACCCCCTCGAGGAGGCAGCCATCGATTAAGGACTCGGCGGCGAGCTCGGCGAGCGACGGCGCGGAGACGGCGGGCGCGCTGAAAAGCTCCGGCAGCGGACCGGGTCCCACGGACTCACCTGCATAGGCGCTTGCGAGCGAGAAGGCCAGTCGGGCGTGGTCGATCTCCTCCAAGGCCGCCCGGTGGACCGCCTCGACTAGGTGCGCGGGCGCTCCCAGTGCCACCAGCGACAGCGACAGGCGGGAGAAGGCGGGGATCGATGCGTGTTCGGCGCGCGCCCTTTCGGCCCACAAACGCGCCAGCGCGACGCAAATCTCGGGCGAAGCCGCGTCCTCAGGCGGCGGAAGGTCGGTGTTCCAGCCCACGGTGTCTATCGCGCGCGCCGTTACGGCTCGCCGATCGACCCGGAGTGCGCGCCCCTCGCAGGGGTGGCTGCTGCTGCCGCAATTCGGGTGAGAGAGCGCGTATGCGCCAAGCCCCCCAACAGCGACGACAACGATGGCGAGGCCAAGCAATATATAGAGAGGACCCCTGATCGGGCGGTTCGGCTCGGTGACCCGAGCCGCGGTAATCGACCCGAGCGGAACCTGGACTGGCTGGCCTTGGTCGGTCACACCGCGGAACGTGTCGTCCTGCACCTGAATCGATTTGAATGTTCCTCCGACGGTTCCGCCTGGGAGGTCGAGGAAGATCTGCGAGCCGCCTGCGATTTCGGTCGGCTTGTTGTCCGGCGAGAGCACCGACACCGTCCCCCCCTTCGGCTCGCCGTCGTGGTACCCGTCGAGACGGGCGAGCTCAGACGGCTTTATCGGAGCCGTTACGTAGCATCCCGATACTGCGAGGAGCCCGAGCAGCCAGCCCACGCTGCGAAGCGAGCTCAAATCAATTCGATTCGCCATGGACCACGACTCCTAGCAAGGTGCGTTCCCCATTTTGGCCCGGCAGTATGCCGGTTTCCCGAATGCCCCTCCCTCGACGGGCTGTCGATCGCGACACCTCTGTCATAGGAAACAAGGAACGGGCCCGGCGTAAAGCCACCAGATGAACACCGGGGGGGAGCGCGTCGACATCTGTTCGTGTCAGTCGCCAGCGCCCAGAACCGCAGTGTCTACAACCACCGCGTCGTCTCGGTGCGCGATGCGCCGATGCGCGACCTGGCGGTCCGGCTGCTGATTCGCAAGCGGCGCCTCGCTTGCCGTCCCTGCGGGCGGCCGTTCACCCGACCCGGTGCCCGGTATCCTGAAGGCACCGAGCGCTTCCGGCGCAGCCCTGCTGTGGGCCTGCATACGGATCGGCTCGCGACGCCAGCAAGAGGTCACGCCAAGCGTGACCTCCTACTGCATCAGCCGCAAACGAAGGGGGGGGCTCCGCGCGTGATTTCCGTATCGCCGACCGCCGCACCTTTGTCGTGAGCCGCGGCGTCTGAAATCAGAGTAGGCGCGCGGCCTTGCGTGATGTGGAGCTGAACGGGATCGAACCGTCGGCTTCCTGAGTGCGATTCAGATGAATAGGGAAACAAATCGATAACTTCTGAGTTCAAACGTTTTTTTGGACCGAGAACATCAGCAATTCTCGCTCGTTGCATGCAAAACGTTTAAATTTCTGGGCGTCCCCGGTCCCTATCTGTTTGCGGTGCCACCCGGCGACGCGGTCCGGAATCTCAAACGCTTCGACCGCGGAGACCGAACGCGCTTGCCGCCCCGAGCATGTGACGATCGTTGGTCCATACCTCCCTGAGCCCGGCCTCGTCGGCGGCAGCCAGATGGATCGCGTCCCCTGCGCGGATGTGAGTCGTCTGGGGAAGTCGATCGAAGCGCTCTGCCACTCTCGCCATGAAATCGTCGGACACGGGGAGCATCGTCCACACCCCGTCGGCTATGTCTTTCAGGAAGTCGCTCCGAAGAGCCGAGGCTTGCTTGGGCGTGAGGGCACCCTCCCGCACGTGACGTAAGAGTGTCGCCGCGACCTCGGCGCGCGCGAGGCTCGACGAACACGCTCCGCCGGAGGTTCCAAGCAATGCGCGGACCTTTACGCTGTCCGGCTCGTTCACATAGCACTTAGCGATGTAGGCGCTGTCGAAGTATGCGCTCACCTGCGGTCTTCCTCTTGAATCCGACCGCTGTCGATCGTAACGCGCGGAAACTTGGCGTAGCGCCGGTTGAAGTCGGGGATCCGAACCTTCAGGTTCGCAGGAGTCACCGCCCGAAGCTCGGCGACGGCGACGCCCCGCCGCCGCACGATGATGACCTCCCCCGCCTGGGCGGCGTCGACGATTCGCCCCGTCTGCTCATGCAGCTTGCGGATCGTGATGTTGCGCATGTGTCTAATGTGACACATCCAGACCCTGCCTTCAAGACTGACATTTCCGGGAGCCGAGGCGTCTCCCTGCTCGAGGTTGACGATTACAACAGCAGGAGCGAGAGCACCGGGATCTAACACCGCGCCGACGGTTACTGGGCGGGCGCCATCGGCGGCAGGGTGAAGTGGTCCTTGAACACGCGGACCATGGCCAAGGCGCCGAGGCCGGGGAGGTTCATGAGGTGGATGACCTGGTCGCGCACGAAGAGGCCGAACCTCGAGGCGGGGGTGAAGCTGGAGGCGAACGAGCGGGCGGCGCGCTGCTTCTGGTCTATGAACGGGCGAAGCTGGCGTTCGTAGGCGGGCAGGGCGCTGGGGGCCCCGGCGGCGGCGATGAGCTCGCGCGCGAGGACGTAGGCGCCCAGCATGGCGAAGGCCGAGCCCTGGCCGGCGAGCAGCGACGGGCAATAGGCGGCGTCGCCCAGCAGCACGACGCGGCCGGTGGACCAGTTTGGCAGCACGATCTGGGTGACGGCGTCGAAGTAGAGATCATTCGCGCCCTCGAGGCGGGCGAAGATCTCGGGCGCCTCGGTCCAGGCGAGGCCCTGAAAGGCGTCGCGCAACCAGCGCTTCTCGGCGGCCGGGTCGCGGCGCGCCTGCGGCCCAGGCGCTTCGAGCTCGGGGGCCGCTTTGCTGGCGGCCACCAACAGGAACGCCGCGCGGTCACCGCGGAGCGCGTACCTGCTCACCTGCCGGCCGGGCTCGGCGTAGCTGAGGTAGGTGTGCTCGTCGCGGTGCGGATAGGCGTCGGTGGAGAATGCGGCGGCGACGAAGCCGAGGTACTGCTCGGCGCCCGGCGCGGCGTCGAAGGCGAGGGCGCGCACGCGGGAGTGCAGGCCGTCGGCGCCGACCACGAGATCGAAGCGGCGCGCCTGTCCGCTGGCGAACGAGACGTCGACGCCGGCAGCGTCCTGCGCGAGCGCCGTGACGCTGTCGCCGAACCGGGTCTCCACGCGCCCCGCGACCCGATCGAAGATGGCGCGCGCCAGGTCGGCACGCTGGATGCTCAGGAACCGATCGCCCATCGCCGCGTGCAAGGTGCGGTCGGTCAGCGAGCTGCGCGTCCGCCCGCGCGCATCGACGAAACGGAGGCGATCCATTCGGTAGCCGACCTCACGCAGGCGCGGGATCAGGCCCATCTGTTCGCCGACGTCGAAGCCGATGCCCCAGAAGTCGAGCACGTAGCCGCCCTCGCGAAAGCCGGGCGCGCGCTCAACGATGGTGATCTCGAAGCCGCGGTCGACCAGCCAGCAGGCCAGGGCGGGGCCCGCGATTCCCGCGCCGGAGATCAGAACCGAGGTCATGCGGGCATGGTCGCCTCTGGGCGCGTCGATCGAAAGCCCGGCCGTGCCCCGATATTCGATTTCCGGTGAACCGCCGCCCGCGGCACGGCCGCCATCAGTCGTTCGCCGGGGAAAGCACGAAGAAGAGAGTTGGCCGACCCAAGTCCGAGCCCCGCACGGGACCGCTGGTTCTGGAAGGGGCTCAAAAACGGGAGACGATCCTCACTGAGGTCTCGGCGGACACTGCGCAGGAGCTGGGCGAATACGCGGTATGGGTCAAGGAGTCGGCACCTACGAAAATGACGCCTGCAGAGGCCACGTCGAAGACGATCGACTTCGCGCTCCGCGACGTCTTTACCCGCGACAAGTGCTGGCAAGAGCACAAGCGAACGGGCGCTCGGCCAGTAGGGACGGGAGAAACGGCGCCGCCGGCGCTCGCCGCAAGGCCGGCCCCCTCGGCACCTTCGCCAAGTTCCCGATCCGCGACCGCACCCTCCGCGCCCCCACCGCCGAGCGGGCATGAGGGTCGGGCTATGTCGCAGAACGGTACCTGAAGACATTCATCGCCTGGGATTGGGACGTGACGGTCAGAGGGTTTCCGAGCCGGTTCATCCGGGACGCCGCGCGCGGGGAACTGCGCGTGCAGAGCGCGTCCCGGACGCCACCTTATCGGCGGCGGCTCATCGAGGTTGCGCGAGTGACCCGCTGGGTGAATCTCAGCGATGAGGTGGCGTGGCCAGAAAGACCAACGATCTTGCCAGACCGGCGAGTGCGACCCAGCCGAGGCGCGATTCTGCGGAGCCCGCGGCCGCAGCCGCGGACGAGTTCGTCAGCGAGGCCATCGTGGACCCCGGTGAACAAACCCAGCTCGGCTATCACGTGGGCGAACCGAGTGCGGGAGGCTGCCGAGCGATGCGTGTGCCTGAACCGCTTCTCGGCACGACCCACCGTCGAGTGAGTTGAACCTAAATGCGTGTGCCTGAACGGCTTCTCGGCACGACCCACCATCGAGTGAGTTGAACCCGAGTGAGTTGAACCGAACCCAGGGGACCCCGTCCCCGTTGCCCGCGGCGCCTGAACTCTAGGCGCGGCGCGGGGTTACGAGTGGAGCTGAACGGGATCGAACCGTCGGCCTCCTGAGTGCGATTCCCAAGACTAACGAACGATTTCCATAGCTTACGAACCCAAACGTTTTCTCGACTCCGAGAACGTCAGCAACGTTAGCTACTTGGGAAGAAAACGAATGAAGGATGCGTATCGAGTTGACGACCCAGACATATGGGAGCTCGCCGCGGCGTAGGGCACACCTGGCGGAGTAGACAAGGTCCGGCACCGGGTAGCGGGACAATTTCGTCCAAGTCGCCTTGGAGTCCGCGGTCTATTCTCACCGACCTATGACGGCTCCCCCGCATCCGAGGCGGCTCCGTCTGTTTCTGCTCTCGATTCTGGCGCTCCACGTCGTCCCGGCGCGGGCTGAAGAAGCTGACCCTCGACGGAAGTACCAGCTCCTTCGCGACGACGAGAACTGGGCCTGGTTGCGGACGCCGCCGGCGGAGTCGGACTGGTGGGACCCGATCAAATACATCCGCCTGCGCGCGGGCCGCGACGATCTCTATCTGTCCGTCGGTGGGGAGATGCGGCAGTGGATGGAGGGATACCAGAACGAGCTCTGGGGCTCGACGGGCTACGTCGACAACTTCTACTGGTTGCAGCGCTACATGCTGCACGGGGACCTGCGGCTCACCCGGTATCTTCGGGTCTTCGGCCAACTGAAGAGCGGGCTCGAAGTCGGCCGCCTGGGAGGCCCGCGCCCGATAGACGAGGATCGGCTTGCCTGGAACCAGCTCTACGTGGATCTGGACGCCGTACCGGCGTCGACCTTGGACGACGACGCGCGCTTGCTGGTCCGAGTCGGCCGGCAGGAGATGTCCTACGGCAGCGGCCGGCTGATCGATGTCCGGGAAGGGCCGAACGTGCGGGTCGGCTACGATGGGTTCCGCGTCATTGCCCGCCCGCCGCTCTTTCGTCTGGACGCATTTCTCGTCCGACCGGTTCTCACGACCCCCGGCGTGTTCGACGACGGGTCGGATCACACGCAGGTGTTCTGGGGATTCTGGGGAACGTTCCACATCCCCCAGCTTCTGATCGACGGTTACTACCTCGGCCTCGATCGCGATCACGGCGTCTACGAGCAGGGAATGGGACACGAGCTCCGGCACACCGTCGGCGGCCGGATATTGGCGCCCGTCGCGAGCTCGCGCGTCGTCCTGGAGTTCGAGAGCGCCTACCAGTTCGGAACCTTCATCGACGCGCCCATCTCGGCTTGGACTCTCGCGGGAAGCGTCGTCGTCGGCGGGACCGGGCTTCCCCTCTCGCCGCAACTGACCCTCGGTGCCGGGGCCACCAGTGGCGACCGCAACCCGGCCGATC
>CAZTZM010000247.1:0-10591 GCA_964618005.1 uncultured Myxococcales bacterium
GCGTTGTACTTGTCGATCTCGCCGAAGCCGCCGCCGTAGTAGGCCGGGCTGACGGGGCAGGGCTGGAAACCGGTCGCGGTGTCCGGCTGGCAGCCTTGCGCGTGCTCGAGGTCCCACAGGTTGGCGCCGTAGTACTGCAGCTCGTTCGTGCTGTTGAGCTGCGAGTAGGGCGAGCGGTCGTAGAAGTACTCGTTGTGCATGCCGGCCAGCACGTCCAGCTGGAAGTGCCGGTTGAAGAACTTCGAGGTCCAGTGCGCCGAGATGTCGGTGTTGACCTTGGTCAGCGACTCGACGGCGGTCGACGGATCGGCGTCGTAGGCGTTGACCTGGTACTGGTTCTTCAGCTCTTTGTTGAAGCTGGGCGTTCCGACCAGGCTCAGGGTCAGCTTGTTGTCGGCGTCCGGGACGTAGTCGATGTTGGCCGCGTAGTAGTAGGTCCGGTGTGACTCCGGGATGCGGGCCGTCCAGTCGGGCAAGAGGCGCGTGATGGGGTTCCCGTTGGCGTCCAGCGCCGCGCTGCCGGTCGCCATGCCGGTCTGGGGGTTGATCCCTTCCTGTTCGGCGTACGTCAGGCGCAGGACGTGGGTGTCGGTGATGCGCGGGGCGAACCCGACCCACAGGAACAGCTTGTCCTTGATGAGGGGACCGCCGACCTCGACGCCGAAGCTGTCGTCGAAGTCCGGCTTGCGAACGCCGGCCAGCGAGCTGCCGATCGGCTGCACGACGGTCGGGCTGGCCGAGAGCCCGTAGGGCGACCAGTAGCCGAACACGCTGCCGTGCCACTCGTTCGTGCCCGACTTCAGCACGGTGTTGACCACGCCGCCCATCGCGCCGCCGTACTCGGCCTGGTAACCGCCGCTGCTGACGTCGATCTGGTTCAGGAACTCGAGCGGCAGGTTCGAGCCGCCGCCCGTCGAGCCGAGGCCGCTCTCCAGGTTCCCGAACCGGATGCCGGTCACGTTCATCCCGTTGACCAGGTAGATGTTCTCGAGGCCGGTGGCGCCGCCGATGGCGACGTTGCCGCTGCCGTCGACGAAGGCGCCGGGCGCGCGCTCGATGACGTCGCCGAACGTCCGGCCGAGCGGGACGTTCTGGGTGTAGTCGTTGTCGAACTGCACGCCGACGCGCGCGCTGCCGACGTCGATCGACGGCGCCTTGCCGGTGATGACGTAGGTCTGCTGGGCGGCCGCCTGCAGGTTGGCGGCGATCTTGGCGTTCACGCGCACCGTCTTCTCGGCGGTGACGATGACGCCGGGCTGCTCGACCTGGACGGGCGAGTTGGCCGCGTAGAACCGGATGACGTACGTGCCGATCGGGAGGCTGGTGAAGTTGTAGTCGCCCCGCTGGTCGGTCAGCGTGGCGTCCTCACCCTGCGGTCCCTGAACGATGACGGTCACGCCCGCCAGCGGGATCCCGGTGTCGAGATCGGCCACGCGGCCGGTCAGGCGGCCGGAGATCTCCTGCGCCAGGGCGGCGTTGCCGAACAGGAGCAGCGCGAGGCCAAGCGCGGCGGCTCCACCACGAATCCGATTCATCTGACCTCTCTTTCGCGTCGCGGGGATAGCAGGGTGACTGGGCATCGCGGGGCGCCTCACATCGCACTCGTGGTGAAGGTTGCGGCAGCGCCGTTGGTGCCGAGCTTGTCGCCGACCAAATTGGGCGTCGTCCCGTCAAACGAGACGCTGATTGCCGAGTCCGCCGGCCAGTTGGCCACCGGCGTGATGGTGACGTTCATGTTGTCCTTGGTGGTGGCCGTGACCGGAACTGTCACCAGCGTCGAGCCCGCCGCGTTCCCCATGGACTTGGCCACGACGTGCGCCTCCAGGACCGTCGGGTCGATCGCCTCGTTGAACGTGATCACGACCGGCGTCATGTCCGGCGCCACCGTCATCGGCGCCGGCGTGCAGACGCCCGCGTCGGCCGGCAAGGCCGGCGGCGTCGGCTCCGACGAGACGCTGTTGTTGAACGGCAGCGTCGTGTAGGCGAGCGAGCCGTTGACGACGGCGCTGCCGGCCGCGAACGGCGTCACCCCGTCCTTGGCCCGGACCTTCGTCGGGTCCAGGGTGATGGACACCACCGCGTCGCCCGGAAGCTCGGGCGAACCGGCAAACAGGAGGCCGGGGCCGTCGTTGAGGTTGTCCCCCAGCAGCGGGAAGATGATCTCGTTGGGCGAGCCGTTCGAGTTGTAGTCGGTGGTGAACGACAGGCCGGCCGGCATCGGTGTGGTGGTCGTCGTCGCGACGGTCGTCAGCGCGCCGGAGTCACCCGGCGCCAGGAGCGCGGAGTCCAGCAGGCGGTCGAAGACGAACAGCGCCGCCGAGTTGGGCGAGAACGGCGAGCAGTCGTAGGTCCCGCCCAGCGGCGCGGCCGCGTCCGCGGCCGGCGCGCCGGCGTCGGGGGTTCCGGCGTCCACCAGGCCGCCGTCGACGCAGTTGGGTCCGGGCGCGGCCGGTGCGGCGTTCGCCACGCACCGGCACCAGTTGCTGGCGCTGCTCAGCCGGCAGAGCGGGACCGTGGGGTCGCACATCCCGCCGTTGATGCCGCCGTCGACGCCGAGGGCGGTCGCGGGACACTCGGGCGTGCTGGCGGGAATGGTCGTGACGCTGGCGCCGCCTCCCTCGATGATCTTCATCTCGATCAGGACGGGGGCGCCGGGCGCGACGTTGCTCTTCGGGTTGCAGGCCGGGCCCAGGGCGGCCAGGGCGACCGCGAGGCCGCAGAGCTCAAACCGGGCAGACAAACGATTCATTCAGGCTCCTTGTGACCGTCGTGAGCAGGGAAGACACTCCACACCTGGGCGCATCGTAACAGTGATTCCGCAGCCTGATAATTCGGCGACTCTTTTGCTTTCTTGACCCTCACCTCCATTCACGCACATTGCGGAAGGCGCCAGGCGGGCCATTCAGTTGACGGAACCACCGTCGAGTTGACGGAATCCGCGGCGGTGCCGAGGGGCCCCGCTCAGCGGTCGTCTTTGGTGACGATTCCCAGCGTCTTGGCGCCGGCGCCCTTGCAGATGTCCATGATCCGCACGGCACGGCCGTAGGGCGCGTCGTCGGAGATCTTGAAGAAGACCAGCTTCTGCCGGTCGTGCGCCAGGCGCTCGGTCACGCGCGCGCCCAGCGCCTCGGCGGCGATCGGCTCGCCGTTCAGCGTGAGCTGATCGTGAGCGTCGAGCTCGACCACGATCGACGTCTCGCCGGGCGGCGGCGGAACGTTCTCGGTCTGCTTCTGGGGCACCTTGGCCACGATCTCCTTCAGCATGACGGGCGTCATGACCATGAAGACGATCAGCAGCACCAGCACCACGTCGATGAGCGGCGTGACGTTGATGTCCGAGCGCGGTCCCTTGCCACTGCCGACCGAGAACGCCATCAGCGGGCCCCCGCCGGCTTTTCTTCCTCGGTGCCGAGCTGGACGTCCTCCACGCCGGCGCGGTGGATCGCCTCCATCGCCTCGCGGGCGGCGCCGTAGCGCAGGCGGCGGTCGGCCTTCAGGAAGATCCCCTTCTCGGGGTGGCGGCGCCGCTCCTCCTCGACCGCGGCGGTCAGGCTGCCGGCGGGGATCTTGTCGGCGTCCAGATAGATGTCGCCCTTGGCGTTGATCGAGACGATGAGGTCCTTGTTGTCGTCGTTCTTGCGGTCGTGGTGGCTGGTGAGCGGCAAATCGACGTTCACGCCCCGCACGATCATCGGCGTCACCACCATGAAGATGATCAGCAGCACCAGCACCACGTCGACCAGCGGGGTCACGTTGATCTCCGCGCGCACCTGCCCCTTGGGGCGGTGCTTGACCGCCAGGCGGCGGCGACGGGGGGCGGGCGCGGGCTCGTTCACACCGCGTCCCCGCGCAGGATGGTGTCCACCACCTCGGAGGCGGTCTCGTCGATGTCGACCGTGATGTCGTCCAGGCGGGCGGTGAAGTAGTTGTAGAACCAGACCGCGATGATGGCGACGCCCAGGCCGACCGCGGTGGTGATCAGCGCCTCCGCGATGCCGGCCGAGACCGTCCCGATGCCGCCGCCCCCCTTGGTCGGGTCGGCCAGCTTCTGGAACGCGGTGATGATGCCGCCGACGGTGCCGAACAGCCCCACGAACGGCGCCGACGACGCCACGGTCGCCAGCACCGGCATCCCGCGGCGCAGGCCGGCCAGCTCGCGCTCCTTGCTGCGCTCCATGGCGCGGTTGACGATCTCGGCCACGTCGAAGCGCGACAGCCCGGCGGTCGTGGTGCGCGTGACGCCACCCTCGAGCGGCAGGCCGCGCGCGTACTCATGCAGGCCGGCCCCGATCACCTTGGCCACCGGGCTGCCGACGAAGCGCTTCTCCAGGCCGACCGCCTCGCGCAGGCGCGCCGCGGCCTCGACCAGCGGCGCCAGCGCCTCGACGTAGCCGCGCGACTGCCGGCGGCCGCGCCGAAACGTCAGCAGCCGATCGCCCGCGATGGCCAGCGCGTACAGCGACATGCCGACCAGCACCACGACCACCGCCCGGGCGGTGAAGCCCATCTCCTGCCAGAGCCCGACCAGAGTGAAATCCATCGCTTCTCCTATTGGCCTTTGAACTCGAATCGCCCGAAGTAGCAGAACGGCACCGCCAGCCCGTCGGCCATCAGCGGCCGGTATCGCCACCCCTTCACCGCCTGCGCCACGTTGTCATCCAGCAGCGGATCGGCCCGCTGCATGAGGGTCACGCTCTCCACGCCGCCCGTCCGGGCCACGCAGATCTTGGCGCTCACCACGTACACCGCGCCCGCGCGCCGCAGCGACGGCGGGAACGCCGGATCGGCGCCCGACTCCTTCTGCAGGGCGCCCATGGTGGGGGCCAGGAACTTGCGCGCCGGCGCCGCGCCGCTCCCGCCGATCGTCCCCCCGATGGTCCCGCCCACCTTGCCGCCGATCGTGCCGCCAATCGTCCCCCCGATCGTGCCGCCGATGGTCCCCCCGATCACGCCGCCCTTCACGCCGCCTTTGACGCCCGTGTCGGCGGTCGTCGGGTCGGGTTTGACCTCCTTGGGGGTCTCCTTGGGCGTCTCGCGCGGCTGGACGATCTCCGACAGCTTGGTCGGCGTCTTCGGTTTGACCACCACGTGGTGCTTGGCGCCCCCGCCGCCGCCCGCTGGAGGCGGGGGTGGGGGGGGCGGCGGCGCCGCGGCCATGAACGTCACCTTCACCGACGGCGGCGTCAGTTCGTCGACGTGCCAGAACGAATACGCGATCCCGGCCAGCAGCAAGGCGCCGTGGACGCCGATCGACAGCGCGACCATCAGCCGCTTGCGACCGCTCGGCGCGCGGCTCTCGGCGCGAAACGCGTCGAACGCCACCGGTCACGACTTTCCGGCGCGCGTCTGTTCCAGCGCGCGCTTCTGCCAGTCGTCGGCGATGTCGACCGCGCCTTGCCAGGCGATCGGATCGTCAAAGAACGCGAACGATTTCTGCCGCCACAGCAGGCCCAGGTAGGTCGTCGCCTCCGGGTAACGGGGGCGGCGGGCCAGCGCCTGGTGCAGGTAGCGGATGCCCTGATCGGCCAGCTCGACGCGCGACGCGTCGGCGACGTCACCGAGACCGGGGGTGGGTCGCGCCGTCGCGCCGGCCACGCCGGGCCAGGGGCTGTAGCCGGCGGCCTGCGGGCCGCCGCCGTGCGATGACAGGATCTGCCAGACGAAGGTGCCGACGCCGTACTGCGCCTCGGCGTCGTTGGGCTGCAGGGCCGCCGCGCGCTTGGACCACTCCAGCGCCTCGGTCCACTTTCCCGACCGGAAATAGACGTCCTGCAGGCCGTGGACGGCGTCGATGTCGTTGGGGGCCGCCCGGTGCCGCTCCAGCAGCGCCGCCTCCAGCGCGGTGTAGTCGCGCATGTCGTACCAGGTCTGGAACGTCAGATCGGTGGCGCGGGTGTCCTTGGGCGCGACCTGGGCCAGGCGCTTGAAGGCGGCCAGGGCGCAGTCGGCGGCCTGGCGGCTCTCGGCATCCTGGCCGCCCGGCGCGATGAGCTGCCGACAGGTGTACCCCTCGTTCAGCCACAGCGTCGGCAGCTCCGGGACGAAGGCTTCCGCCTCCTTATATAGAGCGACGGCCTCCCGGTATCGGCCCCGCCGGTAGAGCTCGTTCGCGTCCTGGATCCGCTTGCGCCCCCGGACCTGCGAGCAGGCCGGGAGCAGCGCGATGGCGATCGCCAGCGCGAGATGGGCGGCCGCGCTATTGCAGCTGGAAGATCTGCAGCTCATCGCCCCCCCGGGCGAAGCTCTTGAACCGCTTCAGCACCACGAGGGTGTCGGCGCGAACGCGGTAGGTCACGGGCCGCGGGATGAACACCCGCCCGCGGGCCTTGACCTTGCCCCCGGCGGTGTCGGCGGCGTAGAGGTCGAGCATCGGCAGCTCGGCCTTGCGGCGCTTGATCGCGTCGGGGTTCAGCGGATCGACGGCCAGACCGAACGTCAGCTGGTTGGGCGCCGGCCCCTCGTCGACCGAAAGCGACTTCGGATCGTAGAGGCGGAAGGGCGCCACCAGCGCGGCCGGCTGCTTTTTCCCCATCGCATCGACCACATCGACAGTCGAGGCGTCTTGATTGAGGTCGACGAAGAGTGACTGGCCCGGGTGGTCGCGGCGCAGCTGGCCGGTGACCGCCCAGCCGACCAGGTCGGCGATCTCTCCCTCGCTGGCCACCTTGCCGGTCAGGGCGTCGATCACGGTCTGCTTGGGGCGGTCGCGGACGTCGACGGCCTTGTCATAGGCGCCGGGCCGCTCGCCCAGGATGCGGGTGTATCCGTCGTAGAAGCCGATCAGGCGGACGCCTGCCCCCTTCAATTCGTCCGCCACGTCGGTCTTGAAGGTGTGCGGCTTGCCGGCGGGGGCCAGCGTGGCCAGCGTGAACGGCGTGACGGTGTAGGTGGCCTCGGCGCCGTGGCTGCCCAGCTTGCGCTCGAACGCCACCAGCAGGGCGGCGCGCGGTGTCCCGTCGGCGGGCGGGCGGGCGAAGGCGGTGGCCGGTCCCACCTTGGCGACGGTCTTGCCGGTCGCGTCGAGCAGGAAGGCATACAGCGGCGCCGCGTCGTCGGGCTGCTCGCGCGCGATCAGGACCAGCCCCTTGCCCGGCGGCAACAGCTCGACCCGCACCGGCACCAGTGACCTCGCTGGAAGATCGAAGGAAGCCGTCTGCTTGGGCGGCGTCACCTGCAGGTCGTAGATCTCCAGCTTGGCGAACGTGGCGTTGTCCGTCCGGATGGCGCAAAGGTGCGTGCCGTCGTCGTCCACGCCGAACGCCTCGTCGAAGTAGCCCCCGCCTTCCTGCGGCTTGATGGACGCCTTCGGCTCGAGCGGCTTCAGATCGTCCTTCTCGCGCGCGAAGCCCGATCCAGAGACCGCCAGAACTGCCAGAACCAGGAAAAAGCCGCGCCGGATCATGCGGCGCCTAACTTAGATCGAGCCGAACAGGGCGTAAATCCCCGTGGATCGGCGCTAAGCGCCGGCGCGGGCGAGAAAGGCGTCGATCTTGGCCCGGGCGTCGGGGTTGAGATTGACGAACTTCACGCCCATGCGGAGGTCTTCGGGCGGGGTGGCGGAGACGATCTCGCCGGTGACCTCGACCGGGGCCTTGTCGCCCGGCAGGGTGAAGGTGAGGTTCACCGTCGTGCCGACCGGCAGCGGGATGGTGTGCTCCAGGCGGAGGCCGCCACGCGATAGGTTGCCGGCGCGCCGGAAATAGCGCTCCGACCCGGTGGTCTCTTCGACCCACATCTCGATCGGGATCCGTGGGCCCCCGCGGCGCTCCCCGGTGACAGCCGACATGGGCCACATGGTAACACGGGCAGCCCGCGACGCCAGCCCGGGACCGGCTCTCGGGTTTTGCGCTTTCCCCGCCGCGAAGGTATGAACAGTGCATGTCACGGCAGCGAATCCTGGTCAGCGGAGGCTCGGGTTTTCTTGGCTCGCACCTCTGCGAACGGTTGTTGAAAGAGGGGCACGAGGTCATTTGCCTCGACAACTTCTTCACCGGCTCGCGCGCGAACGTCGAGCACCTGCTGGACAACCACCGGTTCGAGCTGATGCGGCACGACGTGACCGAGCCGCTGACGATGGAGGTCGACCAGATCTATCACCTGGCTTGTCCGGCCTCGCCCATCCACTACCAGCGCAACCCGGTGCGGACCATCCGGACCGCCGTCGAAGGGACGCTGAACATGCTCGACCTGGCGCGTGAGGTGAAGGCGCGCGTCCTCATCGCCTCGACCTCGGAGGTCTACGGCGATCCGATCGAGCACCCGCAGAAAGAGACCTACTGGGGGAACGTGAACCCGATCGGTCCGCGCGCGTGCTACGACGAGGGGAAGCGCTGCGCCGAGTCTTTGGCCGTCTCCTACGCCCGCCAGTACTCGGTCGAGGTGCGGATCGCGCGCATCTTCAACACCTACGGCCCGCGCATGCACGAGAACGACGGGCGCGTGGTCTCGAACTTCGTGGTGCAGGCGCTCCGCGACCAGCCGATCACCGTCTACGGCGAGGGGCAGCAGACGCGGTCGTTCTGCTACGCCACGGACCTCATCGAGGGGTTCACGCGCCTCATGGCCAGCTCGCACGGCAGCGATCCGGTCAACCTCGGCAACCCGCGCGAGACCACCGTGCTGGAGCTGGCGGAGATCACCAAGCGTCTCGCCAAGTCGAAGTCCGAGATCGTCCGGGCGCCCCTGCCCAAGGATGATCCCACCCGCCGCAAGCCTGACATCACGCGCGCGCAGCAGCTGCTGGACAACTGGGGGCCGCGCGTGTCGCTGGAAGAGGGAATCACGGCGACGATCGAAGACTTCAAGCGCCGGCTTGCCGTCTGACGCCCGGATCTGGCACCGCGAGATCCAGTCGCTCGCCGGTCACGGGATGCCTGAGCTCGGGCGTCGCCACGTCCGCCAGCGGGATCCGCACGAACGGCCGCGCCAGCAGGCGCGGGTGCGGGACCAGCAGGTCGGGCGGCGCGTCGATGACAGCCGCGCCGTAGAGCAGGAGGTCGATGTCCAGCTCGCGCGGCGCCTGCAGCCGCCCGGGCGGACGCCGCCGGCCGAGGTCGCGCTCGATCGCCAGACAGACGTCGAGCAGCGCGCGGGCCGGCAGCGCCGTCGTGGCCCGGGCGACCGCGTTCAGGTAAGGCGGCTGCGGCTCGGGCGTCACCGCGTCCGTCTCATACGTCGGCGAGACGGCCTCTACGGTCACGCCACGCGCCGGCAGCCGGTCGAGCGCGGCGGCGATCGCGCCCGCCCGGTCGCCCAGGTTCGCGCCCAGCGCGAGATAAACCGTCATCGTCACCTTCCCTATATAGTGCCGTGACCGTGGGCGCAGGAACCATCCCCGCCGCCATCTCCGGCCTGGCCACCAGCCTGGGGGCGCTGCCGTTTCTCTTCCTGCGCGATCTGCCGCGCCGGACCTACGACGGCATCCTGGGGCTGGGCGCCGGCCTGATGCTGGCGGCGGCCACGCTGGGCCTGTGCGCCGAGGCGGTCAGCCGCGTGAACGAAGGGGGCGTGTTCCACCTCGGCCGCTTCGCGCTGGTCGTCGGCGGGTTCATCGTCGGCGCCGGGCTGGCCGCGGCGATGGATCGCTTCATCCCGCACCAGCACGCGAGCGGCCACCACCAGCACCTCGGCCATGAGCCGGGGCACGACGTCCATGATCGCGAGCATACGCTGTCCCCGCGCCGGGCCTACGCGGTGGTCGGCGCGCTGAGCCTGCACCGCATCCCGGAGGGGCTGGCGATCGGCGCCGGGTTCGCCGTCCCCAGCACCTCGCACCTGGGCATCCTGCTGGCGCTGGCGATCGGCGTGCAGAACGTGTGCGAGGGGATCGTCATGTCGGCGCCGCTGCGCCACGAAGGGGTGGGGCGCTGGCAGGGTTTCCTGATCGTCGGGCTCACCGGGCTGGTGATTCCGGCCGCGGCCGTGCTGGGCGACGTCATGGCGGGCGTCGCGGTCGCCACCATGCCCTTCGTCCTGGCGCTGGCAGGCGGCACGCTGACCTACGTGACCTCGAACGAGATCATCCCCGAGTCACACAGCCACGGGAACGAAGGGACGGCGTCGGCCGGGTTGGTGGCTGGGTTCCTGCTGACGATGGCGCTGGAAGCGATCCTGCGTTAGAGCCTTTGTCAATACACTCTCGTTTGCTGAGATTACCGCGAGCTGCGGCGGGTTCTCGCGCACATTGCTGACGCCTCGGATGAGGAGGCTTTCGCTGCTCTGGAAGGACTCGCGGTTTCAGCGGCTCATCGCCGCGTTGTAGCGGTCGGCGTGGGCGAGCGCAGGTGGCCTCACCTATGGCTTTAGGCGCTTCGGCGGAGAGTGACGCTCGCCGTCCGATTCGAAAACATGTACGTCACCCGTGACCGACACGCCCGCCATGAACGGCACCGCGAAACTCGGCGGAAAGGTCGTGGCCGACGCCCTTCGCGTGGCCGAGGGATCTGTCGAGGAAGAACGTCCAGGGTTCAGGCAGCCGCTGGGATCGCGGTTCTGATGGCATCGTGGGTCTGATCTACGGAGATGCCGTAGTCCTTCGCGATGGCGGCGACGTCTTCGCCTGCTCGGTAGCGGCCCACGATGATGCTGACAG
>CAZTZM010000248.1:0-17857 GCA_964618005.1 uncultured Myxococcales bacterium
AGGGCCCGCGACGTCCCCGGGACCGGCGGGCCGAGCCAGCTGGCGGTGCCGCTGTTCACGCAGTGGCGCTGATCGCGCGCAACCGCGGTTAGCCCGCCTTTCGCCGGCGGATCCTATCGTCGGGGCCCACTCGGAGGCCCCCCCATGACACGTGCGTCCACGCTCCGTCAGCTCACCCTCGGGCTCTGCTTCGGCGTCGTCGCTTCCGGCTGTTCCGGCGGCGGCTCGGGCGGAAGCGGCGCAACAGGCGGAAGCAGCGCCACGGGCGGGAGCACGGGCGGCGCCAGCGCCACGGGCGGCTCGAAGGGCACGGCGACGGGTGGCGTCACCGCCTCCGGCGGCGCGATCGGTTCCGGCGGCGTGGACAGCACGGGCGGCGTGACCGGTTCGGGCGGCGTGATTGGCTCCGGCGGTGGCGGCGTCACCCCGCCGGGGACGGGCGGCCTGGGGGCAACCGGTGGCTCGCCCGGCTCGGGGGGCTCCGGCGGCTCGCCGGCCCAGGCCGACCGCGTGCGAACGATCATCCCCTTCGACGCGGGCTGGCTCTTTCACTACGGCGACGCCACCGGCGCCAGCGCGACCACCTTCGCCGACAGCGGCTGGCGGACGGTCAACGTGCCGCACGACTGGAGCATCGAGGGGCCCAATCCGCCCGCCAATCCGTTCGCGCAAACGGCGGCCACCACCGGGCGGGGCGCTTACGTCCCGTCGGGGATTGCCTGGTACCGCAAGCACTTCACGCTGCCGCAGGCCCTGTCGGGACAGCGGGTGGCGATCGAGCTCGACGGCGTGATGGCGAACAGCGACGTCTACATCAACGGCGTGCACCTCGGTCATCACCCGTACGGCTACGTCAGCTTTCGGTATGACATGACCGCCGACGTGCAGTTCGGCTCCGCCGACAACGTGGTGGCGGTGAAGACCGACACGACCACGCAGCCGGCCGAGCGCTTCTTCGCCGGCGCCGGCATCTATCGCCACGTCCGCCTGCTCGCCACGGACGCGGTCCACGTGGCCCAGTACGGCACGTTCGTGACCACCCCTGCCCCCACCGCCGCCTCGGCGACCGTGCACGTGCAAACCACCGTTCAGAACGACGGCAGCGCGTCCCAGAGCGTGACGGTTCAGGGGATCGTGAGCGATCCCTCCGGCGCCGCGCTGGCGCCGGTCACGACGGCGGCCCAGGCGGTCGCGGCGGGCGCCTCGGTGAGCTTCACCTTCGACGTGCCCGTGCAGAGCCCCAAGCTGTGGGACCTGACCACGCCCAACATGTATCAGCTGGTCACGCACGTTCAGGTCGGGGGCGTCACCGTGGACGACGACGTCACGCCGTTCGGGATCCGCTCCCTGACGTTCGCCACCGGCATGCAGCTCAACGGAAAGGCCATCAAGTTCCAGGGCGTGGCGAACCACCAGGACTTCCACGGGCTGGGCATGGCGGCGCCGCAGCGGGCGATGCAGCGGCGGCTGGCGCAGCTCAAGGTGCTGGGCGTGAACGCCATCCGCACGGCGCACGATCCGCCCAGCCCCGACTTTCTCGATCTGACGGACCGGATGGGATTCCTGGTGCTCGACGAGTTCGCCGACGTCTGGACGGCGCACAAGTACACGGACGTGGGCGACTACGCCGCCTACTTCAACCAGGCCGCCTCCACGCCGACGGGGATGCCGCCGGTGCCGACCGTCACCGGCGTCAGCAACGCCAGCACCACCTGGTGGCAGGTCGATCTGACCGGCTGGATCATGCGCGACCGGAACCACCCGAGCGTGGCGCTCTACAGCCTGGGCAACGAGATCCACGACTCGATCAGCACGCGCACGCCCATCCTGACCAAGATGGTGGCCATGAGCCACGCGCTCGATCCGTCGCGCAACGACACCCAGGCGCTGCTCGATCCGGGGACCGCCGGCGACGTCGGCGGCGCCACCAACACCTTGCTCGACGTGTGGGGCGACAACTACAACGTGGCCAACTGCCTGACGGCGATGACCAGCGCGCCGACCAAGTCGGGCCTGCTGACCGAGATGGGGACGGAGACCAGCACCTGGGCGACGGTCAAGGCCAACGCGGGGCTGACCGGCGAGTTCATGTGGACCGGCGTCGACTACCTGGGCGAGGCGGACGGTGAGTGGCCGACGGTGGGCAGCGGCAGCGGGCTCATGGACGAGCTCGGCAACGTCCGAGCGATCGGCTATTCGTGGCAGACCACCTGGGGCGTCCCCAAGACCACGCCGCCGCCCACCGGAACCACGGCCAGCAAGCTGGTGGTCAGCGCCGATCATACGGCGCTGGTCACCGACCTCAACGACATCGTGTTCGTCAAGGCGACGGTCGCCGACGCGTCGGGGGCGGTGGTCACGTCCTCGTCGGCGCCGATCACCTTCGCCCTGACCGGGCCGGGCACGATCGTCGCCGTCGACAGCGGCAGCATGACCCAGGCGACGTTCCGCGGGAACAGCCGGAACGCCTACCAGGGCGTGGCGTTCGCGCTGGTCCAGGCCACCGGCGCCGGCGCGATCACCGTGACCGCCTCGGCCAGCGGGCTGACCGGCGGCTCGGCCTCGGTCCAGGCCAGCAGCGGGACGTTCGTTCCCTGCTCCGGCTCGTGTGACTGAGCCGGCCCGTCAACGCACGCAGCGGACACGGAAAGGCTCGCTGGGCCGGCCGTAGAGGCCTTCGCCGCGATCGAACCGCACGTACCACGCCAGCTCCTTGCCGTTGGCGAAGGTGGACGAGCTCCAGAACGGCTCGGCCGGCGTGTCCGGAAAAGCCACGCGATCGATCATCGGTGCGCCGGCGCTCTCGTCGACGAGCGTGAGCAACTCGACGAAGGTCGGAACCCGCCAGCGCCCGTTCCTGGTCTGCCCATCGATCCCGAGGCCGGCGCAATAGCGGGCCGCGCCGTCGAATGAGAGGGCCTTGCTCGACGCCGTTCGTTGCCACGAAAGTCCCGTGTCGGCGTCCGTCACCGTGCTGGCGCCAACGTCGTACCGGGGTTTCGGCGGCGGGGCCGGGCGGTCCGACCGGACGCAGCGAACCGAGAACTTGGCGCCCCGGTCGTCGGTCTTCGGGTATCCGAAGTAGAAGTAGACGTACCAGGCGGAGCTGGGATCGGTGGCCGCGGGCGAGGACGTCCAGAACCAGTCGCTCGGCGTCTCCGGAAACGCGTCGACGTCGATGGCGGGCTGCGTGCGGGTGGTGTCGAGAAGGGAGACCAGCTCGATCCGGGAGGGCAGCCTCCAGTCACGGTGGCCGGCCAGCGCCATCGCCGCGCACTCCCGGACCGCGCCGTCGAAGGTGAAGAACCTGTTCGCGAGCGTCCGCTGCCACATCAACCCGGTGACCCGATCGACCACCACCCCGCCCGTCGACGTGTCGTAGCCGCGCGGATTCGGTAGTCCCGGGAGATGAGAGTTGGGCATCGGCCAGCGGGCCCAGGGGTCCGGGCGCGACGGGGGGACGGGCGCCCGCGCGCCGCGCCCGCACGCCGCCCCCCACAGCGCCAGCAGCGATCCCAGGCCGACGACCACCCTCGATCGCGCTCTGCCGGCCGTCATGAGCGGACGGCTACAGCGGCTCGCCGGCGGACGGCTGGCGATACATGAACGCCTTGGATTGCATCAGCGCCGACACCAGGTTGGTCAGCGAGAACCCCGTGGTGGCGGCCGCGCTCTGGTAGGCGATCGACATCGAGCCCGACTCGGCGGTCGTTTCGGGGCGCCCGAGCATGTAGCGGGTCCATTGCCGATCGACGCAGGTCTGCACCTCGGGGCTCTGGGCCAGCTGCTGGGACAGGTCGAGCGCGTTCTGGAACGTGATCGTCGCGCCCGCCGGCGTCAGGAACGAGCCCGTCGAATCCACCGCCTGGCCGGCCTCGGTCGTCCGGTAGACCCCGTCGCCGTCGTAGTTCTCGAACGAGAAGCCCGGCGGATCGAAGAGGTTGTGGCAGCCGCTGGCGCAGGACGACATGCCGTGCGCGTCGTAGGACTGGCGGGTGGTGCCGTTGGCGATGAAGTTGACGGGCGGCACGTTCGCCGGCGGCGAGCCGATGTTCCCGCACAGGACCTTCTCGTAGATCGAGAGCCCGCGATACACGGGGTTGTCGGTTCCGTCGCTCCCCATCGTGGCCAGGAAGGCCGTCTGCGTGAAGATCCCGCCGCGCTTCGTGGGATCGAGCGCGACCTTGGCAAAGCCGCTCGCCGGCCCGGTGACGCCGTAGATCGCCGCCAGATCGCTGTTCACGTAGGCGTACGGCGCCGTGAACAGCGATTTCAGGGTTCCGTCGCCCGTGTACACCGACGTCACGAAGTCCGAGAACTCCGTCGGCAGCCCCTGGGCGACGGCGGTCGTGAACAGAGGGCTCGACTTCGTGAGCGGCTGCGTGAGATCGCGCCCCTGGCTGCCGAAGGTGAACAGCCATTGCTCGTGAAAATAGAACAGCCCGTTGGCCGCGCGCGGATCGGCGAGCATCCGCGCCACCTGTGTCGCCACCTGCGCGGCGGTCGCCAACTGGCCGGCCTGCTCCGCCTGCAACAGGGTGTCGTCGGGCCCCGCCTCCCAGAGCGTGGCCGCCAGCCGCGCGCCCAGCTGCCAGGGCGTCAGCGGCAACAGGCCGTCGGCCCCGGCGACGGGGGCGGTCGGCCCGATCTCCCAGTGGTAGAGGAAGTTCGGCGATTGCAGCATTCCTTTGACGATGGCGCCGATCGACTCGGTGAAGCTGAGGCCCAGCCCGCGCACGGTGCTGAACAGCGACAGCAGATCGGTCTGTTCGGCGGCCGCCACGGGACGCCGGTACGCCTCCAGGCCGAACGCCGTGATGAACTGCGTCGCGCAGGTCGTCTCGGCGGCCGTCGTGGTGGGCGTCTTGCACGGGATGGTCAGCTTGCCGGCGGCCTGTCCGGCGGCGACCTTCTGCAGCGCCGTCTCGACCAGCGTGTTGGCCGTCTGATTGAAGAGATCCACCTGGAGATCGGCGCTGCTGGAAGGCGCCACGTAGCCGACCGCGTCCGGGGCGTCGGGGGACCAGGCGTCTCCGCCCTCGGCGGGGGCGGTGGTGTCGCCGATCAGATACGCCAGCATGTGGTCGTACTCGCGATAGGTGAGGCGCCGCATGACCAGCGTGCCGGCGCTCTCGACGGGCGGCGTCCCAGTCATGACGATGGGAACGCTCGGCGCGAGCCCCGACACCCCGCCGCTTCCGGACGTGGAGCCGCCCTGCCCTGTGCCGCTGATCTGATTGGTGCCGCCGGCGCCCGTCGGGCTGGCGCCGATGCGACCGGTACACCGCACGGCACCCGCCGTCGAGAAGGCCGCCAACACCCGAAACGACAGCAACGACAGGGACCGCGACTCAGGAGGTTTCATCGTCACTCTCCGTTGGTTCGTCGATTGGCGCATCTCCGTCAGCCCTTCAGAACGGTCAGCTCACCGCCGTAGCTCGCCTCGCCGAAGGTCGTGACCGGCGTGCCCATCGCGTTGCACAGCGCCACCAGCAGGCCGTTGTTCGGCGTGCCGGCGGGCAGGGCGAGGCTCCGCCCCGTCTTGAAGTAACCACCGCAGCTTCCGGCCATGACCACGGGGACGCTGGTGGTCTCGTGCGTGCCGGTGCGCATGCTGTTCATTCCGACGATCACGCTGTTGTCGAGCATCGATTGCCCGGTCGTGTCGGTGATGCTCTTCATCTGGCCGATGAGGTAGGCGAACTGCGACTGGAACCAGGTGTCGCAGGTCACCTTGCGCATGGTGTTCTCGTGCGCGATGGCGTGAAAGCCGTTGGCGTCGCCGGTGTTGGGATCGGATTGCAGCGCCCCGCCCGAGATGAAGCCGAGCCACTCGAGGATGAGGTTAGCGTCGCCCTGATCGCCGATCTGCATCACCGCCACCCGCGTGAGGTCGGCGGCGAACGCGGCGATCGCGATGTCCATGTGCAGCTTGGTGATGGCGGGGACGTTCGCGGTGCTGTTGGGCGTCGGCTCGGAGGTCGTGCTGGGAAAACTGCAGGCGGGCGGCGTCGTGCCGCCGGTCATCGAGATCGGCGCGCCCCCGTCGGTCTGGGTCGGCACAGACCCCATGTCCTGCAGCCGGGTCTCGATCGCCCGCACCGACGTGAGGTGCTGCTCGATGCTCTGCTTGTCTTCGCTGCCGACGATGTTCGAGAACCGGTTCAGATCGTTGACGACATAGTCGAGGATGCTTTTTTGAATCGCGTTGGTGTTGTCGGCCGGCGCGCCGCCGGCCCCGCTGGAGCCCCCGGTTCCCTTGCTCGTCGTCGTCGTGGTGGTGGTCGGGAGCGCCCCCTGGAAATACAGCTGGAACACCTTGGCCGGGTCGGTGTTCGGCAGCACGACCTGGCCCGGTCCCGACCACGACAGGTGACCCGTGCTCGACACGAGCGTCCCCTGATTGAGGCTGACCATCCCCTTGTAGCCCTGCTTCTGAAGCTGGGTGCCGATGTATTGATCGACGGAGATTCCGCCGGCCAGATCGGAGCTCGTGCTGGTCGACAGCAGCTGATAGAACGCGCCGGTCAACATGCCGGGGAAGCAAGCGTGTCCCGTCCGCTCGCCGGAGCCGGGCATGTCTTTGATGAACGAGTAGTCGACGCCCTTCAGCAGCAGCAGATCCGCCATGTAGGGTTGCAGCGAAGCCTGGAACCCCATCGAGCCCAGCGACCAGCCGGTGGGGGTGGTGCCGGGGGTGGCCCAGCTGTTGATGCTGCTCAGCATCCCGTTGGTCCAGGCCAGGATGTAGCAACGCTTGATCCCGCTCACGTAGCAGGCGGCGTCGCTCTTGTCGGCGCGGAGCAGCGGCAAGAGGGCCGCACCGGCCCCGATGGACTTGAGCAACCGGCGGCGCGAGAAACGAAGATCGCGTTTCATCATGGTCGTCCTCTGGGCGCAGGCTTGCCCGTGGGACATCAGTAGCACCGCGGCCCCGGCGGGGACGCTTACCGCCGTTGCGCGGTTGATGGCGACGACGCGCGGTACCTTCATGGTTGAACGATGCAGCCGTCCCGCCGCGGTCGTCAGGGATGCTGCGCGGCATGGCTGCTGACGCTGGCCTGCGCGGGATCGGAGCCCAGCTCCGCCGCGAACAGCCCGCAGGTCCAAAGCGAGACCTACTTTCGGACCTATACGAACGACGGCGGCGGCCCCGCCGCGGAGGCCGATCCGGCCTCCGTCAGCAGCTTTCGCCTCGACACGTACCTGGTCACGGTCGGGCGCTTCCGGCCATTCGTGGCGG
This sequence comes from uncultured Myxococcales bacterium, assembly GCA_964618005.1. Lineage (GTDB taxonomy): Bacteria > Myxococcota_A > Polyangia > Fen-1088 > Fen-1088 > JADGRB01. The sequence goes on from CAZTZM010000248.1 coordinate 7,244, forward strand.
CGACGGTGGCGGGATGGACGCCGTCGCCAGGCGCCGGAAAGCACGCGCACCTGAACGGAGGCCGCGGGCTGGCGGACAGCGGCGCGCCCGGCTACGAGCCGGGCTGGGTCGCCGCGGACACCGTCAATCTCGCGGCGACGACCGATGCGTGGCGCGCGCGCCTGGCGTGCGAGCCGTCGTTCGCGACATGGACCGATCAGCCCGGCGCGAACGAGACGCTGCCGATGAACTGCATCGACTGGTACGAGGCGTACGCGTTCTGCATCTGGGACGGCGGCTTCCTGCCCAGCGAGGCGGAGTGGGAGGACGCCGCGGCCGGGGGGAGCGATCAGCGCGCCTACCCGTGGGGCTCGATCGATTCGACCAGCGAGCAATACCTGATCGCCGACTGCAACTATCCCGCCGGCGCGACCGGCTGCTCGGGCGTGGCCAACATCGCGCCCGTCGGAACGGCCGCGCTGGGCGCCGGGCGGTGGGGGCAGCTCGATCTGGCCGGCGAGCTGGCGGAATGGACGCTGGACTTCTACGCGCCCTATGTCGATCCGTGCGACGACTGCGTGTTCCTGACCGACTACTCGTACCGCGTGGTCCGGGGCGGATCCTTCGGCACGGACACGGAGGACCTGTCGCCCTGGGCGCGCGACGGAGATCTTCCGGAGAGCCGGAACGCCTTCTACGGCGCCCGCTGCGCGCGGGCACCCTGACGGCGGGACTACATGAAGCCCGCCACGGACACGGGCTGCGAGCGGTTGGTGGTGGTGCCGTCCCCCAGCTCGTTGACGAGGTTCTCCCCCCAGCAGAAGGCCGGCCCGGTCGCCGACCGCGCGCAGGTGAACACCGAGCCGGCCGTGATGGTGTTGACCGGCACGAGCCCGACGACCTGCACGGGCACCAGCGAGTCCGTCGTCGTCCCGTTTCCGAGCTGACCGTCCTGGTTGCCGCCCCAGCACCAGACGGCGCCGCCCGACCTCAGCGCGCAGGTGTGCTGCAGACCGGTCGCCAGCTGAAGCGCGTCGGTCACCCCGTTCACGTCGACGGGCGCGTTGGTGGAGCTCGTGTTGCCGGTGCCGAGCTGGCCGCTCCCCCCCGCTCCCCAGCAGGAGACGGCGCCGGACTGGTGGCGGGCGCAGGCGTACCAGCGGCCCGCGGAGACCTCGACCACGTCGCTGGCCAGATCCTTGACCGGCGCGGGCGTGGCGCGCGAGGTGTTGGTTCCGTCGCCGAGCTCACCGGCCGAGTTGTCGCCCCAGCACACGACGCTCAGGTCGGTCCGCCGCGCGCAGGTGTACTGCTCGCCGGCATAGATGTCGGCGACGTTCGCCAGCCCGGGGACCTTTGCCGGCGACGTGATGCACGGGACGGTCGACCCCGAGCTCTCGGAGCAGCTGCCGTTCGCCGAGGCCGGTTGGCCGACCTGACCGCTGGCGTTGCTGCCCCAGCACGACACGGTTCCGTCGGCGGCGTGAAGGAGGCAGGTGTGGTTCGCGCCCCCCGTTATCTGACCGCAGTCGGTGATCCCGGGGACCTGGACCGGAACCGTCGAGTTGGCCGTGGCGCTTCCGATTCCCAGCTCCCCCTCCACGTTGCGCCCCCAGCACCACGCCGCGCCGGATTGGTCGCACGCGCAGGTCGTGAGCTGCCCCATCCCGATCGCCGCCGGGGAGTCCAGCCCGGTGACGGGCTTGCGAGAGTTGGCGTTCCGGAGATTGCCGTCGCCGATCTCCCCGTCGTAGTTTTGCCCCCAGCAGTAGAGGACGGAGCCCTCGTTGGCGCAGGCGTGCCACCCGTTGGCCCAGATGGTTCGGCCGCCGATGGGAACCGTCGCCGACGGCGCCGGCCGCGCCGGCGCCGAACCGGTCCAGGGCTGTAACGAAGAGCCGGCTATGCCATCGGAGGCACACGTGCCCTCGCTGCAGGTCTGGGCGCCCGCTCCGCTGGAGCAAACGATGCCCACGCAGGAGTCGAGCAGCACGATCCGCAACATCTTTTGCTCGCCCTCGACGAAGGTGGTGTCGGCCGACTGCTGGACGACCGGACTGCCTTTGAGCGAGGCCGCCACCGATACCTCGACGCCGCCGGCCTGGCTCCCCGGCTCGAGGCCCAGCGTCCAGGGGAACGGCGGCGTCGCCGCGGAGGCCAGGCTGAAGCTGAAGCTCTTCGTCTGCGAGCCCGTGACAGAGATATCCACCTGATCGATGTCGTAGCTGGTCAGGTTCGTGTCCACCACGAGCACGATCTCCGTCACCGGACGGCAGGCAGAGAGCGAGCCCGTCCCGGCGATCGCTGTCACCGTCGCCGCGAGCCTGACAACCGCCGTCTCGAGCTTCATCCGCCGCTCACTGAACGGTGATCGTGCCGGGCGGCAGATTCCCGGAGTAAGCCTGATCGTGGCTGTGAACGGCGAAGACGGTCGCCACCGTCGTTCCGGCGGCCACGACGGCGACGACCGTCCACAGCCAGGGAGATCGCCACACCGAATGTCGGGCGGGCGGTCCCGAGGCGAGAGCCGACGGGGCGGCCGTGAGGTCCGCCCCCGGCGCCGGGTTGATCGGCGACTCGGCGGCGCTGAACACCGTCGGATCGAGCGGCACGGGGACCGAGATGTCGTGCGCCTCGCCTTCCGCCACCGAAAATGAGACGCGCGCCCGCTCGATCCCCGCGCGCTTGACCACGACCACGTGCGAGCCGGGATCGACCAGATGAGGTTGCTCGAGTTGATCCGCCGCGATCTCTTCTCCGTCGATCTCGACGATGTCGGCGGCGCCGAACCCCGGCGCGTGCAGCCGGATGCGCGGGATCTGCGCCTCAAGCGACGGCAGCACGTCGGCGGCGGCCGTCCGGAAAGCCGCCATCTCCGGGGACGGTTCGCTCTGCAGGATCCGCCGGTAGTCGTTCGCCGCCTCCTTGAGCCGGCCGGTCCGCACCTCGGCCGCTGCCAGGTTGATGAGCACCACCGGGCGTTGCGAGAGACTGTAGGCGCGCTCGAACGCCGCGCGCGCGTCGCTCCAGCGATTCTGACGGGCGGCCTCCACGCCGTCGGTGAAGAGCCGCTGCGCCGGATCCTCGCCAGCCGCGACCCCCGTCCCCGAGAGGAGAAGGCCAGCCAGTACCGCCAGGCCGCATGCCGAGACCGGGGCCGTCACCGCCTTCATTTTATCAGATCCCCGACAGGCCTACGGCGCCGCGCTCACGTTCCCCAGCACGAAGACATAGTCCTGGTAGTCCCCGTTTCCCGCCTCTTCCACGGCGACCAGATACTGATGGGCGATCGCCGATCCGGCGCTGTCCTTCAGGGGGTAGCTCTTGACCCGGTGCACCCCGGCGGGTGAATTCAACGCGTCCTGCGTGTAGTCGTAGTCGCCGTTGATGGTGTTGCCCCCCTCGTTGTACTTCTCGGTCTTCTGGTCGGAGAAGATCCAGAGACCGAAGGGTCCGCTGCCTGGGTCGAAGGAGGTCGCGCTGCCGGCCTGCAGCGGCGGATAGACCATCCGCGCCTTGTTCGACGTCTGCGCGTCCGCCGTCATCGACATCGGCCCGACCACGTTCATGGTGCCCGCGCTGGTCGAGGGATACCACCCATAGGGGAGCACGCCGGCCGGTGAAAAGCGGGCGGCGACGGTCAGCGTGACCGGTCCCGCGGCGGCCTTGGTGAAGAGAGGCGCCGCCACCTCGTCGGTGCCGGCCTCGATGCCCGGAAGATCGACGGCCATCATCGACGTATTGGGATTCCAGTCGTTCTGAGCCTTCCCCACGTCCAGCTTGTACCCGAGCGCAATCAGGACCTGGCCCAGCGTGGGCTCGTAGTTGTCCTGGATGAGAAGCAGCCCATAGACGGCGGCGGTGACGGGAACGGAGCCGGCGGTGGCCGTCAAGGTCGCGCCGAGCAGCGTGCAGCCGAGATTCTTGTCGCTGGGCGGCGCCGGCAGGTTGGAGGCGGTCGTCGTCATCTGCACCGTCACGGCCAGGTCCATCCCCGGTCCAATCGAGACCGGAAACGTCGTCGGACTGACGACCGTGAAGGGGGATGCCCCGGCGAGCGGCGTACCCGAGGCCTGCACGGCGGTGCCGCTGGGCCCCAGCGTCAGCTGCGCCGACTGTCCGAGGGAGATTCCGGTGACCTGCACCGAGGACTGGCTGCCGTTGTGCAGCCCGATCGTCGAGCTGGCGACGGGCGTGGTCGTCCCCCTGACGCCGGTCACGATGATCCGGTCGGCGGCGAACGTCGCCGCGCCAGCCCCCGATCCGCCCGTGGCAGAGCCGCCGGTCCCCGGGGCTCCGCTCGAGCCAACCGTGCCGCCCGTCGAGATCGCACCGGCGGCGCCTCCCGGGCCGCCCGCGGCGGTCCCGCCGGCGGCGGTCCCGCCGGCGCCCCCCTGAGCCGGCGATGCCCCGCCCCCTGTCCCGCTCTGCATCGATCCGCCGCTGGCGATCTGACCGGCGGCGCCTCCCGTCCCGGTCGCGATCGGCCCCGCCGAGCCCGGCCCGCAGGCCGACAGGGTCCAGGCGACGGCGGTCAGGGCCCCGATCAGCGCCACTCGACACGAACAGCTGCTGGGCTTCAAGTTCCCTCCGTTCGGGCGGCCGGCATCGAGCGCCGCCCGCCGGCACGGAAGATACAGAATCCGAGCTGCGCGGCACGATGCGCGCAATCGCGGTTAGCGGGGAATTGAGCCGCGAACGGAAGTGGGCGAATGGTGCCTCAATTTTGTCGCCGGTCCCCCTTGTAGAGGGATGCGAGCACCGCCGGCTGACGTCCACTGGCGCTTCGGCGGCGGGGCGGTCGCATGCCCTCATTCGCGGGCATGGAGCGGCAAAACCTTCCCTGAAAAGTTCTAGAGCAGCGCGGGCTCGGCGCCGGGCGCGCAGGTCGCGCCGCGGCAGGTCAGCAGGTTCTGCATGAAGAAGGTCCGGCGCGGGATCTCGATCAGCTTGATGAAGTTCGAGAGACGCCCGCTGCCGTCGGCGCCCGGGTCGGCGGTGGGCGACAGGTGGTAGAAGCCGTCCAGCTGCAGCCCCGTGATCTCCGAGAAATGGCAGCCGTTGCAGGTCTGGCCGGCGAAGGCGCGGCGGGTGGCCTTGTCGACTGGGGCGCCGAAGGTCCAGCTGAAGTTCTCGTTGGACTGGCCACCCAGGATCTCTTGCGGCACCGCGGCGAAGCCGCCGTGGATGGCCGCCGGCGATCCGCTCAGATAGCGCAGCAGCGCCTGAGCCTCCGGCGTCCCGTCGGTGATCGCGCTGCCGACAGGCGTCTGGGGGGTCGGCGCCAGACGGAGGCCGAGACCATCGGGCGAGCCGGCCAGGTGAAACTCGCGCAGCTGCCAGGGTCCGCCCATCAGGATCTCGTTGGTGCGCACCTGGCCGAGCGAGCTGCCGCCGACCCCCGCCGGGCTGGTGCCCCGCCGCGTGAACAGGTCGGTGATCGCCTGCAGGGCAAAGTTGTACCCCGGACCGAACGGCAGGCCGTTCAGCGCGTGAAACCGCGCCGCCCAGTCCGCGCGGGTCACGGGGGCGCCGGTTCGCGGATCGGTCGTCGGCAGCAGGAACTCGAAGGCCACGGTCATCGGGCGCCCCGCCCCGGTCGCGTCGACAGCGCCAAACACCAGCCGCGCCTCGCCGTTCCCGGACGCGTGCAGGTCCACGCGGTTGATTATCGCCAGCAGCCGGAACGGCGCCCGCGCGAGGTCCGGCTTGCCGCCGTCGCCCATCGGCCACAGCTGGCGGAGCGTGGCGGTCCGGCGGACGTCGACGGGGAAGCCGTTGACCGACCCGTCCGGGATCTCGAACTGGCCCAGCCAGGCGGCGACGAAGTCACTCGGCTCGGTGCCGGGGGGCGCCATCTGCTCCATCAGAAAACGAAAGCTCCAGGGGGCGCCGCCGGTCGCGTTGGACGCCCGCGCATCATTGACGACGCTGGGATCCGTGATGACCAGCTCCTTGCCCGACACCACGGCCGGACCGGCGGCGCAGTTGCCGGAGCAGCTGAAGTCCTGAATGGCGTCCGCCGCCAGGTTGTCGAGGCGCACGGCCTCGGGCGCGAACGCGGCGCCGGGCGCGCGGGCCGGGCCGACGACGTAGGACCCCGGCGGGACCCGGAACCGAAAGCCGCCGCCCGCGTCGGTCACGGTGGTCCGCCGATCCGACCCGCTCAACGACACGACGACGCCGGGCAGCGGCACGCTGCCGTTGACGGCCACCCGACCGACGATGGTGAGCACCGGCGACGGCGCCCGCGCGGGCCTCGGGGTGGCGCCGCTGATCGGCTCTCCCGGTGGCGCCGGCACCGCCGCGACAACCGGCGCGGCGGGGGAAAAGGACGACAGGCCGAGAACGACAACCGGAACGAGAACACGCAGGCGCATTCCGGACACGCTGGCCACAAGCGACGGGCGCCAAAAGACTGGCGCCGCCTGATTCCCCCAGGACCCACGCAGCGCTTACTTCCCGGAAGGGTCGCGCCCCCTCGCGGGGCGTGGTGACAGGTTTTGGACGCCGGCGTGCCGGGTTTCGCGCGGCACCGGTGGTGGAGGGGGCGGTCCTGCTGGATCTCGAGCGTTGGCACGACCCGTGAACAAGCCGCGGGCATGCAGCGCGTCGGTTGCAATGCCGGGCTTGCGATCATTGCCCTTGCTCTGGTCGCGTCCGCCTGTGGGCCCCTGGGCGGGGAGTCCGAGGATATCGATGACCTCTCGAACAGGTCGCTCAAGGTCACCTTCAACACCGCCGCCTCCGGCGGTCTGATGGTCGACTTCGACTACGACGACCAGTCGCAGTGCAGCGTCCTCGACGGCGACGCCTTCGCCCGCCTGAACGGAGAGTCGGTCCCCCTGTTTCGCGGGCAATATCAGTACTTCCCGCCGCAAGGTGACGATGGTGGGTTCGACTGTACGCATCCTTCGGTGACGCTCGGGCAGCTCCCCGCCGACTTGCCGCCGCCCTGGACAGTCCAGATCGGGGATTCATCGCAGACCGTTTCAGTGACGTTCGGCCCCGGGACACCCAATGAGTTCGACATCGGTCCAACGACTGGCGTGACGCTCACGTCTTCGCTCGACACGCTGGACGTCCCGATCGAGCGCCAGGGGAGCGACACGACGGTCGCCTACGCCGAGGCCACCTTCACGGCGTCCGATGGTCAATCGACGGTCCGGCAAGGGTACGTCTATCAGCCCTACATCCGGTTCCTGGACCCCGTCGCCCCTGGATGGCCGTCTGGACCGGTGACCGCGCAGATCGACGTCTCTTATTACCCGGCCGACGCGTTGCTCGGCTGCCAGAACGCCAACTGCTCCGTCGCCGTGGACCCGGCTGATTGCTACGCCCTCCCAGCCCCGGCGTGCAGCTCGCTCAGCGCCGTCGTCGTGACGGCCGACGTCACCGTGTCGCTCGCCTGCGCATCGACGAACGGGATCTGTAGTTAGCTCGCCGTGACCGCGATGTCGCTCGCGCCGCCGGTGATCTCGATGCTGTATCGGTCGGTGGCGGACTCGTAGCCGTCGGTCGAGAGACGGACCGCGCCCGATCCCGCGTCGACCTTGCGGCGATCGATGCGCAGGTCGCTGGCGCCCCCGGTGACGACGATCTGGACGGCGGCCTTCCCCGGGCGCCGGAACGACAGCTTGCTCGCACCGCCGGCGACGCGGATCGGGACCGTCCCGCGCGGCGCGGGCAGGTGAAAGCTCACCTTGCTGGCGCCGCCGTGGACGTCGATGCGCTCGAGGTCGAGCTCCGTCAAGATCGCGTTCAGCTCGGAGATGCCGCCGCGGACGTCAATCGCCCGGCGGCCGAACGGCCGGCGCGGTGGGGCCGCGCCGGCCGTTCAGCCGTTTGTCATCTCGGTCTTCGTCACGGCATCGCCGATGGCTCGCCTTTCCCGACCTCCTCGGTCTTGCCGCCGACCCCGTCTTTGCTCTCGCTGTCCGTCGGCGCCGGCGGGCCGACCCGCGGCGGGGCGTCGACCTTGGCGGTCCGGATGACGGACTTGACCCCCTTGAGCCGGCTCAAGCTGGTCTCGGCGCGGTCGCTGTCCATGGCCACCGCCTTGTCGTAGGCGTCGCGCGCGTCGTCGAGGCGATCGAGCTGCTCGTAGGCCATCCCGAGGTTGTTCCACATGTATCCCTCGACCGGCTCGAGCTCGACCGCCTGCTCGAGCGAGTCGGCGGCCTCCTCGAAGCGCTTGTCGTAGATGAGCGCGAGCCCGAGGTTGTTGCGCGCGTACGAGCTCTTGGGGTTCAGCTCGACGGCCTTCTCGAACGAGGCGATGGCGTCCTTGCGCTGGCCGAGAATGAGCTGGGCGCGGCCGAGCACGTTCCAGGCGATGGAGCGCTTGGGCGTGCGCAGCACGGCGACCTTCGCCATCCGCAGCGCGCCCTCGCCGTTGCCGGCGGCGAGCAGCTTGCGCGCGCCGGTCAGCGCCTCCGACGGCTCGATCTTTTGATCGTCGTCATCGTCGTCGCTCTTCGCGACGGTGGGCTGCGGGTTGGGCTGTTCGTTGGTCGCCGGCGTGGGCGTGGGGGTCGTCGCCCCCGACGGCGTCTCCGACGGCCGCGCCGGCTCGGCGGCGATCGGCGGCGCCACCTTGCGGGGTGATGGCGTCAGGTCGTCGCAGGCGGCGAGGCCGGCGGCGATGCTCAGAATCATGGCGAGTCTCGTGGTACGGCGTACGTTGGACATTGGAACACGGTCTCCTTTCGGATGACCGGAATTGCAGCGTCCATGCCAGCGGCAATCACCGCACGCCGCGGGCCTTTTCCCGCGCGCCATTGCAACCGGACGGGCGCCCACGATGCAGACCGTAGAGTCGGTCTCTACGTTCTTCAGAAAGTCGTCGAGACTCCGCCCAGGGCCAGACGGCTGGTCGGGTCGTAGCCGATCTGCAGGCGCATGGTGTCGTGGCCGAGGGCGTTGTGCGCGTTCACCAGGTCGAAGAGGTCGGACCGCTTGGGGGTGATGGCCAACCACCCGAGCCCCCCGAGGGTGATCGCGCCGAGCCCGAGGAAGCCGAACTTGGCCGAGGTATTCAGGTTCTGGTCGTTACAGGCGCCCCACGCCGCCGAGTCAGCAGCGAAGTTCGGATCGGTGATGGCCGGCTCCGGACAGCTCTTTCTGCCGAGGATCGCGTACCCGCTGGATATCAGCCCCACGACCAGCCCGGCCACCAGCACGACGCGCGCCGCGGTGACCTGGGACTCGAGGCGCGCGACCTTGGGATCGAGCGCCGCAAACAGCTGCGGATCGCTGGTCCGCTTCGTCTCGAGGTAGGTCCGGAAGCCGCCCACGCTGGGCTCGAACATCTGGTTCCCGACCTCCAAGTAGTCCGGCACGACGCACGATCGAGCCGCCGCGGGATCGGGCATCACCTGCGCAAACGCCCGGACTGGCGAGGCTGAAACGACGACCGACACGCACAGCGAGATCACCGGCAGCTTTCCCATGCCATCCCCTTTCGGTTCGGAACCCGACAGGACCGACACGTGATCCGGGGCTGACGTTAGCTGCAGAAAGAGCCAGGGCTCAGGCGGTCATCGTTACGCGCGGGCGCGGACGACGAAGGCGGCGCCGTCCATGAAGACGCCGCGCGCGCTGGCGAAGGGCGCGAGCGCTTTCCGGAGGGCGACCTCCAGCGCCGGCTTTAGATCGTCGGGCGCGTCGGCCATCGCGCGCGCCGCCGGGCCGATCTGAAGCGAGTACGCGACCGCTTCGTCCAGCGTCGCGGCGCCGCCGACGTGCAGCGGCATCTCGACGGGCTCGAGCGAGACGTCTTTCCAGCCCGCGGCGCCCAGGATCGCTTGCACGCGCGCCGGATCGGACAGAAAAAACGGCCCGGGGCGACCCTCGCGCAACATGTCGGGCATCGCGGCGGCGGGCAGCAGGCGCATCACAGCCTCGAGCGGACGCGCGGCCCAGAGATTCTTCGCCAGGTCTTGCCAGCAGACGAACGAGAGCCGTCCGCCCGACCGCACGGCGCCGCGCAGGTTGCTGAACGCCGCGCGCGGATCCTCGAAGAACATGACGCCGAAGCGCGAGTACACGGCGTCGAACGACCCCGGCGCGAAGGCGTGCGTCTGCGCGTCCGCCAGCGCGAGCGCGATCGTGGGTCGCCCCGCCACGCGCTCGCGCGCCCGCCCGAGCATCGGCGGCGAGATGTCGACGCCGAGCACGTGCCCCGAGGGGCCGGCGAGGTCGGCGAGCTGGAGCAACGTCTGGCCGCACCCGCACCCGACGTCGACGACCCGTTCACCGGCGACCGGGGCCAGGCGCTCCATCGCGACCCGCCCGAGCGGCTCGATCAGCGCGTCGGTGCGGTCCTGCATGCGCACCCAGGCCTCCCCCGCCTTTTCGGCGAAGGATTGACTGGCGCGCGAGACCGTCATGACGATCTACAGCCTGCGCGACGAACGTCGCCGGCGCCAACCGCAGGCCGCCACGACCAGGAGAAGCAGCATCGGTGGCGTCTGGTCGGCATGGCCGACCTCGCAGCTGCACCCGCTTGCCCCTCCGTCCGAGCCGTCGTTCGGCGTCCCACCGCTTCCCGAGCTCCCGCCGGTCTGCGTGCCCCCGCCGCTTCCCGTCGTTCCACCGGAGGCGCCGCCGGTGCCGGGAACGCCGCCGGTGCCG
>CAZTZM010000249.1:0-5422 GCA_964618005.1 uncultured Myxococcales bacterium
CCGCGCCGCTGACGCCGCCGGTCGCGTGGCCGCTGTGGTTGCCGAACGACGACGACGAAATACACGCGCCCGTGTTCAGGTCACAGGCGAGCCCCGAAGGGCAGTCCGCGTCGCAGACGCAGTAATTGTTTTGACCGTACCCGTAATCGCGGTTGGCGGGGACGCATCCGGCGCCCGCCAGAACGCCAGCCGAGATCACGGCAAAGAAGATGGGGAGTGAGGGGACGCGCATCATGGGTGCTCCTTTGGTCTCTCCGCGCATCGCAAGTCACGGGCCAGCCGACCGGGAGTGCGCGGGGCCGGAAACACGTTCTGTAAGTGCGCCGATCGCTTCCGGCAATACCAACGCGGCCCGACGCGTGGTGATCGCAGCTACAGTCGATCTCGATTCACGTGCCAAAAATTCACGCCGCGACATGTGCCGCCCGGACGGCTCGGCGGCCGACCCGACGAACTGGGGTTATGACGTCGCAACCGGCCAGAGCGCCTGGGAAACAACGAGCTCGCGTCCTACGCCAGCGGGACCGCCAATGCGATCGTCCACGGCGGGAACGGGCGGCACCTGGGCCTTTGACCAGCCGTTCTTCGTCATTCTGAATGTTGCCGTGGCGGCAACTTCCCCCGCCCGCCCGACTCGACCACGGTCTTCCTGCAGAGCATGAAGGTCGAGTGGGTCCGCGCGTACCAGCCATCGGCGGTGGTTAACGGGCTGGGTTAACGGCTGAGCTGACTCGTCCGCCTCGACGAGGCTCGGGCGATTACTAAATTCTCGGATGAGGGATCCGCCGGACCCCCGAGGAGGAATTGATGACTACGCGGATTTTCAACGCATTGCTGGGCGTTTGGCTGTTCTTCTCGGCCTTCATGTGGCAACACGCGCCGGCAGAGAAGGCCGTGACGATCCTGGCCGCGGTGCTGACCTTCATCCTGGCGATCGCGTCGATCTACGTCGGCGTCGCGCGGTTCCTGAACGCCGGCCTGGCGGTGCTACTGTTCCTTTGCGCGCTGGCTCTGCCGGCCCTCACGCACGCCACGACCTGGAACAACACCATCGTCGCCGCGTCCATCTTCGTCGCCGCGCTGGTCGACAACGGACCCCAGTCGATCCGGCGCGAGCGCGAGCTCTACGGTCGAATCTGATCCAGCCAGCCGTCGGCGCGCAGGAACGACTGCAGCTCGACGTCGTCACGTGACAGCGGCGGCAGCCAAGGACCGAGGCGGGTCCGCCGCCACCAGGTCTTGGCCCCCACCGGTGTGAGCGCGTAACGATAGAGGTCGATCCGCACGTAGCGCGGCGGCGCGCCGTGAAAGGGGTCCTGCGCCAGCAGGCCCAGTGCGGCCGGGTCGGCCGACAGCAACTGCCAGACCAGCCGCACGGTCCAGGGATATTCGCGCGGCGTCCCCATAGCCGCGAACCACAGCAGCCAGTCGAGCCGATAGTGATAGGGGCTCATCCAGCACGGGCGGCGCGCCGGATCGCCCGGCTGGCACTGGAAGGCATACGGCAACCACTTCGTCTCCGGCGTGACCACCGGGTCGGTCGTCCCCTCGAACACCAGCTGGGCGCGTTCGCGGCCGACGCTGCCGAACGCGCCGTAGGTGTTGACGATCGGCAGGCGCGTGAACGAGGTGTTCATGATCTGGGCGCCCGACAGCATGTTGAGCACCGGCGCCACGCTGAGCAGCGCGATCACGACGGTCACCAACCCGATCGCGGCGCCCTGCGCGGGCGACGGCGTGGCGGCCGCGGCGGCTGCCTCCGCGCGGGCGACCAGGCGACGTGGCAACAGGCGGCGCCAGACGCCGTCATCGAAGCAAGCCAGGATCGGGATCAGCGTCAACCAGTTCAAAAACGCGAGGTTGCCGCTGGCGATCAGGATGAGCTGCAGCGCCAGCATCAACGCGCCGCCCAGCCGCCGCACCGGGCGCGGTCCCAGGACCAGAAACGGCGCAACCAGCTCGACCAGGTGATTGAAACCCACACCGATCGCGTGCGCCCAGTGCGGCAACGCGTGGAAGTAGGGCGTCAGCGGGTTGGGGATGGGCTGCGTCTCGAAGTGGAAGTCGAGGCAGGTGAAGTCTCGCCAGCAGGGATCGCCGCGCAGCTTGATGAGCCCCGCGCCCCACATGATCCGCATCGCCAGCCAGCGCAGCAGCCAGATCACCGCGCGCGGCGGCGGCCGGCGCGGGAACGGGCGCCCGTCGAACAGCGGGCAGAGAAAGATGCACAGGAACCCGGTCTCGACCAGCTGCAGCTCCCACCCGAAACCGTAGAACGTCTGCCCGACGTTGATGATCGAGATCTGCAACGCGCACAGCCCCGCCAGCACGATCGCGTTCGCGTAACCGGCCATCACGCCCAGCGACAGGACCACGCCGGCGGCGCCGGCCACCCGTAGGGCGGCGTCACTCGAGCGCCACCAGAAGATCGACGGCAGTTGCCAGAACGCGGCCGCGCGCGAGCCCGCCTCTGCGGTCACGTCGGCCAGGTAGCTGCCGATGGGCTGTAACCCACGGGGTCCCAGCAGCGCCGGCCCCTGCCAGACCAGGGTCAGGAACGCCATCAGGTAGACCAAACCCAGAAGCCGCAGCACCACGAACCGCCCCAGCCAGCTGTGATCCGGCGCCGCCCCGTCGCGGGAGAACCAATCCGCGGCCCGGATCAGGGGCGCCAGGCGGGGAGACGAGGGCGGCACGGGGGCGATTGTAACGTTTTGAATGGCACGCTCACGCCCGCGCACCGCCCGCTCTGAACGATGTTATCGTCGCGCCATGCTCGACCACATCAGCCTTCGCGTGCAGGACTATCCTCGGGCGCTGGCCTTCTATCGGGCTGCGCTCGCTCCCCTCGGCTACCGGGTCATGATGGAGTTCCCGCAGGCAGCCGGCCTGGGCGCCGACAAGCCGGATATCTGGATCGGGTCGTCGGCGCAGGCGATCACCCCGACGCACATCGCGCTGGCCGCCGATCGCGAGGCGGTCGACGCGTTTCACGCCGCCGCGCTGGCCGCCGGCGGGAGTGACAACGGACCGCCCGGCCTACGCGCCGAGTACCACCCGCACTACTACGCGGCGTTCGTGTTCGATCCCGAGGGGAACAACATCGAGGTCGTCTGCCACGCCGACCCCGAGGCCAAGCCGGCCCGCAAGCTCGCCGCCCGCAAGCCCGCCGCCCGCAAGGCCGCCACAAAGTTGACGGCCAAGGCGAAGGCGCGCCCGGTCGCCAGAGCCGTCAAGAAGAAGGCCAAGCCGGTCAGGGCCGCCAAGAAGAAGCCGCCGGCCAAGAAAAAACGCCGTTAATCACTGCAGGGCACGTAGCGCCGCCAGCTCCTGATCCCAATAGCTGGGCAACGCGCCCCACGGGTTCGGCTGCGTGCCGTCGGTGGCGAACACCCACCCGGCGCCGTAGCCGACCTGCAGCTGCAGCGCCTTGCTGGCGTTGTCCGCCGTCACCGAGTTCACGAACTGAACGAACCGCGTCGGCGAGTTGGCCGGCATCCAGTCGGGCACCGTGTAGCTCTGGAACGTCGTCCAGTCCTCCGCGAACTCGACCATCACGTCGGAGAACTCGATGAACGTCGGGCAGAACTTGGTGCCGATGGCGATGAAAGCCTTCGGATCGTGCGACTGCGCCCGCGCGACCAGCATGCGGTACACGGGATCCATGTTGGTGCAGTCGGCCTCCATCGGCCCCTCGGCCAGGTAGATGCCCGACGGTGTGTAGAGCGAGTAATAGGTGTCGATGTCGGCCTCGATGTCGGCCAGCGCGCGCTGCCCGTACTGCGTCGACACGTAACCGAGCACGATGATGTCGGCCTGCTGGGCCTGCGCGATCGCGGACGTGTAGGCCGCATCGGTGGCGGTCCCGGGTCCGCTCGCCGGGTCGAAGATGATCATGCCGACCGTGGGCGCGGCCGCGATCAGCTTTTGCCAGTCGGCGTCCGGCCGCCAGTAGGCCGGCACGGCCAGACGCACGGTCCCCGGACGCAACGCGCCCGCGTCGACCATGATGGGCGGCCCGTCGGTCGATGCCGCGGTGTCGCCGCCCGTGCCGGTCGCGGCACCGTCGTTGCTCCGCGTTCCCGCGCCCGAGTTCATGTTGCACGCCGCCAGCGCACAACAGAGCACCGCCCCACCCCATCCCGGACCTAGTCTAGACATTCGCGCACCCGCCTCCGCTCCCAGAACAGGTAAGCATCAGCTCGCGCAGCGTCCAGCTCGGCCACGCGCAACCGGATCGCTGCTTCGGTCGAAGCCACGTGACCTGAGTCATGCGCGATCGAACCGAGATCCTTCCGGCCGGCGATGATCCGCCGCTCCAACCGCGCCGTATCGACCGCTATGAATTGCGCGAACGCATCGGTCGCGGCGGAATGGGGACCGTCTACCGCGCCGTCGACACCAGGCTGGGACGGACGGTGGCGCTGAAGACGGCGTCGACGACGGTGGCCGCCGCCCGCCTGAGTGATCGGGTGCGCCAGCGCTTCCTGCGTGAGGCGATGGCGCTGTCACAGGTCACCCACCGCAACGTCGTCCAGGTGCTGGATTTCGGGTTCGCGGACGACGGCACGCCGTTTCTGGTGATGGAGCACTTGCAGGGGCGCGATCTCGGCGCGTTGCTGCTGGAGACGTCGTCGCCGCTGCCGGTGGCGCGCGTCGTCGACATCATGCTGGGGGTCTGCGCGGCGCTGCGCGCCTGCCACCGGGTCGGCATCATCCACCGCGACCTGAAACCCGAGAACATCTTCCTGTCGGAGACCGATACAGGCCCCGAGGTGAAGGTGCTCGACTTCGGCGTGTCGAAGACGCCGTCGGCCGACGACCTGACGCGCGAGGGGCAGATCCTGGGGACGCCGCAGTTCCTGGCGCCCGAGCAGATCGACGGCAAGGTCGGTCAGGCCAGCGATCAGTACGCGCTGGGCGTGATGATGTACGTCTGCCTCACGCGCCACCTGCCCTACGAGGATCATGAGAACCGGGGGCTCTTGCGCGCGATCGAGGCCGGGCGCTTCCTGCCGCCACGCGCGCGGCGATCGGACGTGCCGGAGGCGCTGGAGGCGATCGTCCTGCGGGCGATGCAGGTCTTGCCGGCGGATCGGTTCGAGTCGGTGCACGCGCTCGGGCGCCAGCTGTGGGAGCTGGCCGGCCTGCGCGCGAAGGAAGAGTGGCGCCGGTACTACCTGCCGGAGGCGCCGGCGCCCGCCGTCCCGGCGTTCGTGTCGCTGACGCGCACGCAGATCCTCGAGGTCACGACGGCCGACGACAAACCCCACCCGGCCGCCTCCTCGGGCGGCCGGACGCTGTCACACCCGGCGGCGGGCGAGCTGTCGTTCGAGAGCGAGCTGCGGCCGGCGCGAACGCGGCGCTGGCCCTGGCTCGGCGTCGCGCTGGCCGCCGCCCTGGCGGCGATCGGGGCCGCGCG
>CAZTZM010000250.1:0-5426 GCA_964618005.1 uncultured Myxococcales bacterium
TTCCGCCGCGACCCACCGCTGCGACCCCGCCGCCGGCCGTGGTCGACGTACCGGCGCCCGTCGCCGTGGCGGTGCCACCGCCGGCGGCCCGCAAGGCGCGGCCCCACGTCGAACGCCACGCGCCCAAGCCGACCGCGGCGCCGGCCAACGCCGAGACCGCCGACTCGGTCAAACGCGGCGTGCTCCTCTCCGGCTCGCGCGAGGCCTACCCAGAAAAGTGACCGCGGCCGGCCGGGTTCGTTTCGTTGCGGCGTTGTGCCTGGCGACCTGCCTGGCCGGCGCGGTCGCGCGCCCGGCTCGCGCCGACGACGACGGCGCCACCGCGGCGGCCCGTTCGCACTACGAGATGGGGCTGCAGCTCTTCGACGCGCGCGAGCACGAGCAGGCGCTGATCGAGTTCGAGCGGGCCAACGAGCTGAAGAGCCGCCCGGCCGCGCTGTTCATGATGGCGCAGTGCCAGTACCTGCTCGGGCGCCTGAAGGAGGCGCGCAAGAACTACCAGCGTTACGCCGACCAGAACCCCAACGGCGAGTTCGCGTCGCTGGCGCGCGACCGCGTCAGCGCCATCGACCGCCGCCCGAGCACGTTCGTCATCAACGCCGTCCCCGACGACGTCACGGTGCGGATCTCGCCCGAGGGGGAGACCGGCAACATCGTGGCGGTCGGGCAGGCGCCCAACAGCTTCTCCATCCCGCGCGGCCGCTACCGCGTCGACGTCACCAAGCCCAACTACCAGGGGCAGACGCGGATCGTCGAGCTGGACGTCGCCGAGACCAAGCCGCTGTTCTTCAAGCTGGAGCCGATCCCGGCCCGCCTGGAGATCGAGACCTCGCCGCGCGGGGCGACGCTGTACGTGAACGGCAACCGCGCCCGCAACCCCTACCGGCAGGACATCACGCCCGGTCCGGTCGAGATCTTCGCCGAGGCCTCCGACTACGAGCCGCGCTCGATCGACCTCACGCTGGCGCCCGGCGAACACAAGGCGCTGGTTGGGAACGAGAGATTCCAGCTGCCCTACAGGCAGCGCTCCGGGCGGCCCGAGTTGATGGCCGCCTCGGCGGCTCTGGGCGGGCTGTTCGGGGCCGGCGCGGTGGTGGCCGCGATTGGCAGCTCGTTCCAGAGCGCCAAGGTGTCGTCCGTGCTGTTGGTGACCGGCGGCGCGATCTCCGGCGGCATCGCGGGCTGGCTGATCGCCACCCCGATCGTCCCCCAGTACATCCCCGATAACCGCGCGCTCTTCATCCTGGGTGGGATGTGGATCGGTGTGGCCGAGGGAGCAGGCGTCGGGATCGTCGGGCAACAGATCGTCACCAGTCGCGGCGCAAAGCAGGAGCCCTGCCCGGGTCCCGGGCCGTGCCGCGGCGCGATCGGCGACCAGCTGCGCGTCGGCTTCTACGGTAGCGTGCCCGGCCTGGCGCTGGGACTGACGGGCGGCGTGCTGTTCCGCAACCATGCCCCGACCTACGGCCGCGTGGCGCTGATCCAGAGTGCCGCGCTGGGCGGCGCGATCACAGGCGCGCTGGCACAGGCGGCGCTGCGCTGGAAGCCCTACGGCGCTGGCTGGGAGTACACCGTGCGGGAGGGCCCACCCCCAACGCCGGACACGGGGATTCACTGCACGACATCTGCGTCGTCAGGGGTCGAGAGTTGTGCGTACAGCGAACGAAGCGTTCTCGATCTGATGCCCGGAGCGCTGATCGGGCTCAACGTCGGTCTGGCGGCCGGTCTGCTGGGCGCTTATCTCCCCGATCAGTCGCGCTACGGTCCGACCTGGAAGCGGGTCTTGCTCGTCGACCTGGCGGTGGTGGCGGGCGGTGTGGCGGGCGCGACCATCGGCTGCGTGGCCAATCCGGCCTGCCTGAACCAGACAACCGACGCGGGTGACCGGGCCATCGTGGCCGGGTCGGCGATCGCCGGCGGCGCGCTGGGACTGGTGGGCGGCTGGTTTCTCAGCCGCTCGGTCGACGAGGACGTGGCTGCCTCGCCAGTGGCGGGCCCGATCGCGATGCCCCTGGCGACTTTCGCGCCGATGCGCGACGCCTCGGGCGCCACGATCCCCGCCGTCGCGGCGATGGGATCATTCTAGTAACATCGATCGGATGTCCGACCGGGTGCGCGAAGTGTTCGTCGTCGACGGCGTGCGCACGCCCGTGGGGCGTCACCGCGGCGCGCTGGCCGAGGTGCGGCCGGATGACATGGGCGCGCTGGTCATCGCGGAGATCGTCCGCCGGACTGGCGCCGATCCGGCCGCCGTCGACGACGTGCTGCTCGGCTGCGCCAACCAGGCGGGCGAGGACAACCGCAACGTCGCGCGGATGAGCGCGCTCCTGGCCGGGCTGCCGCCGTCGGTGCCGGGCGTCACCGTCAACCGCCTGTGCGGCTCCGGGCTGGAGGCGATCGTCGAGGGCGGGCGCGCCATCGCGCTTGGTGAGGCCGACCTGATCGTCGCGGGCGGCGTCGAGTCGATGTCGCGCGCGCCGCTGGTGATGGCCAAGGCGCGCGAGGCGTTCGCGCGGGGTGACGTGGTCGCGCATGACAGCACCCTCGGCTGGCGGTTCGTGAACCCGCGCATGGAGGCGCTCTACGGGACGCATCCGCTGGGCGAGACCGCCGAGCTGGTGGCCGAGATGTACCGCGTGTCGCGCGAGGACCAGGACGCCTTCGCGCTGGAGAGCCAGCGCCGATGGGCCGCGGCGCAGGCCGCCGGCCGCTTCGCCGACGAGCTGGTCGCCGTTCCCCTGCCGGGCGGTAAAAAGGGCGCGGCCCCCCGAACGCTGGAGATCGACGAGCACCCGCGCCCGGCGACGACCGCCGCCGATCTGGCGGCGCTGGCCCCCGCCTTCCGCAAGACGGGCGGGACCGTCACCGCCGGCAACGCGTCGGGGATCAACGACGGCGCGGCGGCGGTCTTGCTGGCCTCCGAGACCGCGCTGGCCCGGCTGAAGCGCCCGCCGCTGGCGCGGCTGCGCGGATCGGCCGTGGCGGGCGTCGAGCCGCGCTACATGGGCACCGGTCCGATCCCCGCCACGCGCAAGCTGCTGGCGCGCCTGGGCCTGACCGCGGGCGATCTGGATCTGGTCGAGCTCAACGAGGCGTTCGCGGCGCAGGCGATCCCCTGTGTGCGCGAGCTGGGGCTCGATCCGGCGCGCGTGAACGTCAACGGCGGCGCCATCGCCATCGGGCACCCGCTGGGCGCCTCGGGCGCGCGGATGCTGGCCACGCTGGCGCACGAGCTCCACCGGCGCGGCGGGCGCTATGGGCTGGCCACCATGTGCATCGGCGTCGGCCAGGGGATCGCCGCGGCGATCGAGCGGGCATGAGCGACGGCGACCCTTCGCGCGACGAGACCGATCTCCTGGCCGCGGCCGCGCACGAGATCAAGAACGCGCTGGGCCCGCTGGCGATGACGTTGCAGCTGGTCGAGCGGCAGGTGCAGGGGGGCCAGCCGGTCGTCGCCGGCGACCTGGCGTTCGCGCGCACGCAGGTGCGTCGCCTGGCCGCGCTGGTCGACGATCTGCTCGACCAGACGCGCGTCGATCGCGGCCAGCTCGCGTTTCGGCCGCGGCCGACCGATCTGGTGGCGCTGGTGGCCGACGCGGTGGCCACGTTCCGGCGCGGCCAGCCGGCGGCGGTCATCGGCATCGAGTCGCCGCCCCCGCCGCTGATGGCGCCGATCGACGCGGGCCGGATGCAGCAGGTGCTGGCCAACCTGCTGGGCAACGCCGTCCGTTACGCGCCCGCCGGATCGCCCGTCACCGTGGCCATCCGGCGCACCGCCCCGGAGCGGGCTCGGATCGAGGTGCGCGATCTCGGCCCCGGTCTGTCGCCGGCCGAGCAGGCGCGCGTGTTCGAGCGCTTCGTGCGGGGCGCCGCCAGCGAAGGGACCAGCGGCCTGGGCCTGGGCCTCTACCTCTGCCGTGCCATCGTCGAGCAGCACGGCGGGGCGATCGGCGTCGACAGCGCCCCGAACGCGGGCGCCACCTTCTGGATGGATATTCAGCTGGTTTGAGGTCGTGCTCCAGGATCCTGGGCGGCGCTTGCCGTCCCCCCGGTTGCTCGTTATCCTGAACGCCACCGACGGAGATCAGGTTGCCCCGCGACCCCAAAATCACCCCCATCACCCGGCACGAGCCGCGCACGTTCTATGCGACGCGCGTGACCCGCACCCAGGCGGGTGAGTCGTGGGATCTGTGGTCGGTCGAGGACGGGCGGCGGATCGGGTTTCTGTCCGTCGTCGACGACGGGCACGTCGTTTACGCGCTGGCCACCGTCAAGCGCGGGACGTCGCACGAAGAGGTCGCCGACCTGGTGGAAGGTTTTTTCACCCCTTCCTCGACGGACGCCCACAATCGGGAGATCATCATCTCGGACTATGACGAAGAGCCCGAGATGCTGGAGTCGGACATCCGCCAGAGCTAGCGTGGAATGAACGAAGCCGGCGCCCCCCCCGGCGGTCTGTTCGGCGCGTTCGTGCCGTACGACGAGCGAAGCGCCGACACCTTCTTCGGCCGCACCGACGAGATCGCGCTGCTCGACCAGCTGCTGGCGGGCGAGGCCCGGGTGGTGGCCTTCACGGCCGCCTCGGGGGTCGGCAAGACGTCCGTGCTGCGCGCCGGCCTGACGCCGGCGCTGGCACGCCGCGGGGTGCCCACCGTGACGCTGGGGAACTACCGCGATCTCGAGCGCGAGCTGGTGCGCGAGACCAGCCGCCTGGGGATCGCGCCGCCGGTGCCGGGCCAGGACCCGGCCGATTACCTGGGTAACGTGGCCCGCGAGGCCAAGGGCGGCCTGGTCCTGATCCTCGACCAGCTGGAGGAGCCGCTGGGGGCCGGCAGCGGCGAGGCGAGCGCGGGCGTGATCGCGCTGGCCACGCAGGTGGTCGACGAGGGCGGGCCGTTGCTGCGCCTGGTGCTGTCGATCGACGAGGCCGCGTTCGCGCGCCTCGAGCCGCTGCGCATGGCGCTGCGCTCGAAGATCGGGACGCGCGCGTCGACCACGCTGCCCAAGCTGGGGCAGGAGCGGGTGGCCGACATCCTCGAGCGCAGCGCCGTCCAGTCGGGGACGCCGTTCGAGAGCGGGCTGGCCGCGGCCGTGGCCGCCGATCTCTGTCGCGAGGGTCCTTGCCGCGCCATCGATCTGCAGATCATGGCGCGCGCGATCGCCGACCTGCGGATGGGCTCGGTGCGGCGCTACAAGCGCAGCGGCGGCGCGGCCGTGCTCCCCACGACCTGGTTCGATCGCGTCTGCGCGGAGTCGGGCGGCGCCGTCGCCCGCCGCGCCCTGATCGCGGCGGCCGAGGGCGGCGTGGCGGCGGACAACCTGGCGGCGCGCACGCGCAACGGTCGCGACCTGGGGGCCGAGGCGCTGAACGCGTTGCGCGCGCGCGGGCTGCTGGTGACCGAGACGCGCGGCCGCCGCGAGCAGTT
>CAZTZM010000251.1:0-20441 GCA_964618005.1 uncultured Myxococcales bacterium
TGACGAACTCACCGGACGCGGACGACCCGGGCTTTCGCGTCGTCACGTTCGACCAGGTCAAGCAGGCGTACGCCGAGCAGACGCGGGCGCTGATCGCGGGCGGCGTCGACGTGCTGCTGGTCGAGACGATCTTCGACTCGCTGAACGCCAAGGCGGCATTGGTAGCCGTGCGCGAGGTGTTCGACGAGCTGGGGCGGGCGCTGCCGGTGATGATCTCGGCCGCCGTCGGTCGCGGCGGGGAGACGATGATCTCGGCGCAGACGGGCGAGGCGCTCTGGAACGCGGTCGAGCACGTCCAGCCGATCAGCATCGGCCTCAACTGTTCGCTGGGCCCCGACCTCATGTACCCGTTCCTGTCGGAGCTGGCCGAGAAATCGTCGGCCGCCATCTCCTGCTATCCAAACGCCGGGCTCCCCAACCCGCTGTCGCCGACCGGCTTCGACCTGGAGCCGGCCGACATGGCGCGCCACCTGCGTTCGTTCGCCGACGCCGGCCTGGTCAACATCGCCGGCGGCTGCTGCGGCAACACGCCCGAGCACATCGCCGCCATCGCCCGCGCGCTGGCGGATAGGCCGCCCCGTCACCTGAGCTCGGCGCCGGCCGCTCCGGCGCCGGTCGAGCCGCCGCGCCCGCTGCGCCTGTCGGGCTCGCAGCCGTTCACGCAGCAGCCCGGCGTGTACATGATGATCGGCGAGCGCACCAACGTCGCCGGCTCGCCCAAGTTCGCCAAGCTGATCAAGGAAGGGAAGTACGAGGAGGCGGTGGCGATCGCGCGCCAGCAGGTCGAGAACGGCGCCAACGTGATCGACATCTGCATGGACGAAGGGATGATCGACGGCGTCGCCGCCATGACGCGCTTCCTGTCGCTGCTGGCCAGCGAGCCGGAGGTGGCCAAGGTCCCGTTCATGGTCGACTCGTCCAAGTGGGAGGTGCTGGAGGCGGGGCTGCGCGGCCTGCAGGGCAAGGGGATCGTCAACTCCATCTCGCTCAAGGAGGGCGAGGCGGCGTTCCGCGAGCGCGCGCGCACGGTGTTGACGTTCGGCGCCGCGGTGGTCGTGATGGCCTTCGACGAGAACGGCCAGGCGGCGACCTACGGCGACAAGATCCGGATCTGCGAGCGCGCCTACAAGATCCTGCTCGAGGAGGGCTTCCCGCCCGAGGACATAATCTTCGACCCCAACGTCCTGACCGTCGCGACCGGGATCGAGGAGCACAACAACTACGCCGTCGACTTCATCGAGGCGACGCGCTGGATCAAGACCCACCTGCCGCACGCCAAGGTGTCGGGCGGCGTCTCGAACATCTCCTTCAGCTTCCGCGGCAACAACCGCGTGCGCGAGGCCATGCACGCCGCCTTCCTGTACCACGCCATCCGCGCCGGCATGGACATGGGGATCGTGAACGCCGGCATGCTGGAGGTGTACGAGGAGATCGATCCGGTGCTGCGCGAGCTGATCGAGGACGTCCTCCTCAACCGGCGGCCCGACGCCACCGAGCGCCTGGTCGAGTTCGGTGAGAAGTTGAAGGCCGAAGCGGCCGGCCCCGCCGCCGCACAGAAGCAGGAAGACGAGTGGCGCCGCGGCACCGTCGAGGAGCGGCTGTCGCACGCGCTGGTGAAGGGGATCGACGCCCACATCGACGCGGACACGGAGGAGGCGCGGCAGAAGCTCGGACGTCCGCTGGCCGTCATCGAGGGGCCGCTGATGGACGGGATGGGCGTGGTGGGCGATCTGTTCGGCGCCGGGAAGATGTTCCTGCCCCAGGTCGTGAAGTCGGCCCGCGTGATGAAGAAGGCGGTCGCCTACCTGACGCCGTTCATGGAGGCGGAGAAGGCCGCGCTGGCCGCCACCGGCGCCGTGGTGCGCACGCAGGGGAAGATCGTCCTGGCCACGGTCAAGGGCGACGTCCACGACATCGGCAAGAACATCGTCGGCGTCGTGCTGGCCTGCAACAACTACGAGGTCATCGACATGGGCGTCATGGTCCCGTGCGAGAAGATCTTGGCCCGCGCCCGCGAGGTGAACGCCGACGTCATCGGCCTGTCGGGCCTGATCACGCCCTCGCTGGACGAGATGACGCACGTCGCGCGTGAGATGGAGCGGCAGGGGTTCAAGCTGCCGCTCTTGATCGGCGGCGCCACCACCAGCAAGGCGCACACGGCGGTCAAGATCGCGCCCCATTACAGCGAGCCGGTCGTCCACGTGCTGGACGCCAGCCGCGCCGTGCCGGTCACCACCAGCCTGCTGAGCACCGAGGGAAAGCCGGCCTTCGTGGCGCAGCACCGCGCCGAGTACGAGGACCTGCGCAAGCTGCACAGCGGGACCCGGCAGAAGCTGATCCCGCTGGCGGAGGCGCGCGCGCGCCGCACGCCGATCGCCTGGCGCGCCGAGGACGTGCCGGCGCCGGAGTTCCTGGGGGTGCGGGCGCTGGACGACGTGCCGCTGGCGACGCTGCGCGAGTACATCGACTGGACGCCGTTCTTCCACACCTGGGAGCTGAAGGGCGTCTACCCGCGGATCCTCGAGCACGAGAAGTACGGCGAGCAGGCGCGGCAGATCTTCGCCGAGGGGAACGCGCTGCTGGACACGATCGTGAAGCAGAAGCTGCTGCGCGCGCGCGGCGTATACGGCTTCTTCCCCGCGCGCGGCGTGGGCGACGACGTGGCGCTGCTCCGCGGCGGCGGCGAGGAGCTGGCGCGCTTTCACTTCCTGCGCCAGCAGGCGGTCAAGGACGGCGACCCCTCGCGCAGCCTGGCGGACTTCATCGCGCCGGCCGAGACCGGCCTGCGCGATCACATCGGGGGCTTCGCCGTCACCACGGGGATCGGCCTCAAGGAGCTGTGCGACCGCTTTCGCGCGCAGCAGGACGACTACAACGCCATCATGGCCGAGGCGCTGGCCGATCGCTTGGCCGAGGCGTTCGCGGAGTACCTGCACGAGCGCGTGCGCCATCAGTGGGGCTACGGCGCGCGCGAGGACCTGTCCAAGGAACAGCTCATCCACGAGGCGTATCGCGGCATCCGCCCTGCCGCCGGCTACCCGGCCTGTCCGGATCACACGGAGAAGGCGGCCCTCTGGCAGCTGCTGGACGTGGAGCGCAACACCGGCATGCTGCTGACGGAGTCGTTCGCCATGTGGCCGGGCTCGAGCGTGAGCGGCCTCTACTTCGCCCACCCGGAGTCGCGCTACTTCACGGTCGGCAAGATCGGCCGGGATCAGGTGCTCGACTACCATCAGCGCAAGGGGATGACGGTCGAGGAGATCGAGCGCTGGCTGGGCCCGAACCTGGGCTACGATCCCGCCAACGCCGAACGCGCCGCGTGAGCCGTCGTTACGAACCGGTGCGATCGCGGATCCCGGATCGCTCGCGCTCGTAACGGTGCAGGTGCGATCGCGCGCACGCACCGACCACCGAGCCCCGCGAAATCACAGCCCTCACCGCGGTTGGTCGCGGCTTTGCTAGTTCCCCAGGCATCGCTTGGGCTGAACCGCGAGGGTGTACAAGATGACGGACCGAGCTTGGCTGGGGCGGGGGTTGGTGTGCGCGGCGCTTCTGACGGGTTGCGGGGGATCGTCGCCGGCCGGTACGGGAGCGGCGACGGGCACCGGGTCGACAGGCGGGAGCTCGGGCGACGCGGCGGTCACCGAGGGCTGCTCCGACATCTTCGCGCAGGACCAGTTGCCGGCGTACTCGTTTGACATCGCACCTGCCCAGTGGGCGGCGCTGAACACCGACTTCATGAACGTCGGCGCCGTCCTCGCCGGCACGCCGCCGTCGACCTATTACCCGATCACGTTCCACTCCGGCAGTGAGACGGTCACCGACGCGCAGGTGCGGCTGCACGGGCAGTCCTCCTGGGTCGACACGGTCCAGCAGGACACGAACCCGAAGATGCAGTTCGAGATCTCGTTCGATCAGGTCAACTCGAGCGGCTCGTTTCACGGCGTCAGCAAGCTGGTGTTCGACATGC
The DNA here is from genome assembly GCA_964618005.1 of uncultured Myxococcales bacterium. GTDB lineage: Bacteria > Myxococcota_A > Polyangia > Fen-1088 > Fen-1088 > JADGRB01. The sequence continues at coordinate 3,971 of CAZTZM010000251.1, forward strand.
CACGCTCCGACTGGACGTTCCTCAGCGAGCGGATCTCGGACAACTGGCTGCGCGAGATCGGGATGATGGCCCCCTGCGCGAACAGCGCCACGCTCTCGATCAACGGCGCCTACTACGGCGTCTACGTGACCCTGGAGAACAAGGGCTCTCGCCTGATCAAGGAGTTCTTCCCCAACGACCCCAACGGCGACTTCTTCAGCGGCGGCGTCAAGTCCGAAGGCAGCAACCCGAACCCGAACTGGCAGCGCCAGATGCAGTTCTGGGCCGCCATGAACATCGACGCGCTCACCGCCATCGTCGACCTGCCGAACTCGCTGCTCATGTGGGGGGCCGAGGCGGTGCTCAACGACTCTGACGGCTACTACGGCGGCAGCCACAACTTCTACATCTACGACGAGGGCGCGCCCGGCTATGTGTTCCTGCCGACCGACATGGACTCGGCGCTGGCCTGGATGTCGCTGTTCACGACGGTGGGCGCGCAGCAGCATCCGATCTACTGGTGGGACAAGCCGACGCCGCAGCCGCCGGGCCAGCAGTACCTGATCGTGATCAACGATCCGACCGCGCGGCAGCAATACGTGCAGGCGATCGCCACCCAGCTGGGCAAGTGGAACACCGCCGAGGTGCAGGGGTGGATCAGCGCCTGGTCGCAGCAGATCGCCGGCGCGGTCGCCATGGACCAGCACAAGTGGGCGACGACCGATCAGTTCAACATGGCGATCGCCGCCGACCAGCAAGAGATAACGCAGCGGCCGATGTACCTGCAGAGCTTCCTCGACTGCGAGAGCGGCAAGTCGCCGACCGACGCGGACGGCGACGGGACGCCCTGGTGCAACGACTGCGACGACAGCAACCCCGCCGTGCATCCCGGCGCGGCCGAGGTCTGCGGCAACCACATCGACGACAACTGCAACGGCGTCGTCGACGAAGGCTGCCCGGGCGAAGCGGTGAGCTATCCCGGCCAGATCGACGGCGGGCCGCCGGCCCCCTCGTACCTGAACCCGGATGGCGGCGTCACGAACTGAAGGTGGTGGGTGTCATGGGGTGGAACAGGTGGTCCGGGACTCTCTTTGAGTTTTCGTTGGGGCTGGCGACGGCCGGCGCGCTCGCCGGCTGCTCCGGCTCCACGACCGTGAGCAGCGGGGCGACCGTCCCCTCGACGATCGATCGCCAGCTGGTCATCAACGAGATCCTGGCGCTGAACGCGCTCTCGAACACCGACGAGAACGGGAAGGCGTCGCCCTGGATAGAGATCTACAACCCGACCAGCCAGGACATCTCACTGCAGGGATACGGCGTCACCGACGACTTCAACCAGCCGCACAAGTCGGTGCTGCCGGCGGGCGTGTCCGTCGCCGCGGGCGGCTACCTCCTGCTCTGGTGCGACAGCAACCCCATGGCGGGACCGAAGCACGTCGGGATCACGCTGTTCGGGCCCGGGGCCTCTGTCGGGCTGTCGCGCCCGGACGGTTCGTTCATCGAGCGGCTGACCTACGGCGCGCAGACCGCCGATCTGTCGGCCTCGCGCGAGCCGGACGGCTCGGCGAACTGGGTCACGGAGTGGGGCATCTCGCCGGGCGCCGCCAACCCGACGGGGAGCGGGCAGCCGATCGGGGCGCAGGCCGCCGGCGATCCGCCCGAGGCGGTCCCGGCGGCGGCTGACATCAGCGATCAGGTGTTGGGGTACGACCAGCTTCCGCAGTTCGACCTCCAGATCTCCGACAGCGCGATGGCGACGTTGGCCAGCCAGTCGTCGGCCACCCAGGCGGCCACCTGGGTGCAGGCGACGATCACCTTCGCTGGCCGGGCGTACGGACCGATCGGCATCGATCTGAAAGGAACGTCGTCGTTCGAGCCGCTCGACAAGAAGCCGGCGTTCCGCCTGAGCTTCGACAAGTACGCCAAGAACGCCCGGTTCCTCGGCCTCGAGGAGATCCTGCTCAACAACATGGTGAGCGACGCGTCGATGACGCACGAACGCCTGGCTTACTGGGTGGGCCGCCAGCTGGGGGGGATGCCGATCGAGCGCGCCAACAACTCCTGGGTGACGCTCAACGGCTCGCCGCTCGGCCTCTACCTCACGCTCGAGGAGCCGAAGGACCAGATGATGGAGCGGTATTTCTCGGACGCCGCCACCGGGAGCGTCTTCACGATCAACTACGCGGATTTCACCAGCGCCGACATCAACAACTTTCAGCTTCAGGACGGCCCCAACGACCTGACGCTGATCAATGGGCTCACGTCGGCGCTGGCCATGTCGTCGGCGGTGGACGCCATGAACGCGGCCCAGACCTACGTCAACATGCAGGAGTTCACGCTCTACTGGGCGTACGTCGTGCTGGTCGGCAAGTGGGGCGGCTGGCCCTATGCGCCCGTCGGCGAGACGATCGGCGCCAACACCCGGATCTACTGCGACCCGATGACCAAGCAGATCTACTTCGTCCCGGAGGGGATTGACGACGCGTTCCTGACCGCCGACTATGACTTCATCAACGAGGCCAAGTCGGTCCTGACCAAGAAGTGCGCGGCCGATCCGTCGTGTTTCCAGCAGTTCTCCAGCCAGCTGAACACGATCCTGGCCCAGGCGCAGCAGCTCGACTGGGCCGGCCAGCTCACGCACATCACCACCCAGATCGCCTCGTACGTCCCGATGGACACGCGCAAGCCCTACACGGACGCCGACGTGGCGATGGCGCAGCAACAAGCCAGCTACTTCATCACCGGCCGGAGCGCCGACATCGCCAAGTACCTCGCGCCGCCGAAGTAGTGTTCGCCCGGGCCGTTCGCCGCGGGTGTTGTAAAGTGGCAGCCCGATGACGGCTGCCATCACCTTCCTCGGTCACGCGGGCCTGGATGTCCGATTCGGCGCCGCGCGCGTCGTGTGCGACCCCTGGCTCTCGCCCGGCGGCGCGTATCTGGGCGCCTGGCACCCTGCGACGCCCGGCGGTGCGCCCGAGGCCGGCCCGCTGCACGACACACCCAACCTCTTCCTGAGCAGCCCGCATCCCGACCGCTTCGACGTCGAGACGCTGGCCGGCTTTCCCAAGACGGTGCGGGTCATCGTCCCGACCTTGCCGACGCGCGCGCTGGTCGACGGCCTGAAGAAGCTGGGATTCGAGAACGTGGTCGAGCTCCCCGACGGCCAGCCGCTGGACCTGGGCGGCGGCGTCCAGGTTCAGGTGCTCACCGGCGTCGAGAAGCAGCGCCTGGCGGCGACGCTGGTGATGGAGAGCGCCGACGGCGCCGTGGTCGATCAGAACGTCTGCGTGCTCGACCAGGCGGCGCTCGGCCGTCTGGCCGGGCTGCGGCCGCTGTTGCACCTGATGCAGCTGGGCGCGCCCGGCTACGCTGAAACGCGCGCGCAAGCGCTGGCCGACGTCGCCGCGGCGGCCCGCGCCGTCGGGGCGCGGCACGTCGTGGTCTCGCCCGGCGCTGTCGGGTTGACCGACGCCGACGCGCCGACCGCCGCGGCGATCGCCGCGCAGGTGGCGCAAGCGGCGCCCGAGCTGGCGGCGCGACTACATCCGGCGGCGACGGGCGACGTCGCCACGCTCGCCGGAGACGACTGGCGGATGGTGTCGACTCCCCTCGCCCCCGCGCCCGACAGCAGCGCGCGCCAGGCGGCGCGCGCGAAGCGACTGGAGGCGCTGCGCGCGCAGGCGGAGCCGTTCGACAACAAGCAGCAGCGCGCCCACCTGTTCGAGCTGTTCCAGTTCGAGGACATGGTCTGGGACATGAAGGACGTCCTGCTGCAGGTGGCCCTGACCGACGGGGCGCCGGTGTGGGTCGACTTCCGCAAGCGGCCGGTCCGCCACCTGGCCGCCTGTCCGGACGCGCCGACGCACGTCCTGACCACCGAGAGCGCCTGGATGAGCCTGGTCATGCAGGGGACGCTGAGCTGGCGCGACCTGCTGCTGGGCCAGCTGGCGACGCTGCGGCACGCGGAGACGGCGCGCCCCAGCCCCGGGCTGGCGGCGCACCTGGAGTACCGCCACGACGCCGACCTGTTCGCGCTGCTCCGCGCCCTGAACCCCGCCACCATCACGCTGCAGGACGAGAAGATGGAGTACGTGTGCCAGCGGTTCTGCCCGCACCAGGGGCGCGACCTGGAGTACGCCATGATCGAACGGGGCGTCCTGACCTGCACCGCGCACGGCTGGCGCTTCGACCTCCGCAAGGACGGTCGCTGCCTGTGGGGCGGTGACACGCCGCTCCGGGTGAAGGAGATCAGGCCCCTCAAACCCTGAGAAATCCAGGGTCCCCGGGGGCTTTCCCGCTGGAGATCGGGGCGGCGGTCGCATACGCTCGACGCTTTCGAGCGGAGCACGTCCATGAACATCGCCCTCTTTGACAGCACGTTGCGCGACGGCACCCAGAGCGAGGGGCTCTCCCTCTCGGTCGAGGACAAGCTGAAGATTGCGCGCCTGCTGGACGGGTTCGGGATCCACTACATCGAGGGGGGCTACCCGGGGTCGAACCCGAAGGACGTCGAGTTCTTCCAGCGCGCCAAGTCGATCGTCTTCAAGCACGCCAAGCTGACCGCGTTCGGAATGACCCGCAAGGCGGGTGGCAACGCGGAGACCGATCCCATCCTGCGCGCGATGATAGCCGCCGAGACGCCGGCGGTGGCGGTGGTCGGCAAGACCTGGACCCTGCACGTGACCGAGATCGTCGGCACCACGCTGGAAGAGAACCTGGCGATGATCGGCGACAGCGTCGCCTTTCTCAAGAAGCACGGCCGCGAGGTCATCTACGACTGCGAGCACTTCTTCGACGGCTTCCGCGCCGATCGCGCCTACGCGCTGGCGACGGTGAAGGCGGCCGCCGACGCGGGCGCCGACTGGATCACGTTCTGCGACACCAACGGCGGCAGCCTGCCCGGCTTCATCGCCGAGGCGGTCGGCGTGGTGCGCGCGACGGTGCCGACGCGCCTGGGCATCCACACCCACAACGACAGCGACGTGGCGGTGGCCAACGCCTTCGCCGGCATCGAGGCGGGGTGCACGCAAGTCCAGGGGACCATCAACGGCTGGGGCGAGCGGTGCGGAAACGCCAACCTCATCTCCGTGATCGCGGGCCTGCAGCTGAAGATGGGACGCCGCTGCGTCCCCGACGAGAACCTGGCCCGGCTGGCCGAGCTGTCGCGCGCGGTCAGCGAGATCGCCAATATCCGCCCGCGCGCGCACGCGCCTTACGTCGGACACTCCGCGTTCGCGCACAAGGGCGGGATGCACGTCGCCGCGGTCGAGAAGATCCCCGCCAGCTACGAGCACATCGTCCCCGAACGCGTCGGCAACCACCGGCACATCGTCGTCTCCGAGCTCTCCGGGCGCGGCAACATCCGCATGCGCACGGCGGAGCTGGGGATCGCCGTCGGCGGCGCCGAGAAGGCGCTGCTGGAGCGAATCAAGGAGCTGGAGAGCCAGGGCTATCAGTTCGAGGCGGCCGAGGGGTCATTCGAGCTGCTCGGGCGCCGCAGCCGCCCCGACTACGTGCCGCCGTTCGAGGTCGTCGACGTGGTCGTGATCTCCGAGCGACGTCGCGGCAACTCGATGTTCGCCGAGGCGACCGTGAAGCTGAAGATCGGCAACGAGACGGTCCACACCGTCGCCGAGGGCGCGGGCCCCGTGAACGCGCTCGACGGCGCCTTTCACAAGGCGCTCGATCCGCACTTCGCGTCGGTGCGCGACGTCCACCTCGTCGACTACAAGGTCCGGATTCTGGACCCCGAGGCCGCCACCGGCGCCAAGACCCGCGTGCTGATCGAAGCCGCCCGGGGCGAGGAGCGCTGGAGCACCATCGGCGTCTCCCCGAACATCATCGAAGCCAGCGCCACGGCCCTGGCGGACGCCATGGAGCTGCCACTGGCCCGGGCCCTGGCGACCCCGGCGGCAGCGTCCGTCACCGCGGCCTAGAAATTAAGTGAAATTCGCACCTTACTGGCTCGGCCGGGGGTGTCATTTTGCTCGGCGGGGGTTAGTTTCTCCTCTGCCGCGTGAAATAATGTCGCCCGGCATCCGTTACTGGTGATTGACGTCGAAAATTCGGTCGTGCAACATCTGAAAGGTTCTGATTTTTCCAAAATTGGGGGGCTATTGCCATGGACGCGAACAAGGACAAGACGACGGACGGCAGCGAGAACACCAACACCCACGCGGAGGGACTTCCGGTTCCCCCGAGCAACCAGGATGCTGGTGAGTTCAAGATCGAGATCCGCAAGCTCGAGATCCCGGTCCGTCCGCGCGGCGTTCTCGCCGAGTAACGCAGAAGGGCGTCCGCGCTTGACAAGGTGGACGCCGCGATAGAAAGAGGGGGGATGGGTACAGCGCCGTCTGGGAAGGAGCCGATTTATTTTGGACCGCCCGGACGACCGCGCTTTGGTTTCTACCATCCCCCCTCGGGTTCCGGCCCCCGCGCGCTCGGCGTGGTGCTGTGCAACCCGGTCGGCGACGATCTGATTCGCGCCCACCGAACGCTCCGGCATCTGGCCGAGGCGCTGGCCGCTGCCGGCCTCCCGACGCTGCGCTTCGACTTCGACGGAACCGGCGATTCGGCCGGCGACGAGCGCGACCCCGGCCGCCTGGCTGCCTGGCGTGACGACATCCGCCTGGCCGTCGAGGAGATCAAGCGCCGCGCCGGCGTCGAGCGCGTCGCGCTGCTCGGCCTGAAGTTCGGCGGCACGCTGGCGGCGGTCGCCGCCGAGGCGATCGGCGGCGTCGACGCGCTGGTCCTGTGGGGCGCCCACGAGACCGGCGACGCCTTCGCCAGCGAGGTCACGAAGGCCCACCGGATGCACACCATGCTGGAGCCGGCGAGCTTCTCGGGCGGCCCCGCCTCCACCGAGGGACAAGAGGCGCTCGGCTTCCTGCTCACCACCCAGACGCTGGCCGACCTGCCGTCGATCAGCCTGCTGGCGCTGACCCGTTCGCCCGCCCGGCGCACGCTGGTGGTCGACGTCGGCAACGTTGCCTCCGCCAACGCGATCACCAGCCACCTGACGGCGCTCGGCGGCCAGGTCGCGTCTCGCCATCTGCCCGGGCAGAAGTTCCTGATCACGCGGCCGCAGGACTCCGAGGTTCCGCAGGCCGCCATCGAATCGATCACGGGCTGGCTGCTGGAGGACGCGCCGGTCGCCACGACGGCGCCAAGCACGGCGACGCCGGCTGCCTCCGCGCGGTTCGGCTCCATCGAGGAGCGGGCCGTATCGTTCGGCGGCGACCGTCGGCTGTTCGGCATCCTGACCACGCCATCGCCCGAGGGCCGGCGCGCCGACCTGCCGGCGATCGTGATGCTGAACGCGGGGAGCATTCACCGGATCGGCGCCCACCGGCTGCACGTCCCGCTGGCGCGCGGTTGGGCGGCGCTGGGGTTTCAGGTGTTGCGGATCGATCTGTCGGGGATCGGCGACAGCCCGACGGCCGACGGGTGCGTCGAGAACCTCACCTACCCGCGCGACGCCCAGAGCGACGTGCAGGCCGCGATGGACTTCCTCGCCCAGACGGCCGGCGCCCAGAAGTTCATCCTGATGGGGCACTGCTCGGGCGGCGACATCACGTTCCAGATCGGGTTCAAGCACCCGCTGGTGGCCAGCGCCGTGATGATCAACCCGCGCACGTTCTGCGTGAACGATCTGACCATGGTCGACTCCTACCAGCAGGCGCGGTCGTACCAGGGCTCGCTGTTGCAGACCGACGCCCTCAAGAAGCTGCTGCGCGGCGACGCCGACATCACGCGCGCGGCGCGCATCGTTGCGCCCAAGGTCGCGGATCAGGTCGTGAGCCGCGCCAAGCGCGCCGTCAGCAGCTTGCTGGGGCGACACGAGGAGGACGCCGCCGTCGCCGAGCCGAGCGAGAACGACGTCCCGCGCTGCCTGCGCCTGATGGCCGAGCGGGGCGTCGACACGTTCCTGGTCGTCACCGAGCACGATCCGGGCGTCGACTACGTCGACTCCAAGTACGGCGGCGAGATGCGGTCCCTGGCCAGCGTCCCCGGCTTCCAGCGCGTCGACGTGAAGGGGACCGACCACACCTTCACGGCGCGCTGGGCGCAGGACCAGGTGGCCGCCACCATCACCGCGCACCTGAAGCAGCGCTACCTGGCCTCGCGAGCGGCCTAGGAACGAGGTCACATGACGACGCCGATTCGCGCGCAGGCCGCGCTGGCCAAGGGGGGCGCGCTGGAGCCGTTCGCGTACGACCCCGCGCCGCTGGGGCCGCACGACATCGAGATCGAGGTCTCGCACTGCGGCCTCTGCCACAGCGACATCCACCTGATCGACGACGGTTGGGGGCGCAGCAAGTTCCCGCAGGTCCCCGGCCACGAGATCGTCGGCAAGGTCGCCGCCGCCGGCGATCTGGTGACACACGTGAAGGTGGGCGATCGGGTCGGCGTCGGCTGGCAGCGCAGCGCCTGCCTGGAGTGCGACCTCTGCATCAGCGGGCAGGAGAACCTCTGCCCCAAGCAGCAGGCGACCTGCATGGGTCACCACGGCGGCCTGGCCGATCGGATCCGGATCGACGGGCGGTTCGCGTTCCTGCTGCCCGCCGAGCTGGACAGCGCGGTGGCGGCGCCGCTGCTGTGCGGCGGCGTGACCGTGTTTTCACCGATGCGCCGGTTCGGAATCGGCGCCACCAGCCGCGTCGCCGTGATCGGCATCGGCGGCCTGGGGCACATGGCGCTGCTGATGCTGCGCGCGCTGGGCGCCGACACGACCGCGTTCTCCACCACGCCCGACAAGCGCGCCGAGGCGCTGGCCATGGGCGCCAATGATTTTTCCAGCTCGACCGACCCGAAAGAGCTGCGCCGGCACTTCGGCCGCTTCGACCTGATCCTGTCGACGGTGCACGCGCGCCTCGACTGGACGACGTATTTACAGACGCTGCGCGCGAACGGCAGCCTCTGCCTGCTGGGCATCCCCCCGGGCGTCGTCCAGTTCCCCCCCTCGCTGCTCATCACCGGCCAGCGCTCCATCACCGGCAGCGACATCGGCAGCCGCAGCCTGATCCGCGAGATGCTGGAGTTCGTCACGCGCCACAAGATCGCGCCCCAGATCCAGCACCTCCCGATGAGCGAGGCCAACGCCGGCCTGACCCGCCTGCGCGCCAACCAGGTCCGGTACCGGTTGGTCCTCGAGCGTTAGCGCACGAGTCCGATGACGATCGGCGGGATCTGGTAGTCGTCCCAGGACGGCGTGTGATTGTCATCCGTTGACGGCTGGTTCCACAGATAAAGCGCCGGATAGTCCACGTTGACCGCCCCGGCGCTCACGGTCATCGGCGCGACGTAGAGCTGAGGCCGGCCGTCGCGGGTCGACGAGAAGGTGACCCAGTAGTAAGTCTTGCCGTTCGACGCCGCCGTCGCCTCGGGCGACCACTTCGGCCAGTCGTTGGTGACGCCGGGGCTGGTCACGCCCTGGCAAGCCGGCGGATCGTTGGCGCCGAAACGGATCGCCTGTCCACCCGCGGCCGGGACGACGAACACCTCTGCCTGGTTATTGCTGTAGGAGTTTCCGTTGCCCGAGAACCGCGTGAAGGCGATGTAGGCGTCGTCGGGTGAGAACGCCGGGTAGTACTCGGTGTAGCTCGGATCCGACGCGCCGGAGACGCTGGTCGCCGTCCCACCTGTCCGGTTCCCGTACGGCACCGTGTAGAGGTCGCCGGGACCGCTGCCCAGCCGCCCGTCGGCGAACGAGTAGGCGTTCGCCGACACGTAGACGATGCGCGTCCCGTCGTGGCTGAAGCTCGGCTCGGTCGCGCCGCCCGGGTCGCCGGTGCGCGCGATCGTTCCCTGCGCCCCGTCGGTGTCCATGTTCACCCACAGGAGCTGCCCCTGGTTGTTGGCGTCCATGAGCAGCTCGACGTGGTCTCCGTCGGTCCAGTGGCTGCGCGAGAACGCCGGGATTCCGCGAAGCGCCCGAATGGTCGCCAGCTGGTTGTTCGTGGCCCAGCTCGGCTGCTGGCCGACCGTCCCTGAAATGGTGGCGACCGAGTCGTAGTAGCTGTCCGGCCCCGAATTGTTGTGCGGACCCAGCTGGAACCCGACGCTCAGCCCGTCGGGCGTCGCCGCGTGGCAGCCGATGCACCCGTCGTTCAGGGTCGTGCTGATCGTTCCGCCAGTCAGCTGCGTGGCGGCCAGGACGTCCTCGACGCTCTCCTCTCCGATGCCAAAGCCCCGGAGGATGCCGTCGCTGGACCCGTTCGGGATGGCCCAGTAGACGATCTTTCCGGGCGCATCGACAGGCGCGATGGTGAAGTCCGCCATCGCCACGGGCGAGGGCGGCGTCTGCACGGTGCCCGAACCCGACACCGTCAGCGCGCGGACGGTCACGGCGATCGGCTGGTCGTTGACCGAGATGCGGAGGCCGGCCCAGATCGTGGCGTCCAGGGTGTAGCTGAGCGCGGTCGTGTAGATGACCAGCGGGTGGGCGAAGCCCTGGACGGTGAGTGTGATCTCGAACAGGTTCTCGCCGGACGACGACTTGTAGGAGAATCGAGGTCGGAGCCAGTTCCGCGGCATCAGGGTGCCGGGCGCTGGCGAGAGCAGGCAGGGTGCGCCGGTCGACCGTGGCGCGGTCGTGAACAAGGTGGGCGCGGTCGAAGCGGCGCCCATGTCGAAGATCGGGTCGGGCGGAAAGTCCGTGATCGGCGGTACGGGCGGACCGGCGTCAGGAGCTGCGCCGCCCGTGCCGGCGACGATGCGTCCGCCCGTGCCAGGCGTTCCCCCGGACCCGCCGCCGGCCCCAGCCCGGGCGGACAGGCTGCCGCCGGTGGCCCCGCCGGAGGCCGTCGGCTTCACGCCGGCGCAGCCGGCAGCGACCAGAGCACAGGCAACGAGAACTAGGCGCATCTCTCTCGTGTCTAGGGGCGGGAACCGGGAATTTGAGAACATTAATACTAAAAGTGCCGCGAGCGGGCGAGCGGGTCTCGAAATCCTTTGCCTCGCCGAATCACGTCCTGCCGCGTTGGCGACGGCGGTCCGGCGGCCCCTTTCCTTTTCTTTGCAGGGCGCCGTCTGTTATCCGATGACCGTGCGCTCGACAACGCTGCTTCAGGTAGCCCTCGTCCTGGCCGCGAGCAGCGGCCCCGCCTCGGCCGAGCGATCGATCGCCGCCGACCTGCACCGGGTCAAGGGGCCGCTCGACACGATGTTCAAGGCCTGCGTCGGCGCGGGCCGCGCCAACGAGGGGCTGCGCGCCGACTGGCAGCGGCAGCTGGAGGCCGTGCACAAAGAGTGCGGGTTCACCTGCGTCCGGATGCACGGCCTGCTGGGCGACGACATGGGCGTGTACCGGGAGGGTCGGGACGGCCGCCCCGAGTACAACTGGCAATACATCGACGAGCTCTACGATTTCCTGGTGCGCATCGGGATGAAGCCGTTCGTCGAGCTGAGCTTCTCCCCAAGCGCCCTGGCCAGCGGCGACAAGACGATCTTCTGGTGGCGGGGCAACGTCACCAGGCCAAAGGACCCCAAGAAGTGGGGCGATCTCATTCGCGCGCTGGTCGCGCATCTGAAAGAGCGCTACGGCGACGCCGAGGTCCGGACCTGGTACTTCGAGGTCTGGAACGAGCCGAACCTCGACGGGTTCTTCGTCGGCACGCAGCAGGACTATTTCGACCTCTACGCAGTGACGGCGAAGGCCATCAAGAGTGTCTCTCCGGCCTACCGGGTCGGCGGTCCGGCGACCGCGGGATGCGCCTGGATTCCCGAGTTCATTCGGTACTGCGCCGGCCATCACGTGCCCGTCGACTTCGTGTCGAGCCATGACTACGCCGTCGACGTGGGACATCTGGACGAGACGGGCAACGCCGGAACGGTCCTGTCGGCGAACCCGCGTGCCATCTATGGCAACGTCCTGCGGATGCGCGAGCAGATCGCCGCCTCGCCGTTGCCCAAGCTGGAGCTTCACCTGACGGAGTGGAGCGCGTCGTACACGCCCGCGGATCCCGTGCACGACAGCTATCACAGCGCTGCGTTCATCCTGGACAAGGTGAAGAACGCCGGCGCGGCGGCGAATTCGATGTCCTACTGGGTGTTCACCGACATCTTCGAGGAGGCGGGCCCGCGGTTCACGCCCTTCCACGGCGGGTTCGGCCTGCTCAACTATCAAGACCTCCGCAAGCCGGCGTTCTTCGCGTATCAGTTCCTGAACCGCCTCGGTCCAACCGAGATCGCCTCGTCGGACCCAGCCTCTTACGTCACGACCGACGCCGCCGGCGGCGTGCAGGTCCTCTTCTGGGACTTCACCCTCGTTCGCCCCGGCAAGACCGAGAACGACCAGGAGTTCTACAAGCATGACCTGCCGGCCAAGGCGAAGGGCTTCGCCCGGATCCACCTCACCTCCGTGCCGCCGGGTCGCTACACGCTCACGCTCTACCAGGTCGGCTACCGCGTGAACGACGCCTATGCCGTCTACAAGGACCTGGGCGCGCCCAACCAGCTCACGCGCGCCCAGGTGGCCAAGATCAAGGCAGCCAGCGACGGCCGGCCAGTCGAGCAGAAGACCGTCACGGTCGATGCCGACGGGACTTTCGACCAGGCCGTGAGCCTGCGCGAGAACGACGTCTTCCTTTTCACGCTCGAGAAGCGCCGGGACTGAGCCGAAGCGAAGGGCGTCAGGACGGGCAAAGGACGCCCGTGCACATCCACGCCTTGCTGGTCAGGTCGAAGTTGCACGTTGTGCCGGTCGCGCAATCACTGTCATTCACGCAGGTGTCCTTGGCCGTGTGGCAGAAGTATCCGTGGCCGCAGTTGCCGTCGCAGGAACAGGGGACGGCCTTCGCCACACCGTCCGGTCCGATTTCTGAACAGCTGCCTCCGGCGTCCGGGCGGCAAAAGCTCTCGCTGGTACACTGACAAACGCTGCCGACGAGGCTTGGCGAGCAAAACCCACCCACGCCGCAGTCCGCGTCGACGCGGCAGTTGCTGTCGGTCGCGCAGGTGTTGGCCGCCGTGTCGGCGCCCGAGGCCCGGCAGGCGCACGGTACGCTCCCGGCGCAGTCGCCGTCCCCGGCGCACTCGTCATACGAGCAACCGTAACCGCACGCCCCGCCCAGCTCCTGGAGGCAACGACCATTCGCCCCGGAGTCGCAGTCGCTGTCCTGGGTGCAGGTAATCCGGGTGGAGTCCTGCGAGCAGGTCGCCGGGATGCTTGAAACCCCTGCCCCCCGTGATTGAGGGCAGGCGACGCTCGCTGCGCGGTGATTGACCGGTGCGGCTGTCGGGGTCTTGTCCGCCGAACAGGAGCCTGCCGCAGCGAACACCGCCAAGAGGCCCAGCAGGAGATGGCGCATGGGAACCACTGCCTTGCATTCGAGGTGCCAGTTGCGGATCACGCAGTTTCCCCAGACTTTCGCCGGCCGTATCCACGGATCTCGACGGAGAATCACGACATCCTCGTCATATCTCGCCGACCCGAACCGTACGCCCGCGAGGGGTCGCCGATGGGGACGCGTGCGTCGTGGTCATGGAGGGTGCTCTCCGGACGCTCGCTGCCCGAGCGGCTGCGCCAGCCCGAGAAGAATTCCCTCGGGACCTCGGATGTAGCAGAGCCGGTAGATGCCTTCGTAGTCGACGACTTCGTCGACCACCGTCGCACCGAGCTTGCCGAGCCGAGCGAGGACGTCGTCGAGATCCCCAACGCTGAACATGACGCGCAGGTATCCCAACGAGTTCACCGGCGCGGCGCGGTGATCGGACGCGATGGCGGGGACGTCGAAGCGCGAGAGCTCGAGGCGGCCGTGGCCGTCGGGCGTGCGCATCATCGCGACCTCGACGCGCTGGCCGCGCAGCCCGGTAACGCGGCCGGCCCAGTCGCCCTCGATGCGCGCCCGGCCTTCGAGCTCGAGCCCGACCTCGGTGAAGAATTCAACCGCGGCATCGAGGTCTGCCACCACGATGCCGACATTGTCCATACGCGTGACTGTCATATGTCCGTTTAGCCGGTTACGACAATTGCTGGCCCGCGACCGGGCCCCTCGACAAACCATCGCCGTGGAGACACCGTCATCGGCACAGGTTCGCCGTCCCCGCGACGATCACGCGTTCAGCGACGGCGCGCAAGCCCCGTCCGCTGCAACGCGCGGCTAGCCTAGCCAGGGCTCAGCTGAGTCGCCGTCGATCGAGTTCGGCATGGAGCCGGCGAGCAGCGGTTAAGTACTTCGCCGCTGGGCCCGCGCTCTCGACCCCGAACCAGCGCACGAACTCCTCGTGAATGATCCGCTGGACGTCGTCGACGCTCTGACCGTCTCTGAGCCGCGGGAGGATCGTGTCGACCTCCGGTTTGTACTCATCCGCGTTGGTCTCGAAATTGATACCCACCGGGTCAACCTCGAATAGCAGCGCCAGAAGAAAGTCGTACAGGTTGCCGAACTGGCGACGGATGGCGGCCCGACGACGTGCGTATTCCTCCTTGTCGCTCACCCGGTGATTCTCCGTCGCTGGCTAACGATACTGGCGTTCAGCGGCGAACTCGAGGAGGAGCGGAGCGACCAAGGCGTTCGTCCGCTGCAACGCCGTATGGGTTGACTGTTCCATTTTGGACAGCCCGGGGCAACTCGGGAAGATAGAAGTGGGACATGCACCCGGGCCCGCCAGCCCGCGGCGTCGCGGCACGGCCCGCGCTCGAGCGAGCCGCGCAGGCGTTCATCCGCTGCAACGGCTTGTTAGATTAGGCGGCCCCCTGGTCTTCTCGACCGTCGTCCCGAGCAAGAAAACGCACTACGCAGGCGTGGAACAGTATCCAGCCGACTCGGTTCAATCGAGCAACCACACTTGCGTTCCTGAGTGCATTTTTGTGGATCGTGACAGGCCGCAGGAAATCGGCGACGAAAACTTGGTCATCCGAACCCGCGTCCCACGGTGGGAAGTAAAACTGGGTGTAGTAACGGTATCGACGAAAGGAGACACGCGTCTCCTCAGGCAGTCTCGAAGCGGCGCCGAGGTTCCACACGGGAACGACCTGCGTGAAGGCCACGTCCTCGATCGCCCTATCAAAATCACAAGTATTTCCAATCACCGCCCAGAATGGGGGGCCGTCCTGAATCTTGGGTTGGCCGTCTTCACCTATGAACGGTAGTTCGACCGCAAGACGGATAAGGTCGCCCTGGAAGAATGACGGGCGCGAAGGACTCGGATCGTAGAGAAGCTTTTCTAGTTCTTGCGTTCCGACGATTCGCCGGATGGTCGCCGTTAACTGTTCGAAGTCGTAGACCGGCGGCCAGCGCGACTCGGCGCCCATTGCGGGCTCAACGACGGAGGGGACGAATGGCGTGCTTCGCGACAGCCTCTTCCGTAAGGCGGCGAAGACTTCTTTCATCCACCTCATCAATCGGAAGGGCATGGGCCATGGCCATTATCGCATCGACCGAACCGCGCACCATCGCATTGAGCGACGGACCGGCCGTCGAAGCAACGCGAACCACAGGCGATGTCGTTGCGACCCGGGTTGAAACACCAACGAGTCGTGGGCGCGCCGTCGGAGAACCGAGGTCGGGGCCGAGCGTCAATATTGTGCTCGGCAGAGACGCAGCAGCCCTCGGAAGGACTACGACCGCAGGTGTGCTCTGGTCGGTCGAAACTTCGTAATAAGTCGTCGAGCAGAACGCGCTCATTTTCTCGCCTTCGCAATCTCGGCAGATGCGCCTTCAGCCTGAGCTACGACCTGTGTCAACCAGTCACGCAGGGCCTTCGCAGTATCCAGATCCATGATGGCGTCAACCTCGACCTCGCGAACGATCGCTTCTCGCCCGTCTCGTCGGATCCTTTCGCCGAGGGCTCCATCGGCCACCGTATATTCCTCATGCTGAGGAATCGCGTTCCGCTCGCTGAACAGGGCCATGTGGATCGTGCGACCGCTCGGCCTCAGACCACCGTGTGCACCATCTACATGGATCACGCGGAAGTGCGCGCTTTTGATGTAGTCGATGTTCAGCGTCCCGGAGAGGAGCTCGAACGTGGCAGTGGGGTCGGCCATGCGCCGCCTATGTTTAACCGATACTGGACCCGAAGTCATCCCGGCACAAGTGTTTGGGATCCTTGCCGATCCTGCCGCTGGACGCCGGCCGTCGCCTGTCCGCCTAATTTTGTATTGAGCGGCATTCTCTCGCTGCCCGAAATTTTCGGCAAGCTATGGGTGGCGGGCTAAACAGTGGACAACGTGAAGGGAATTCGGAGCTGAGGCTCGTAGACGGTCTGCCTAATACCGGGGAAGGCGGCGGCATCGAGGAGAGGGCACGGAGACGCGAGCGGTCGGAGAACCGAGGATCGGGCTCTCGTCGAGAACATCGCCACTGGCGAAATGGCGCGGACGCCGCGCGATCAGGCGACCGGGTCGATGCGGAGAGCGCCGCGGGACTTGGCGTAGGGGGCGAAGATCGGGTGCAGTTTGCGGCGCTGGATCTTGCCGGTGTGGGTGCGGGGGATGGGGGCGGCGCCGAACAGGACCACCTTGGGGCGCTGGTCCATGGGCATGGCG
>CAZTZM010000252.1:0-8822 GCA_964618005.1 uncultured Myxococcales bacterium
CGTCAGCGTCGGGCCCGCCGTCCAACCTGAAGCGGCCGCCGGCGTCCGCTTCGCCGCGCCCGCCGGATCCGGACCCGCCCGTCGCGCTCGGTGTGCCGCCGGCGCCCGCGGAGCCTGTCTGGGGCGGTCCACCGTCGGGGCCGTTACCTTCTCGGTTGCTCGCGCAGGCGAGAGCCAGGACGACGATCAGGGCGAGACCCGCGATGCGCATGCGCCATCCAGGGAAGCGGGATGGAAAACTGATACTTCGCTATCCTCACGGCAAGGTCACCCATGACGCAGGTCAAAGGCAAGTTCGAGGTGCGGAGCAGTCCGCTGGACGCCGACGAAGTCACCCGGGAGCTCGGCGCCATGCGCATGAAGTTCGAGAAACGGTTCGAGGGGCCGCTCAGCGCGACCGGCCTGGTGTCCATGATCGGCGTGATGGACCGCCAGACGGGCTCCGGCGCGTACGTCGCGCTCGAAAAGATCTCGGGCGAGCTGCAAGGCAGGAAGGGCTCGTTTCTCTTCCAGCACAGCTCGGTCCTGGATCGCGGCCAGCCGCGCCAGAGCATCCGGGTCATCCCCGACTCGGGCACGGAGGAGCTGGCGGGGCTCAGAGGCGATATGACCGTCGACATCGTCGACGGCCAGCACTTCTATACCTTCGAGTACGACCTGCCGGCCCACTGACCGCGGCAGGCCGGCAGGACCGTCTCCGTTTGACCCGCGAACCTCATCATCTAACCTCGAGTTCGATCAGGGCGTGAGCCGCAGCAGGCGGGAGGCGTGGGTGGCCAGCGTCGCGCTGAAGCTGCCGGTCGATTTGCCCAGGTCGGTGTGGGTGACCAGATCGCGCACGCTCATGGAGCTGGCGGCGCCCACGGCGCTGAAGCTGGCGGTGACCTGCGCAGAGGTGGAGTCGAAGTTGAAGAGCCCCACCACGATGCTCCCGTCCTGCTGCTTCGAGTACCAGACCTGCTGGTTGGTCGACGTCGACACCGCCTTCGGGGCCACCGCCGCCTGGTTGACGGCGATGACCTCGCTGTTGGTGAGGATCGCCAGATCGGCGGCGTCCAGCTTGGTGATGTCCGCGCCGATGATGAGCGGCGACGTGGCGATCGACCAGAAGGAGAACATCGTCTGCCGCTCGTCGGCCGTGATGCCGTCGAAGCTGCCGTTGCCGATCATCAGGGAGTCGAGATCGTTCCAGTGTCCGGGGCCGCCGTACGGCGCGAACGGCGGCAGGCCGTTGATCTCGCGAACCACGTGGGCCCAGTTGGTGTCGGTCGAGCAGTAGCACTCGACGTCGTTCTCCACCCGCCAGGCGTTGCTGTACGTCTGCCAGGTGCTGATGGCCGAGATGCTCAGCTTGTTCGACAGGTTCAGCCAGATCGAGCGGCCGGTGTTGTCGAGCGCGGCCCGCCACTGCATGATGTCGTCCTGGTTGTCCGCGCTGCCGCCGCCGCCGCCCGG
The DNA here is from genome assembly GCA_964618005.1 of uncultured Myxococcales bacterium. Lineage (GTDB taxonomy): Bacteria > Myxococcota_A > Polyangia > Fen-1088 > Fen-1088 > JADGRB01. Next base: position 1,456 of record CAZTZM010000252.1, read on the forward strand.
GCCGACGAAGTCCATCTTCACGTTGTCGGCGCCCCAGCCGGATATCAGGTTGGCGTACCCCTGGATGAAGTCGACGGCGCCCGGCTTGGTGTAATCGATCTTCCGCGCCGTCGCGCCCGTGGCCTTGTCGGTGTTTCCCGCCGCCGACGTGACGATGTCCTTGACGTGATAGGTGGTGCCTTCGATCGGCGAGTTGGCGGCGACGACCGTGTCGTTGACCCCCGGGGTCAGGTAGATGCCGATCTTCAGCCCCTTGCTGTGGACGTAGGCCGCGGTGCCCGACCATCCGTCGGGGAACTTCTTGAGATCGGGCTTCCAGCGGCCGTACTGATCGAAGCCGTCGTACCAGCCGTCGTCGATGAGGATGTAGGTGTAGCCATAGGGGAGCAGCTTGCTCGCCATCGCGTCCGCGGCCGCCTTGATGTCCGCTTCGGTCGCGATCCCCGTGTGACCGCTCCACCAGCTCTCCCAGCCCATGGACGGGCGGGCGGCCAGCATCTCGGGCGCCGGGGCGCCCCCCGCGCCGCCGGTTCCCGTCGCGCCGCCGGTTCCGGTCGCGCCGCCGGTTCCACCGGCGACGCCGCCCGTTCCCAGCGCGCCGCCCGTTCCGATGGTACCGCCTGACCCGAGCGAACCGCCGGTTCCCACGACGTCGCTTCCGCCCGAGCCGATCGAGCCACCCGACCCCGCCGACACCGGGTGGCCGCCGGTCCCCGGCGAGCCGCCGAGACCCGAGACGCCACCGGTCGCGGTCGCGCCGCCGGTCGCCATCTGGCCGCCCGTCTGCCCCGCGTCGGTCGACGACGCACCGGAGCCGCCGCACCCGGCCCACAACAGGGGCAGAGCGGCCGGCCAAGCCACCAGGAAGCAGAGACGCCTCGACGATGCCATGGGAACCCCCAGGGGCGGCGGGCTAGAAGTTGCCGGGGGCGCCGAGGTGCTTGCCGACGGCGTTGAGGATGTCGATCTGCTCCTGCGGGATCGTGCCGTCCTTTTCGGGCGAGATGTTCAGCAGCATGATCCCGCCCGCCTTGTTGATGGCATCCAGCTCGTTGATCACCGTGGCCGACGACTTGTAGGTCATCGGGTTCACGAAGCACCACGAGCCGTTGCTGGAGATCGTCTCGTCCGCCATCCAGGGCGACGTCGGGATGGCGGTGCCGGTCGGGATGGACGACTGGAAGTCCTGCAGCGACACGTTGGCGCCGTTGGCGGCGTTGCTCATGTTCGGGAACACGCCCCCCTTCGACATGATCTGCACCTGCTGTCCGCGCGCGGCGGCGGTCTGGTAGTAGTGCAGCGCGAACGACAGCTTGTCGTTCATGCACGGGCTGTTGGCGACCGTGGCGCCGTCCCAGTCGAACCACTCGTCGTCCAGCTGGTACTTGTCGGCCAGCTCCTGCGACCGGTAGAGCCAGTCGTCGCAGAAGGCCTGCGACGGGTTGCACTGACTGTCGCTCGCCTCGGTGCCGCACCCGGGGTTGGGCGGGCCGTAGAAGTCGGCGTAGTTCGGGTCGTAGAGATCGGACACCGAGGCGGGCGTCTTGGGCCCCACGTTCCCCGGCGTCGTGCCGTTGGCGCCGCAGTAGACGAAGCTGTAGCCGTACATGATGTGGTTGTTGACGCCGAACTTCATCCCTTGCGCGCGCACCGCGGTGGCGAGCTCGCCCACGACGTCGCGCATCGGTCCCATCTTGGCCGCGTTCCATTTGCCGGCGCTGCCGACGGTGGCCGGCTCGGAGCTGTCCCACATCGCGAACCGATCGTGGTGCTGGGCGGTCGCGTTGACGAACGAGGCGCCCGAGGCCTTGAACAGCGCCGCCCAGGACGCGGCGGTGGTGGCCTCGTGCGCGACCTCCGGCATGCTCCACTTGGCGCACGTGAACAGCGGGATGAAGTCCTTGTAACCCCAGGGGCCGCCGCTGAGCGGGGACTTGGCGGGGAAGTTCTCCGACGTCCAGGTCGCGAACGCGCCGTTGCAGTACTCGTGCTGGATGAACCACTCGTTGTGATAGGCGGGGACCGTCGCCACCATGAAGTGCATGCCGATGCCCAGCTTGGCAGTCTTCACCCAGGCGGGGACCGTGTGAGCGGCCGCGATGTCGTTCCAGGTCTTGGCGCTGCAGATGGCGCCCGTGCACGTGCCGGCCGTGCCGCCGGTTCCGACGGCGCCGCCCGTCCCTGCGCCGCCGGTTCCGGTTGCGGCGCCGCCGGTGCCGCCGCCCGTCCCGGTCGATCCGCCGGATCCGGGCGTGACGGCGCCGCCGGAGCCGGTCGATCCGCCGGTGGTGCCGGCACCCGATCCGCCGGTCGCAACGGCGCCGCCCGTCCCCGTGCTACCACCGGTCTGAGGCTGACCGCCGGTGCTGGTTCCTCCGCTGCCGTTGTCGCCTGATCCACCGGTCGAGGTCGATCCGCCGGTCGAGGTCGATCCGCCGCTGCCTGTCTCGCCGCCGCCTCCGTTTCCTGCGCACGAGAGGCCGCCGACGGCGAGTCCTACGGTTGTGACGATCGCGAGGAACGTTGGTCTGTTGTTCATTGTTTGAATCCTGCGAGTGGGGTGGACGGGGTTGCCCGGTTCAGGCCACAAGGGAACGGCGGTTGAAAAGTGATACGGCGCCAATGGACCCTCACCGCGTCCATTTCTGACGACGCAGCGAGTATCAGTTCGGTCACGTTGCGCCCTCTGTCACCGATGACATGCAGCGATTGCGCGACAAGCGGCCGGCGCCAGGATCGGTGGAGGAGGCGCTGGTCGAGTCGGTCAAGGCGTGCGATCGGCTCGTGACGTCGCCGATCGTCAAGCGACGCGTCTACGTGCGCGTGCTGGACGCGGCGATCGCGCAGCGTCCGACGGGGTGGAAGCGCTCACGGCTGCTGCGATCGGCGATCGGGTATGGGCTGTTGCTCCTCGCCGGGCTGGTCGCGGCCTCGACGGCGGGTCGCCGGAGCGCCCGCGCCGGTGGCGGAACAACCTTGGCCGGCGGCGCCGCGGTCCCCCCGGCAGCGCCGCCGGCTCCCCATCCCTCTACGCCCTGGGTCTCGTCCCCGAAGCCTTACGAGGGAGCGGCCGGCAAGAAGTGATGCAGTGATGTTCCTGGGCAGCCGGCCGCGCGCCGGCTGTGCCGCTTTCGGCCGGACCAGCCCGGATGCGGGTTCGAGACAACGGCGGCGGGTGCTCGAGCGCCCGCCGCCGCGTGTTCGTTCTCGCGGCCCTACGGGCGCAGGTACTGGGCGAGGCCGATCTTCTGGGTGCTGATCGCGCTGCTGACGAATCCGGCGATCTTCGACGCGCCCGCCGCGTTGGTGTGGGTCTTGTCCGTGCCGAGCGCGTGGTACGCCTGCCAGCCGTTCGGCCCCATCTGGTTGTACCAGGTCGTCGTGATGGTCGTGAGGTCGATGAAGGCCACGTTCTGGGCCGTGGCGACCGCTTTCATGTCGGCGCCGTGGAGGCTGGACTGATCGCTCAGCGTCTGGCCGCTGAAGGTGGCGCGCGCCGGTGGCGAGACCAGGACCGGGGTAGCGCCCTTGGCCTTGGCGTCCTTCACCATCTGCGTGATGTTGGACTGGAAGGTCGCCGAGCTGGTGCTGCCGTCGTTGTGGCCGAACTGGATCAACACCCAGTCGCCCGCCACCATGGCGTTCTTCACGACGGTCCACTCGCGTGAGTTGTTGAGGAAGCTGCCCGAGCTCTCGCCGCTGTCGGCGTAGTTGGCGATGCCCGCCGGCGGCGCGAAGAACTGCGGCAGCATCTGGCCCCAGCCGGCGTAGTCGGTGTCGCTCTGGTCGCAGGCGGTCGAGTCGCTGGCGATGTAGACCATCACCGGCTTGTCGGACGAACCGACCAGCGCGTAGCCGACGGCCGAGACCTCCGGCGCCATCGACGTCGGCCCCGAGAAGTAGAGGTCCAGCCCGGGATATCCGCCGGAGACGTTCTCGGTCGGCTGACCCTCGTTGGCGCGCACGTTGACGACGAAGGCATAGGTCTCGGACTGGCCGGCGCTGGTCGAGGTCGGCGCCAGCAAGGTCCGGTTGGTCTCGGCGTCGATCTGCGTCTGGCCGGCGGCCGAGCCGCCCAGCGCGACCGTCACGGCGTAGTTGCCCGCCTCGGAGATGGCCTGCGCCGTGGCGACGTCGGTGCTGTTCCAGGTGTCACCGCCGAACAGGCACTCGATGCAGGCGGGGCCGGGACCGCCGCCCGGGCAGACCTTGGCGCCGGCGGGCGAGGTCTGCTGCGCCACCGACTTGCAGACGGCGCGGTTGGCGGCCGTCGCGGCCGGAAATCCGGCCGGAATGCTCCCGCCCGCACCTGTCGTGCCGCCGGTGCCGCCCGTTCCGTTGCTGCCGCCAGCGCCGGTTCCGCCGGTTCCGCCAGCCCCGCCCGGCATACAGCACTCGGAGCCGAGTCCGGAACCACAAGACAAGGAGGTCACCGTGCCGGAAGCACAGCTTCCGGGAACGACAGCGACGCACGAGCCTCCCGCCTGGGTGCAGGCGTTGTTGGGACTGCCTCCCCCCGCGCCGCCCGAGCCGCTGTTCCCGCCGGTGCTCGCGCCGCCCGTCCCCGTCACGCCGCCGGTTCCGACCGCGCCGCCCGAGCCGCTGCTGGCGCCGCCGGTCCCGACCGTCCCCCCCGTCGCGGAGCCGCCCGTGCCCGACCGGCCGCCGGTCTGGCTCGGCGATCCGCCCGTTCCGGTCTCGGTGCCTGAGTCGGCGGTCGCGTCGTTGGTGCCGCAGCCCGCGCCGCTCAGGGGCAGCGCGAGCAGCAAGGGCAGCCAGGCGACCTGTGTCGCCGATCGGATCGAACGAGGGCGGTAGGGGGACGTCTTCATTTCCATTGCTCCGGTGAAAAGGTTCGAGGGCTGGCGGCGTGCCGGCCCGTAGCTCCGTGCAAGGGAATCGCGGGCGGAAACTCATGCGCCGATCGCGCGGTCAGATTCCGCGTACCAGATTTCTCGAGGGGTGCCCTTTACCAACAACCCGCAGCAAAGGAGCCCCCCAAGATGACGCGTGCATGCAAGGCTTTCGGAACCGTTGCCCTCTGTCTGGCGGCCGCCGCATGCGCGAGCGGCGGGACGGGCCAGGACATGGACGGCACGGGTGGCGCCGCGCCAGGAAGTGGCGGCGCAAGTGGCGGCGCAAGCGGCGGCGCGACGGGTGGGAGCTCCAGCACAGGCGGGACCACCGCCACGGGAGGCACGAGAGGCGAAGGGGGCAGCACGTCAACCGGCGGCGCGCCGGCGACCGGCGGCAGCGTTGGAACCGGCGGGACGACGGGACAGGGCGGCTCGCCCAGCACGGGCGGCACGACCGGCAGCGGCGGCGCCGGCACCGGCGGGGCAACTGGAACGGGCGGGACGGGCACCGGCGGCGCGGGAACGGGCGGCGCCGCCGGCGGGTCCAGCGGCACCTTTCCGTTCAACCCGGCGTACATCGTCGGCGCCGACATCTCCTGGACGACGCAGCACGAGTCGCAGGGCTACAAGTACTCGGACGGAACGTCGCAGAGGCCCATGGAACAGATCATGGCGGAGAACGGGTTCAACTACATCCGCCTGCGAACGTTCGTGAACCCCTCGGCGTCGGACGGCTACTCGCCCGGGCAGAACTGGTGCGGTCAGGCCGACACGGTGGCGATGGCGAAGCGCGTGAAGGCCTGCGGGCTCGGGCTGCTGGTCGACTTCCACATGAGCGACACCTGGGCCTCGCTGGGCACGAACGCCAACGCGTCAGCGATGCCGCTGGCCTGGCGCGGCCTGTCCCAGACGGTGCCGTCGACGCCCGTGAGCAACGCCACGCACCTGACGAACAACCTCTATCAGACGGCGCACGACTACGTGTACGGCGTCATGCAGGCGCTGGTGGCGGCGGGCGCCAAGCCGGACATGGTGCAGATCGGAAACGAGACCAACACCGGAATGTCCGGCATCTCGATGAGCAACTGGGCGGAGTTCTCGGCGCTGGTCAACGCGGGCATCAAGGCGGTGCGTGAGACCGATCCCGCCATCATCGTGTGGGCGCAGAACGGCCGCCCGCGGCCGGACAGCGCCGGCGGCAGCAACTTCGACGGGTGGGTCGACGACTACCTGTCCGGCAAGTCGCCCCACACCCCGGCCATCGACGAGGACGCCATCTGCGGGTCGACCTACGGGACGACGGACAGCGGCGCCGACTGGACCACGTCGTTCAGCTACGTCGTCGACACGTACAAGGTTCCGGTGATGAGCTGCGAGTACACCAACAGCGCCGCGAACACACCCGCCGGCGCGACGATCAACAAGGTGATGCGCGCGCTGCCGAATCACCTGGGCCGCGGCGCCTTCATCTGGGAGCCGGCCGACTACCCGTCGGCGGGCGTCAACGTCTCCGGAACGCTGTTCAACCTGCAGAACAAGGTCTACACGACCAACTCGGCGATGGCGGCCTACCCGGCGGCCGTGAAGTCGTACGGGTTGCCCGTCCCCGCCGGCACCTGCCACTGAGCCGACGACCATGAAGCGCGCACGGCAAATCCTCTTGGCGCTCTCTCTCGTCGCTGTCGGCTGCGCATCCAACGGCGCGACCACGCCGACCGGCACGGGCGGATCGCTGTCCTCGGGCGGTTCGACGGGGGCGGGCACCGGCGGCGCCGTGAACACGGGTGGCACCGTTGGTACGGGCGGCGCGGTCGGCACGGGCGGCGCCGTGGGCACCGGCGGCGCCGGGGTCGATGCCGGCACCGACGCGGGCGCGCCGGCGGGCGTTTGTGCCGGCGACAAGTCGCCGAACCCCGACGTCGCGACCAGCTGCACGCCGGCGGCGGCCAAGGTGGGCGCGGCGTGCACGCAGAGCTGCTGCCTCGGGTGCGGGATCGACTCGCTGGGGCAGGAGACCTGCACCTGCAGCAACAAGAAGTACACCGCCTGCACCTGTCCGGTGCCGGCCACCTGGACGGCGCTCGGCGGCGAGTGCGGCGACTCGGCGTGCGAGACCGAAGGCGGGCCCTGCTCGCCGCAGGGCTACGCGTCGGCGACCGGTGCGCCCAGCGGGGCGAACGTCCTCGAGGGCCAGCCGTGCGTGATGAACGGGAACGTCTGCTTCACCGCCGAGACCGACGGCAAGCACGGCTGCGTCTGCGCCTCCGATCCGTCCGGCGACTTCGTCATGCGCTGTGGGCTGGTCGAAGGCTGGTTCTCGAACAACGGAATGCAGACGACCTACTAGCCGCGCCGGAGGGACGGACATGTCGAATCGCTTGAGGACGAAGCGGCTGTCGTGGTCGTGCTTGGCGGCGCTGTTGCCGTTCGCGGTGTGGAGCGGCTGCGCGGGGCAGGGCGCTGTCACCGACGCGGGCAATCCGGGTAACGGCGGCAGCAGCTCGGGCGGAT